>JBDRPF010000091.1:0-34206 GCA_043827325.1 Pseudomonadota bacterium | reverse complement strand
TTTAGATACTTAATTGTCAACGTTTTTATGCGCTTTCTTTGGCACTACCTTTCGGAACTCAGAAAATTTCACATTGAATGATTACAGACACTTATACCGGAAAATGAATTAAATTTGTTCTTCAACTGTTAAAGAAAAGTTAAAGACAGAACATTTCAAATATATGAATTTTAAAATATTGAGTAGGTACGGATTAATTTCACTTTTCAATAAAATCTTTTATAAGATATTTCCGGCCCTATCTCCTGAGTTCATTTTTATGGCGAGAAAAATTAAATAAATATTCCTTTAAAAGCTGCTTCCTTCTTATCGACTTTTCATTAATGGGAAGCTGTGATTATCCACTCAAAACTTGTGTTTACTGCAATTTATGACCGGTTTCGGTTCCGTTTTAAAACTTGCGATATCTCCAACATATCACGGCTTAGGCTGATTGAAGATTAGCTGCCTTTCATCAATTGTTTTTCGACAGGGGATGACAATTCAAGATTATATCAGCCAATCGCAAATCTAACGGCCTCAGAAAATTCCAGTATACGATACACTCATTAAAAAATCAGTGACACCTTACTATCTGAAATCACTTGCCCTGAGCAGGGTCCCTCAATTATCCCTTGACCACACCGATGGGCCTCAGTTTCGCGACCTTTTTTGAAATACCCGCACCGTGCACCACGTCAACCACCTCGGAAATGTCCTTGTAGGCTTCCGGAAGTTCTTCTGCGAGCGTGGACCTTCCGGTCCACCGGACAAGGATCCCCTTGTCTTCGAGTTCGCGCTGTATGGCCCTTCCCCTGCTCGCCTTTTTCGCGGCGGTTCTGCTCAACACCCGTCCGGCACCGTGGCAGGTCGATCCGAATGTTTCTTCCATGGCCTTTTCCGTACCCACCAGAACATATGAGGCCGTGCCCATGTCCCCCGGAATGATCACCGGCTGTCCCACCTTTCGATAGTCGGCGCTCAGGGCCGAGTGCCCCGGCGGGAAGGAGCGGGTTGCACCTTTTCTGTGGACACAGACCGTTTGCATTTTTCCATCGACCATGTGCGCTTCCTGCTTTGCGATGTTGTGGCACACGTCGTACACCAGCTTCATGCCAAGATCTCTCGGCCCCACACCGAGCACGCGCTGAAATATTTCCCTGGACTGGTGCATCATGATCTGCCTGTTGGCCCAGGCATAGTTGGCGGCGCAGGCCATGGCATTGTAGTAGCGCCTGCCGGCTTCAGACTGAATCAGGGCGCAGGCGAGCTGCCGATCCGGCAACTCAAACCCCAACTTTTTTACATGTTTTGTCATGAAAGCCAGGGAATCGTCGCAAACCTGGTACCCCAGGCCCCGCGACCCCGAGTGGAGCATCAGGGTTACCTGGCCTTCAAAAATGCCAAAGGCCCGGGCAGCCTCCGGGTCATACACCGTTTCCACGACACCGATTTCAAGGAAATGGTTCCCGGAGCCCAGCGTCCCGAGCTGATCGCGACCCCTTTCCAGCGCCCTGTCGCTGAGCACTTCCGGGTCCGCATTTTCCATGCACCCGCCGTCCTCGGTATGTTCCAGGTCCGCCGCGTCTCCAAACCCCTGCTGAACGGCCCATCTGCTGCCCATCTGAAGGACCTTTTTCTCTTCCTTGACCGAGAGTTTGATGGCGCCCTTGGAGCCGACGCCCGCAGGAATTTCCTGGAAAAGCGCGTTGACCAGATTCTCAAGTTTCGGGCGCAGCTCCTTTTCAACAAGGGAGGTCGTTGCCAGGCGGACGCCGCAGTTGATGTCGTAGCCCACCCCGCCCGGAGAGATGATACCCGACTCCAGGTCAAAGGCCGCCACGCCGCCGATGGGGAAACCATATCCCCAGTGCATGTCCGGCATGGCAAGGGATGCCTTTATAATACCCGGCAGGGTCGCGACATTGGACACCTGCTTCAGGGGTTCTTTCTGCTGGGAGTCTTTCATCATGGAAGCGTTCGCGTAAACAACGCCGTGGACCCGCATGGCGCCGGTTTTCGGTATCTCCCACCGGTATTTATCGATTTGTTTGATTTCCATGGTAATATTCTTATCTGGTTACAGGTTTCATTGCAAAATAATATTATAGAACACCTTACTTCGATATTCTGCGGTTTATTTCATTTCTTTTTTTGTATGCGGGGGGAATTCTGCCATAAAATGCAAGAAATAAATTATTAAGCGCCTAAACATCAAAAATAATTTTCGCCTCCCACCCGGAAGGCCCGCTCTCCACCTGGATCTGGTGATAGGTTACCGCTTTGATTTCGGTTTTGACGACATGGCGATCCGGATCGTACGGGTCGGCCCAAACTCGGGCGGATATCCTGTGCTCCGAAATGGACGGAATATCCACCGCTTTGACCAGTAGTCCCCTGCCCGACCAGAAATAGAGAAGCTCTCTCAGCCAGTTGACCATGAGATCCGGCCAGTCGGCCCCGGTGATCTGCACCGTATGCGCGTCCCGGCCCTCGACCGTGTCCATCTCCGCGATCAGGTCGAACACGGCAAGGGCGGCATTGGCGAAGAGGTCCGTTGAATCCGAACCGAACACGTGGATGCCGAAATCGGCGGTATGGTCTATCAAATGGTATCGCATGGTCATTCAATTTATTATCCGCAGATTACGCTGATTATCGCAGATGATTTAGATGTTTTTATTATAACAAAAGTGCGCCGGAAAATTTTCATGAAATTTTCGAGCTAAGAATCTTATTCGAACAATCCGTGAAATCCGCGTAATCTGCGGATCTATATTTCTATAATCGTTCCGGTCTTTTCCGTGCTGTAGCCCCCCATCGCTTCGACACGCGTTTTAAAAGTCTCCGAGTTTATGGTTTCCAGCAGGACCGCGATGTTCTTCGACTCGAAAAATACTTCCGGGATGATCAGGTCGTACTGTTCGGTGACAACGGGGATAAAATCCAGGTTGAGCGCCCTGGCCGCAGCGTAGATCCCCAGCCCCACATCCGCCGTGCCGCTGAGCACGCCGACGGCGACGGCCATGTGGGTGAATTCTTCATTGTCATATCCTTTTAGGGTGCCGGGGTCCATGCCCAGCTGTTTCAGGCGGTAATCAAGAAGAATTCGAGTGCCGGACCCCGCCTGGCGGTTTATGAAGGTGATGTCATCGCGCCCGAGGTCCTCGATGCCCTTGATTCCCTTCGGGTTTCCTTTGGAGATAATCAGCCCCTGGTCCCGAAATACCAGATGCACCAGCTTCACCCCGACACCGGACAGGTGTTTTTTAATGTAGGACACATTGTACGATCCGTCTTCCGTATCCAGAAGATGTGATCCGGCAACGTGGCAAACCCCTTTTTTAACGGCCATTAACCCGCCCATGCTTCCGACGTGACTCGAGGAAAGCGTAAGATTTCGGTGGCCCGCCTTTAACTGATCGGCCAGGACATCCAGCGTGTTGTCGTGACTTCCGACGACGACAATGGTATTGTCTATGGAAGACAGCGGGCGAAGCAGCTCGGCAATCACAGGTTCCTGGGCGTTCAGCCCTTCCACGTGGTTGGGGATACGGATGATTCCGTCCGCTTCGGTCAGAGAGGTGATACACCCCGCGCCCCTGGGTAGGGGGTTCGCCACGACCCTGCCGCCGACCCTGCCCAGCTTGACACGCAAAAATTCCTCCACACCGAGCTTCGATGCGATTTTTCGTGTGGGTTCAACCTCGATTTTGGACCTTTCATGCTCCGCCTGCCCCAGCATCATGGATATCAACGGGCCCACGAACTGTTCAAAGGCCATGATCGCCGACACCGGGTAGCCCGGTATTCCAAAGACGGGTTTTCCGTTAACCGCTCCGATAATCACCGGTTTTCCCGGCATCATGGTCACACCGTGGACAAACACCTCTCCCAGATCCTCGATGACGGACCTCGCATAATCTTCGGACCCCGCGGAGGACCCCCCGAGGATCAGGACAATCTGAAAATCATCCGCGGCTGCGTTGCCCACCGCCTGTTTTATGCGTTCGACATCATCCTTAAGCATCGCACCGCGCGTGTAAACACCGCCGAAGGATTCGGTGAGCTTCCCGAGGACAAATGAGTTTGTTTCAATGACCTGACCGGGCTCAAGCCCCTTGAATGAACCCTCCTGCCAGTCGACGAGTTCCGAACCGGCCGGAAGGATAAATACGTTCGGCTTTTTTCTCACGGAGATCGAAAAAATACCCGCGGACAGCAGGGCACCCACACAGTACGGCGTGACCGAGTGGTTCCGCGGAAAAAGAAGCTCTGTTGCGACAATATCTTCCCCCACCTTCCGGACATTCTGCCATGGAAATGCCGGGGCCTCGATCTCGAGGCGCTTTTCATCCAGAACATTGACATATTCTATCATGATCACCGCATCGGTGCCTTCCGGCATCACATGCCCGGTATTGACGTAAAGGGCATCTCTGCCGACGATGAGTTCCTTTGGCCGTGTTTCGGCGGCACCATAGGTCGTTTCAGCCTTTACGGCGATGCCGTCCATGGCCGATGAATGAAAGTTGGGGGATGAAAACCTGGCGGTCACGGGTTCCGCAAGGACCCGACCGACGGCCTCCGGAACCGGCAGTGTTTCACCGGATAATGTTCCGGAAAGCTGAAACCGGTCGAAAAGAATCTCCCGGGCCTCTTTGAGTGTCTTCATCTGTAAATATATATGTCGCTTTTTGCTCATAATTTTTCCCGTTTGATTTGTTGTGTTTTCTACCACGAAGGACACGAAGAGTTTAAGGTGATTATAAAACCATTCGCTTTATTCCAATAACACGATTCGACAATTCATCAAATTTCAAAAAACGATCCCCTCTTCGTGTCCTTCGTGGTAATAATTCATTCCTTTCGTGGTAATAACGGTTGCCTGTCTACAGAAGCTTCACGGCAACATCGGCGCCCTTGTCCAGCCCCTCCGTGTTCATCCCGATCTCGATCAGGCCGTCCGCCTTCACCATGGTGTTGATGAGGCCGGATTTGCCGAGAATCGGTTCGGCCCACAGGCAGCCGTCCTTTTCAATCAGCTTTACCCGGACATAGTCCGTCCGTCCCTGAGCGGACGACACATTCCGGCTGAGGCGCGCGGTAATCCGGATCTCTTTTTTATCTTCCGCAGAACGTCCCCCGATGTGCTCGATGAACGGCCGGACAACGACGTCAAAAACGATCATGGCCGACACCACATGCCCGGGCAGCCCCCAAAAAGCCCTGTCCCGGGCCCTTGCCAGGATCGTGGGCTTCCCCGGGCTTATGGGAATTCCGTGCACGAGAATATGGGCATCCGGCAGAGCGGAAAGAACCTCGATGGTAAAGTCGCGGGTGCCCACGGAGCTCCCGCCGGAGATCAGGACCATGTCAGACGCTTCGAGCGCCTGTGAACATTTTTCGAAAAGGACATCGAAATTGTCCCGCACAATCCCGTATGTGACGGGGACCGCACCGGCCTCGACAACAAGGCCGGACAACGTGTGCGTGTTGATGTCCCGAATCCGCCCTCGACCGGGGATCTCGTTCGCAGGAACAACCTCGTCCCCGGTGGAAATGATGCCGATAACCGGTTTTTTATACACCACGACTGTCACCTTGCCGAATGCAGCCAGGAGTCCGGTTTCCTGAGGTCTCAGTTTCCGGCCGCACCGTAACATGACATCACCTTTCCGAATGTCCTCGCCCTTTAAGAGCACATGTTGGCCCGGTGCTACGCTTTTGTACACTTCTATGGTCGTGTCGTCTATGGGCTCCGCGTACTCGATCATAACCGTACTGTCCGAGCCCTCCGGCAGCATCCCGCCGGTTGAGATCCTGGCGGCCTCGCCCGCCCCAACGGTAACGTCAGGCGATTCCCCCATGGATACTGAACCCACGACCGTGAGATAGGCGGGATTTCCTTCTGTTGCACCAAACGTCGAAGATGCCCGAACAGCATAACCGTCCATGGTGGATCGCGTGAAGTCCGGCAGGTCCACATCGGAAACAACATCTGCCGCGAGAATCCTCCCCGTTGTTTCCTCGAGCGCAACCGTTTCGGTCGAAACACGCGGAAAACCGGCAGCGAGCTCGAGCACCTTCCGTAACTCCGTCACTTTGAAAAATTCTTTCATAAGATATTATCACTCCACACATAGAATCGCTTCGCGATTCTATATAAATCGGCTTCGCCGATTGAAAAGGTTGACACCCTCAAGTCGGTTATCTGTTACCACAAAGTCCGGCGCGGTTCAAACAACCTTACAAAATATCTGCACCGTACCCTTCCGGAAAACCTTTAACCCTGAATGAGGGCTTTACAAAATATCATGCCCGGGGAAATCACTCGCGTCACGGCTTGAAAATTTCTGAAAAGAACATATTCTCGGTTTAACTTGCAAAATTCTGTAAAACGGCTATACTGTTCCCATTTAAAAATGTATTGGTCCCTGACCGATTTTCGATGACCCTAATCGAGCGAAAGACAAGAATGCCCGAAAATACAGACCCCCTGATGCCGACGCCCCGGGCGGAAAAGCCGAATTTTCTGACCCAAACCCGATTCAGCGACTTTGAACTGCCTGCTGAGGTTCTGGCCGGTTTAAACGACACAGAATTCTCATACTGTACGCCGATACAGGCCCAGGTCCTGCCCATCTCACTGACGGGACGGGACGTGGCAGGCCAAGCCCAGACCGGCACCGGAAAGACAGCCGCCTTTTTGGTAACTGTCTTCACCCGGCTTTTGCAATTCTCCGATCGGGACCCCAAACTGCCGTCAGCTCTCATTGCCGCTCCCACCCGGGAACTCGCCCTCCAGATATTCGAAGAGGCCGAAACCCTGGGTCGACACACGGGATTGAGCCTGGCCCAGGTCATCGGCGGTGTGGACTACCACAAGCAGGCCGAAACGCTGCGACAGGGCGTGGACATTATCATATGCACCCCCGGCCGAATCATCGATTATCTCAAACAGGGTATTTTTAAAACTGCCGGCATTAAAATGCTGGTCATCGATGAGGCCGATCGTCTGTTTGACCTTGGTTTTACCAAGGACATGCGCTTTATTCTTCGGAAGCTTCCGCACTATGAAAAAAGACAGTCCATGCTTTTTTCAGCCACCCTTTCCTACCGCGTCATGGAACTTACCTATGAATACATGAACCTGCCCGAATTTATTTCGGTGACGCCGGAAGAAGTCACCGTGGAAGGAATCGAGCAGTCTCTGTTTCATGTCGGATCGGAAAGTAAGCTACGGCTCTTACTGGGCCTGCTGAAAAAAGAGGAATGGAATCGAATACTGATATTTGTCAACACCAAGGCGGGCGTAGAGTGGGTCACGCACAAATTAAAAGGAAACGGCTGGCCGGCCGAGGGCATCACCGGCGACTTGCCGCAACGTAAACGTTTTCGACTCATGGAGCGATTCAAAGACGGTGCCATAAAGATTCTGGTGGCCACGGATGTGGCTTCCCGCGGCATTCACGTTGAGGACATCAGCCATGTCATAAACTACGATCTGCCCCAGGACCCGGAAAATTATATTCACCGTATCGGACGTACCGCCAGGGCGGGAAAGACCGGAATCGCCATATCGCTTGCCTGTGAAAAATATGTTTATCACCTCGAACCCATTGAAGAGATGTTAAATTTCAAGATACCGGTAATTTGGCCGGAAGACGCCTGGTTTGTGGAAGATACGTCCGGGCCGATCCCTTCAGCCCGAAAGGATAGGGGTAAAAAACCGGCGAGAAAACGAGCGCCCGGGCCCGCGAAAAAACAGCTCATCCCCAAAAAAACCGCGCGGAAACCGGCGGAGAAACCGGCGGAGAAACCAACGGAGAAACCGGCGGAGAAACCAACGGAGAAACCGAAGGAGAAACCGACGGAGAAACCGACGTGGAAATCGAAGGAAAAACCAACGTGGAAACCGAAGGAGAAACCGGCAGGGCAACCGCCGGAGAAACCAACGGGGCAACCGCCGGAGAAACCAACGGGGCAACCGCCGGAGAAACCGGCTGGGAAACCGATGGAGAAACCGATGGAGAAACCGGCGGAGAAATCCAAAACCCGAACTTTTCCCGGTTCTTTTTTCGGATTTGCTCCGGAAGAAAACACCGATTCCACGCCTTCAACAGATCAAAAAAAACCGCACAAGAAAAGAGGCCGGCGCCGGAGCAGAAAAAAGAGTGCCGACACGAACGGTCACACCCCCGAATAACAACCGTATGAAAAAAACAGTATGATGCTGTCGGGTGGCGCCTTAGGGAATTAAAACTTCAACAGGTAACCCGTCTTTCTCTGTATTCCTTGATCTTATCAATAAGAACCGGAACAAACTCCCGGCAGTCATCGACGATGCCGTAATCCACCTGTTCGAACACCGGCGCTCCGGGATCGCTGTTTATGGCCACCATGACCCTGGCTCCTGCAATGCCGACCATGTGCTGCAATTCACCCGACAGTCCGACGCCGATATAGAGTTCCGGGCTAACCATTTTCCCGCTCTGCCCGATCATGGTTTCCAGTGCCGTCCAGCCTTCATCCACCGCCGGTCGGGTAGACCCCAACGCCGCGTTCAGGGTTCTGGATAATTCCGCGATGATGCGCCATCCCTCCGGGTCTCCGGCACCCGCACCGCCGGCCACGACGATGGACGCGGATTCAAGGGGCACACCTTCGGGTTCCTCACGAACGATTTCCAGGGTCTGCACCCGGCAATGGGTCTGATCCGGGATTTCAAGCCGGACAATCTCTCCCGTTCGGGTTTCATCCGGTTCGGGATGGGGAAATACCCCTGCTGCGACCGTTGCCATCTGGGGCCGTTCTTCCGGACAAACAATCGAGATGAGTCCGCCATAGGCAGGTATTTTCTGCTCCAGAAATTGATTGTCATCGAGCACGAGATCGATGCAGTGCGCCGCCAGACCGGTGCCGAGCCTTGCCGCCACAAGCGGTGCCAGCTCCGTCCCCATGGCGCTCGACCCGATCAGTACGATTTCCGGCCGGCGCTCTTTTGCGAGATCGACAATCATGTCGGTGTAAATTTCCGGCTGGTAATAGGCCAGGCTCGGGGCGTTGCCCAGATACACCCGGTCGACACCGGCCGCAAAGAGCTGCCGGGACTGCTCATCCATCCGGTCTCCGAGAAGAACGGCCTCCACCGGAGTTTTCAACGCGTCAGCCAGTATCCTTGCCTGACCGATGAGCTGGAAAGAGACGGGGAGTATCCGACAGTCGATCTGTTCAGCGATGACCCAAACAGGACCGATTGTTTTTTCCATGGTCAGTGTTTTCCTTTCATGAAAAAGCTGCTGCAGGTTTATCACCCTCTCATATTACACCGGCATCTGCCAGTTTTTGGACCAGCCGTTCGGCTTTTTCTTCCCGCGTGCCCGCAATGAATTCAACGGTTCGTTTGCTGTCGACCGCGGCAAGATTTGTAACAATCGTCGGCGACCCCTTTTGCCCCAGCGTTTCTTCTGACACGCCCAGGTGCCGGATCCCCCACTCGGTTATCTCCTTGCTTCTGGCTTTGACAATGCCTGAGAAGCTCAGCGCTCTAGGGGTGTTCAGCTCCCGGGTCACCGTGAAGACTGCTGGAAGTTTGACCCGCATCAGGCGGTGCCCGTTTTCCAGCCTCGCCTTTATTTTCCACCATTCTCCGCCGGATTCAACGATCTCGTTGACCCGGGTGACCACGGGCACCTCTAAAAAGGTGGCCATCATGGGCCCGACCCACTCCGTACTGCCGTCACTGCTGGCCATGCCGCAGAGGATCAAATCAAACGCGCCGATTTTCGCAATACCCACGGCAAGGGTGCGCGCCGTTGCAAAGGCGTCCGCGCCGCCGAAAGCCCGATCGGTGAGCAAAAATCCCTGGTTGGCCCCCATGGCAAGACATTCCCTGACCACATTGCCTGCCTCCGGCGGTCCCATGCTGAGAACGGTTATGTGCGCGTCAAGCTGTTCCTTGAGCTGAAGGGCCGCTTCCATGGCATTTTTGTCCAACAGATTCAGCACCAGCGGAACCTCAAACCGCGTGAGGGTTTTGGTGGCCGGATCAATTTTTATTTTGTGGGATTTCCCGGGATCCGGAACCGCTTTGACGCACACGACAATCTTGAACATTGTAAAAATCCTGACCCGGCTAACCCGGAGCAAAACAAGTGATGGCGATAGAGCAATTTTTATATTGACCGCAGAGACAGTATTTCCTTTATCAGCAGCGTACAAATCAAAAGCAGGCGTTCTACGAAAGCACCCATCGCGCGACAATAACCTTCATAATGTCCGAAGTCCCGGCAGACGGGCCGAGGACGAAGGCATCGCGCAAATAGCGGCTGACGGCATATTCTTCCATGCAGCCGTAACCGCCGTGGATGTCAACGGCCATTTTTGCGGCTCTCTGCGCCGCTTCTGTTGTAAAATATTTCGCTGCGGCGAATTCATTGCTGCATCTCTCGCCCCTGTCCTGCATGGCGGCGGCGCGATAACCCAGCAGCCGCCCTGCTTCCAGATCGATCTTCATGTCCGCCAGTTTGTTCTGAATGGTCTGTAAATTGCTGATCGGTTTTCCATAAAGAACTCTCTCGTTCGCGAATTTAACCGCGGCTTCCAGGCAGGCGGCCTGTAAACCAAGGGCACAGGCGACCATGCCGCCTCTGCCCACGTCCCCGATGGCACCCAGGGCGACGCGCATCCCTTTTCCTTCCTCTCCGATCAGGTTTTCGGCGGGGACCCGGCAATTCTCGAACGCCAATTCACCGGTATTACACCCCCGCATACCGAGCTTGTGCTCTTCCCGCGTCGGTTTGAATCCTTTCATTCCGCTTTCGACAACGAACGTCGAAAAGGCTTTGGGGTTTTCATTATCCTTGGCCAGAACGGTAATGGTGTCACCAATATGGGAGTTGGTAATGAAACATTTTCGGCCGTTGAGAATATAGTCGTTTCCTTCTTTTCGGTATGACGTGCGTATGCCCGTCGGGTCCGACCCACCGGTCGCCTCGGTAACAGCCGTCGTCCCGATTCGCTCGCCCGTGGCCATGGCAGGCAGGTATTTCTTTTTCTGCGCTTCGGTACCGAACTTCAGGATGGGTTCGATACCCAGGGCACACACCTGGAGCATCATGCCGACGCCCACGGAAACTTTGCTGATTTCTTCCACGGCGATCGTGCGAACCGTGTACCCCAGACCCAGACCGCCATATTCCGCCGGAATGGTCAGTGCCATCATTTCAGCCTCACCCAGCGCCTTGACGAGTTCGTCGCTGAACTTCCCCGTTTCCTCCATTTCCGGGATCCTGGGCGCCACCATTGTTTCCGCGAATTCACGCGCCGCTTTCCTGAACATCTCCTGCTCTTCCGTAAAAGTAAAATCAATCATTTTATTTGTCCTCCTTTAAAGTTTCATCTTTTCAAGATAATCCATCAGCGCCTCGATCGATCTGTCCAGATTGACCGCCGATTTGTCCAGCCCATACATCACCGTTGCGCCCAGCATTCCGGCGAACAACATTTCGGTTACGGCGCCTGTGCTCACATCGCCGCCCAGTTTTCCGGCCTCCCTGCCCTCATCCAAAAGCCTTTGAATCATGCGTTTAAGCCCGACAAATCCTTTGTTCACCTCTCTGGACAAATGGGGTCGCTGGTCGTTCAGTTCAACGGAAAATGTGATGAAGATGCAACCGCCCGGAAAATTTTCCGCATCTTTGAGATACAGATCTCTGAAGTTTTGCAGGAACCGTTTGATCTTTTCAACCGGGTTGCTTATTTTATCCAGGCCGGAGAGATTCTTTTCGCGCCAGATGCGTCGCGCCTCATCCAGGACCTGGAAAAACAGGTCTTCCTTACTTTTGAAATGATTGTAGAATCCGCCCTTTGACGTGTTCGCGGCCGTCAAGATATCGTGAAGAGAGGTGCTCAAGAACCCTTTCAGGGAGAAAAGTTTTAAGGATTCATGGATAATTTTTTCTTTTAAATTCATTATGTTGATTTCCGAAAAGCAAGAGACAGACCGATCGGTCTCTCTTTTTTATTCAACAGGTGCCCTGCTGTCAAGCCATTATTGCAAAGGTCACCATCTTTATATGAAACGGTCGGCCATACCGGTGCCGGTTGCGAAACTGTAACCGACAGATTCTTGATGAATTGAACTTTTTGTGATACGCCCATGGCGGCGATCCTAAACCGTTGAAATCCATCCGGCGAATAATTTTACGAAATAATTATCTGAAACAGTTGGGAGTAAATTCGAATGAGAGGAAAAAATGCACTGATAACCGGGGCGTCTCGCGGTATCGGAAAGGCGATTGCACTGGCGCTTGCCCGAAAAGGGACAAACGTCATCGTCAATGACATTGAGCCCGCTAAAGAACGCGCCGAAAAAACCGTAGCGGAAATCAAGGCACTGGGCGTGGAATGTTATGCGGTGTTTGCAGATGTGTCCGACTTTGAAGCGTGCCGGGAAATGGCCGCAGAGATCGAAATAAAATCCAAAACCGTTCATGTCCTGGTAAACAACGCCGGTATCACCAGAGACAAAACCTTGAAAAAAATGAGCCTCCAGGAATGGACCGATGTGGTCAATGTCAATCTAAACAGCCTGTACAACGTGACGCACAGCATGCTGCCGCTCATCCCCGATCAAGGCCGGATTATCAGCATATCATCCGTTGCAGGGCTGGGCGGAAACTTCGGGCAGGCAAATTACGCGGCAACCAAAGCGGGTATGATCGGTTTTACAAAAACGTTGAGCAAGGAACTCGGAAAGCAAAAGATCACCGTAAACGCCATCGCACCCGGCTTTATCAAAAGCGAAATGACGGATAAAATCCCTCCGGAGATACTGAAACTAAGCCTGGGGTTGGTACCCTCCAAAGAGATCGGCCATCCGGAAGACGTCGCCAATCTGGCCGCGTTCCTGGCATCGGATGAGGCCGGGTATATCTCCGGTCAGGTCATAAGGATCGATGGCGGGATGATGTTCTGAGGTAATCCTCGAGTTTCGACCCGAGTTTCAGATAGATAAACTCACCGATCCGGTCGACGTCATCCTGGGTCATGGAGTACTTTACGTCCATGATGTCCATATACAGCCGATTGACATGAGGGTAAATGTCTTTCTCTTTGTCGATGAACAGTGACAGGTAAACGTTTTTGTCCAGAAGAATAACGGTGAAATCAGCCGACGGGCAGACATCGCGGACAACCTGCTGCGCATTTGAAGGATATATCACGAGCGGTTTTTCGTCTTCGACGTAGAAGGCTATTTTCTCTTTGACGATCTGTTCCCAGAGCCCCGCCCACGCTTTTTCGTTCAGTTCTATTTTTCCTTTGCCGATTTCCCTGCGGGCAATCGCCCTCGTTGCGTCCAGTATCTCATTTTTGAGCTTGTTCGTCATGTCATTAAAATGCTCGGTGGGCTTAAATCCGTAGTGGGAAAGGCCATTGCTGGAATCGCCGTAGAGAAATTCCTTTGTCATGGACGGCAGGATCGATATCTTAACGGCGTCATTGCTGTAGGATCCGCCGAAATGCCTGCACGGGTATTTTTTGTAATTCGCCTTTCGGATGGCGTCCTTGATAAAATCATCCCCCTCCACGGCCCCCACCCTGTAAAATGCGTCGATGAGAAAATAGCTTTTCAGGTAGCCGTACAGATAGGGTTCTTTTTCAAAAAGATCCTTCAGAAGCATCATTTCATCGGCATTGAGATGAGTCGCATCCAGGTCTTCTTCTGTCGGCTCGATTTCCGGTCGGAGCAATACTTCCTTGCGATCGAGCAGGGATTTCAGCTTTATTTTTTCACCGCGGTGAATCTTTTGCAGCAGCAGCAGACGAACGGCGATCAGCTCGGGGGCGGGATAAATGCTTTCGTGATAACGCTCATCCTTGACGAGGTTCAGCTTCCGGTCATAGTAATAAAGGACCTCCGTCAATCCCATAACATTCGGATCAAGCACCATTATCCCCGTCTTGTTCTTATCCGGATTTGTCATTATCTCCGATATAATATCAAAATCGAGCTGTTGATCCAGCCCCCTGGTCGCCCACGCTTCCCGCGACCCGGGATCGCCGGCCCGGCCCAGAATGAACTGGATCAAATATGCGAGCACCTCCCCCGCGTATTCTTTTTCCGGCGGCAATTCAGACACGTCTTTACGTATTATTTTATCGGTTATCGGCGAAACCGCATCTTCGATGACACGAACCGGCCCGCACTGAAGAAATAACAGACTGCAGAGGATCATGATTGAAAATAAGCGTATGTTTTTAATGGGTCAGATCCTTTCTTTTTGCAAATCCTTTCGAACCGCCCATCAATGGTCAAATTTACGCGCAAAGTCAAGGGCCAAAATACCGCCTCACCGTCTTTCTGAAATCGCGCTGCGCATCTGCAACAACGTTTTCCCCTTGATAAAATTGCTTTTTTTCTTTAAATGATGGTTATGGGTTATGTTTTTGATTTTAACGATGCTGTCGAATACGAGCGTTGGTTTAACGATCCGCGCAACAGGTTTGCCGTCGAGCTCGAAAACGATCTCATGCTGGATATGCTCAAGCCCGTCAGGGGGGAAACCGTACTCGACATCGGCTGCGGAATCGGTGCCAATCTGCTCTCTCTGCTCGACAGGGGGGTGCAGGCGACCGGGATCGACCCGTCACCGTATATGCTTGACATTGCTTCAAGAAAATTGGGAAACCGGGTGGATCTTCATCGCGGTTTTGCCGAGGATCTTCCCTTCGGAGATAATTCCTTCAATCATGCGTGTTTGATTACAACCCTGGAGTTTGTCGACGACCCCAAAAAAGCGATCGAAGAGGCGTGCAGGGTTGCAAAAGACAAACTGTTTCTGGGGGTTTTAAATCGCTATGCGATAAAAGGAATCCAGCGCCGTGTTATCGGCGTTTTTACGAAGACCATATATAACCGCGCCTATTTTTTCAGTGTCTGGGAACTCAAGCAGATCATCCGGTCTCTTTTGGGCGATGTTCCCGTATCCTGGCGAACCGTGTGCCAGTTTCCGTCGCCACAGGGAAAAATAACCAGCAAGATCGAAAGATCCGGCCTGGTACAAAGATGCCCCTTCGGCGCTTTTGCCGGACTGGTGGTTACACTTGTCCCTCGCTTCAGAACTAGACCGCTTGCCGTGACGTATTCGCCCAAGCAAACCACCGGTGTGGTGGCAGGATAAATGGAAGCTTATCTCTACGAATCTCTGGAGAGCAAAAAAGTCAAATGCAATCTTTGCAGCCATCGCTGCGTCATAAAAGACGGCCGCCGCGGAATATGCGGTGTCCGCGAAAACCGGGAGGGGAAACTCGACACCCTGGTTTACGGCCGGCTTATCGCCCGGCACATCGACCCCGTTGAAAAAAAACCGCTCTATCATCTTTTGCCCGCTTCCCTGTCCTATTCCATCGCGACGGTGGGCTGCAATTTCAGGTGTCTCTTCTGCCAGAACGCGGATATCGCCCAGATGCCGTCTGACCGAAAGGGGTTGATCATGGGCGATGTCTTCTCGCCGCAGGATATCGTCACCGAAGCCTTGAAGGGAAAGTGCGCCAGCATCTCATACACATATACCGAGCCCACGGTATTTTTTGAATTCGCGCACGACACCGCCAAACTCGCCCGGGAAAACGGAATCCGGAACGTTTTCGTCACCAACGGATACATGACCGCGGAAGCCCTTCACATGTTACACCCCTACCTCGATGCGGCAAATGTTGATTTAAAAGCGTTTACGGAAGATTTTTACAAAACCTGCTGCGGGGCGAAGCTGGAACACGTGAAAGAAAGTCTAATATTAATGAAATCCCTCGGGATCTTTGTTGAAGTCACCACCCTGCTCATTCCGGGGCTCAACGACGATAAGCATGAACTGGAAAAACTGGCCCGGTTTCTTTTTGAAGCACTGGGGCCGGATACACCGTGGCACATCAGCAGATTCCATCCGACTTACAAACTGACGGATCGACCTTCCACCCCGGTGCAATCCCTGAATGCGGCGCGCGACATCGGAATGAACGCCGGCCTCAGGTATGTTTACACCGGAAATGTTCCCGGCGAGAACGGAGGAAACACATATTGCTACAGCTGCGGCAAGATGCTTATCGACCGGTGGGGGTTTTATATCAAAGGAAACGTCATCGAAGAGGGCCGGTGTCCGTATTGCGGCGTGGCGATACACGGGATGGGAATGTGACGTGCCGGAAAGCTGAATGCAATGTTCGGGCTAAGGCGTGGACCGGGGAAACGGCAAATCGTTTCCGGGGTTCGACCGGACGATCGGCAGATCTATTTCAGGCCGGCCTCCGTGTAGTATTTCATGGCCCCCGGATGAATGGGTGCGCTCAAGGCTTCAAGCATGTTTTTCCGGGTGAGGTCGCCGAAAGCCGGGTGCAGCTTCTTGAACTCCTCCAGGTTCTCGAAAATCTCCCGGGTCACCGTATACACCACGTCGTCAGGAACATCGGCACTCGTGCAGAAAGTGGCTTTTACGGCAAAGGTGTTCACGTCCTCGGTGTTTCTCGCCATGGGATAAAATTTGATCGGAATGTGCGCCCTGGCGGTGTACGGCCACGCACTTAAAAGCGTATCAACGCAAGCACCGAATATCGGAACAAAGTGCGCTTTTCTTCTGCCGCTGGTGGCCTCTTTGATGGAGGCATTGGGATGGCCGACCGTGTAGAAAAACGCATCGATTCTGCCGTCCAGAAAGGTTTTAACCGCCTCGGCCGCTGTAAAACCTTCAACTTTCATATCCTTTTCATAATCAATGCCGCACGCTGTGAGCGCATCGGCGGCGTTGCCCCGCTGGCCGGATCCGGGGTTGCCGATACTGACATGCTTGCCTTTCAGATCCGCAAACTGCTCGATCCCGGTGTCATCGCCGGCAATCAGCACGACGCTCTCCGGGTATAAGCTGCAGACGGCCCGCAGCTTTTCTTGCGGGCCCACGACCTCCCAGTCTTTGATGCCGTTCCACGCCTGATACTGGCGGTCGGACTGCACAATGCCGAACTCGAGGTCGCCGGACGCAATCGCATTGACATTAAAAACCGACCCGCCCGTCGATTCAATGGTAACCCGGATGCCGCGCCCCATTTTTTTCTTATTGACAATTCTAGCAATAGCGTTCCCGGAGGGATAATAGACACCGGAGGGATCGCCGGTTCCAATGGTAATGAAAACGGTTTTCGCCGGTTCGGATGCCGCTGAAACACCCATTGCCATGACAAACCCGAACAGAACCGAAACGCCGATAATGAATGTTTTCTTCATCTAACCCGCACCTCTCTTTACCGGAAGTTGTTTCAAAAACGCCTCTGACGCCCGCTGGCTGCAATCTGTTTTCATAACAAGTAACTGATAAGTGCCAAGACATCGCTGACCCAAAAGTGCCAGGACATCGCTGACCCTGTTGTTTTTCTATATGTTTGTGATACCCTCATTTTAATCACCACAAAAGGGGGTATCAAATGGAACAAAATCTCAGGAAAAGTGCGATTAAACGCCATTTAGAAGGAGAATCTCCAAAAACTATCTATACTGATCTTAAACGTTCAAAAGAATGGTTCTTCAAATGGCTGAAACGCTATCAAACCGGAGAACCTGAATGGTATAAAGACAAATTCAGGACTCCGCTGAATCGGCCAACTCAGCTCAGTAAAATTGAAGAGCAACGCATAATTTCAGTTAGGCAAAGGCTTGAATCTGAAAAATTTGCTCAGATCGGCGTTTCTGCTATAAAATGGGAATTGATCAAGTCGGGATATAGCCTTCCTTCTGACAGAACCATTAACCGGGTTCTAAAACGCGAAGGCCTTATCAAAAAAAACTTCATACATTCCCAAAGGCGTTGAATATCCGTATTTCACTGAAGCGCTTGAGATCAACAATATTCATCAGGCTGATTTTGTTGGGCCACGGTATATAAAAGGCGACGGCAAGTTTTACTCCTTCAATGTGATGGATTTATTTAGCCATCAGGTTTACATTGAATCCCGGCGGACCAAAGAAGATCGGCAAGTCGCTTCCAGTCTGTTGAGGTGCTGGAAGGCAATCGGGTTGCCTGACTTTCTTCTATTTGACAATGAACTCAGTTTTCGAGGTAGCAATAAGTATCCTCGATCGCCAGGCCTGGTAATAAGGCTTTGCTTACACCATGGTGTTCAACCGGTTTTCATTCCTATTTCTGAGCCTTGGCGAATTGGCACGATTGAAAAATTTAATGATACATACAACCGAAAGTTTTTTCGTCGCCAGTGGTTTTCAAGTTATGCCATGCTAAAGCGGCAAAGTAAAAATTTTCAAAGATTTCACAATAAGCATCATCGATACAGTTTTTTAAAAGGTAAAACCTCCTTGGAAGTGATTCAGACTGCTGATTTTAAGCCTGTTACCATAGGAGCAAATACCAAACTGCCTAAACTCGATAAGGTTCCTGATGGCAACATCATTTTAATACGCTTTATCCGAAGTAATCGTATACTTGATATTTTCGGAGAAAAATTCAAAGTTTCTAAGGACTTGATTTACTCATACGTAAAGGCTGTTATTGTGACGAGTATTGGCACTTTACAAATTTATTTAGGCGATGAATTGGTTGAGTCTATTGACTACAACCTGACTGCTGAAACCAATTAAAAATTTCACAGGGTCAGCGATGTCCTGACACTTTTTACCGTTAGCCTTGGGTCAGCGATGTCCTGGCATTTGACAAGTAACACATTCAAACTCAAGCGTTTAAGCGTTTATATTTAATTGTAAAGTTGCGTCTTCAATTCCGCGCTCCCGATTGCACCGGAACTTGCACAATTGAACATTTTCCATTATAGCGGCTTCCATAACCCTATTCCGATTGAACCGCTCCGGTCACAGAGTTCAATATGCCGGGCTGTTTAGAGAATCGTAATAACTGAAACCCTCAGGAATGTAAGAAATGGGAAATACCCGTATACCCCTCGTCAGTGTCATCATCCCGACGTACAACCGCGGCTGGATCGTCAGGGAAGCCGTCGATTCCGTAATCGCCCAGGAGTTTACGGATTTCGAGGTCATCGTGGTCGACGACGGGTCCGCAGACAACACACGGGAGATACTCGCGCCCTGTTTGGATCACATCACGGTTGTTCATCAGCGGAACATGGGGGTGAGTGCGGCAAGAAACACCGGGGTTGCTTCCGCATCCGGGCGCCTTGTCGCTTTTCTCGATTCCGACGATCTCTGGCTGCCGCAAAAGCTGTCGAGACAGGTGGAATTTTTCAACTCCCGACCGGAGGCCCTGATCTGCCAGACCGAAGAGACCTGGATCAGGGACGGTGTCCGGGTCAATCCCGGAAAACGGCACCAAAAACCTTCGGGAATGATTTTTGAGCCTTCCCTGGAACTGTGCCTGGTCAGCCCGTCCGCGGTGATGCTGCGCCGGGAGCTGTTTGACGAAGTGGGCCTGTTTGATGAAAGCCTCCCGGCCTGTGAGGACTATGACCTGTGGCTCAGAATAAGCTGCAGTTATCCCGTGCACCGCATCGACACACCCCTGATCATCAAGCGCGGCGGACATGCGGATCAGCTTTCCCGATCGCCGGGGCTGGATAAGTATCGGATAAAATCGATCCGGAACATCATCGAAAGCGGCCTGCTCTCAAACACACAGCACCGGGCCGCGGTAAAGGCCCTGAAAAAAAAATGCGGTATTTATGCGGATGGGTGCCGAAAACGGGGGCGACTGGACGTAGCTGCACACTACGCATCCCTTGCCGACCGGTATTGAGTCTTGAGTCATACCATCCTTTCGATCTCCCCGAGCAACTTTTCCAGCCGCTTTTTGGAAACCGGAACAGCGGTTTTAAGCTCCTGGGCGAAAACCGACACCTTGTACTCCTCGATCAGCCAGAAATAGTCTTCCACGGCATTTCGCTTTTTTTCGGACGCCTCCGGTGAGAGTTCCTCGAGCATGGCGTTCAACCTGCCGGTAAACGCCTCGATTTCCCTGCCTCTGGCCCGGTCTTTTTCGAAATTCACCAGCGCCCGCCGTGCCCGAACGGCAACAGCCATGATGTACCTGGGCAGTTCGGCGATCCGTTGGGGATCATAGAGGTCCATGAAATTTTCCGGGACCAGCCGGGAAAATTCTTTTCTGAGTTCCTCGAAAAATTGAACAAGGGACGCATTCGCCCTGTTTTCGTTTTCCAGAAGAAACACTGTCGATCGGGTTTCGTGAAAGGCCTCCAGAACGCCCGTGCACAGGCTCAACAGTTCTCTCCCGAAGGTGATAATATCCGGCACGACGGCTTCGGCATGGGAATAAAACGCGTCCCTGGACCGGATATTTCTGCAAAACAGTCTGCGTACCGCGCTCTCGAAAAGCCGCTGTTCAAATCGCCCGGCGCCGCCGAAATAACCGGCCATTTTCCCGGCGTTTTGCGGCAGGGCGAGTGTTTTTTTTAAAAACTTCAGATCTTTCGCAAAATGGACGGCGAACAGCGCCTCGACCCCTTTTTTATGGGAGAGAACGGCTTCTTCCCGCTGATGGAAAAGGCGCAGTTCCAAACCCTTTTCCGTGTCTCCGCCTGCCCGTAAACCGGGATAGACAAGCCATTGGGTCGAGTTTCGGCCCTCTATGGGGATGCTTTCAGGCAGATCGGGAAAGTCCCAGCGGGTTATGTCGGATCTTTCCCATTTCTGTCTGGCGGACCTGATTTCCCCGGATTCCTCCGGGTCGGTTTTCCCCGGAACCCCCCGCAGTAAAACCGCCGGGTCCCGGGTGGAGTGGATCTCTTCTCCTCTTGGACCGGTAATGGATATCCGCATCTTCAGGTGGTCCGGCAGATCTTTCAGGGGCCAGGCCGACGCGGGGATATCGACACCAAAACGGCTGTGGATAAAGTTTCCGAGCGCCGTGATCAGCGCCCCGCTTGTTTTCGGCATTTCGTCGATGATGATATCGACGGCGGCAGCCAGGGGCACGAGTTTTTTGCGAATCGATTTGGGAAGACCCTTGATCAGGGCGGCGATTTTCTCCCGATAAAGCCCGGGTACGAGCCAATCCACGGATGCCGAAGGAACCGTGTGAACAAAAGACGAGGGGATTTTAACGGTTACGCCGTCCGCGGAAGTACCGGGGAGAAAACTGTAGCTGCAATCGAAGGGCCGGTTTCCGAGATCGATCGTGTTCGGAAAAAGGGACAGCTCTCCCTCGTCCGGGTGATACCGGAGAAGGTCCCCGGGCTTCATTCGCAAGAAGCCGTCGCCGCCCTTCTGCTTGATACGATGTCGAAGGGTCCTGATGTCAGGGCACCCTTTCAGCCGGTTCTTGTAAAAATTGAACATTTCGTCTTCACTGACGATGATGTCCCGCCTTCTGATCCGGTCTTCCATGTCCCTGGCGTCGTCGATGCACTTCCGGTTGTGTTCCATAAAAGGAAACTTCTCCCGGACATCCCCTTCCAGCAGCGCGCTGCGGATAAAAATATCCGCAGCCTCTTCCGGATTTATTTTCCCGTAAGACACCTTCCGCCGGGAAACAATGACAAGCCCGAAAAGACTCACCTGTTCGTGGGTGATCACCTCGCCCCGTTTTCTTTCCCAGCGGGGGTCGAGGTGGGTGTATTTGCACAAATCCTTTCCCAGGTCTTCCAGCCAGCCGTTGTCGATGTTTGCGTTTGTCCGGGCGAACAGCCGCGCCGTCTCGACCATTTCGGCGGCCACAATCCAGGTTTTTGCCCGGTTAAAGAGGCTTGACCCCGGGAAAATCATGACTTCCCGGCCCTTTGTCGCCTGAAAGATGTTCTTTTCCTTTTGCACGGCAATGTTCGATAGAAGCCCGCTTAAAACCGATTTGTGAATGGCGGTGTAGAGGGGCGTGAACGCGTCGGGACCCCGACCCCGGTCGGCGTCCTCCCC
Organism: Pseudomonadota bacterium; assembly: GCA_043827325.1. Taxonomy (GTDB): domain Bacteria; phylum Desulfobacterota; class Desulfobacteria; order Desulfobacterales; family UBA11574; genus JBDRPF01. The sequence goes on along the minus strand of JBDRPF010000091.1, from coordinate 12,323 downwards.
GCCGGGTAATGGACGGCCGCGTTGACTGAAACGGTGTTCTTTCAGGATCTGTGTCAGCTGTCCGTGGATGTCGAACCACTCCCGCATTCTTTTAAAGGAGAGGAAGTTCTCGCTGCAGAATTTTTTGGCCTGCCTGAATTTCCGGCCGGTGGATTTTTCCCTGTCCCAGGTTTCATGGTATTTTTTCCAGACGTTAAAACGCGTGACAAAGTCCGAGAACGGATCCTGAAATACCCTGTGAGCCCGGTCGGCGCTTTCGGCTTTTTCCGACGGCCTCTCCCTGGGGTCCTGGACACTCAGGGCGGATGCGATTACCGTCATTTCCCTGAGGCACCCCTGCTCTCTCGCTTCAATCAACATCCTCGACAGGCGCGGATCGATGGGCATTTTTGCCATAAGCCTCCCGGTTTTCGTAAGCCTGTAAGGCTGTTTTTCCGCGGGCCCTTCGGGTTTGGACGCCGTCGCGATCGCTCCCAGTTCGACCAGCAGATCAAAGCCGTCGCGCACGCTTTTCGCATCCGGCCGGTCGATAAAGGGAAAGTCGGACATTTCGCCCAGTTCCAGTGCGATCATCCGGAGAATAACGTCAGCCAGGTTGGCTCTCAAAATCTCCGGCGGGATAAAAACGGGACGGGCGAGATAATCTTCTTCGGAAAAGAGGCGGATGCATACCCCGTTTTCAACCCGCCCGCACCGCCCCTTTCGCTGGTCGGCACTGCTTTGGGATATTTTCTCCACCGGAAGGGATGTGGTTCTCGACCGGGGTGTGTACCGGGAGATGCGCGCCAGTCCGGTGTCGATGACGTATTTAATACCCGGTATGGTGATGGACGTTTCAGCGATATTCGTGGCGATGACAATTTTCCGGGCCGGTGTTGCGGCAAAAACCCTGGACTGCTCGGATGCCGAGAGTCTGGCAAACAGAGGCAAAACGAAGACATTCTTGTATTGCCTGCTTTCGATGAGTTCCCGGGTTTCACGGATATCCTGCTCGGTCGGCATGAAGATAAGAATGTCGCCAAAAGGACTTTTCCGTTGCAGTTCATCTACCGCCCGGGCCGCCATTTCGATGTGCGCGGGCTCGTCGCTCTCCTGTGCGGCAGGAGAATAGCGTATTTCCACCGGGTACATTCGTCCGGACACCTCGATCACCGGCGCATTCCCGAAAGCCCTTGAAAATTTTTCAGTGTCTATGGTGGCGGAAGTGATGATCACTTTCAGATCGCTTCTTCTGTCGAGCAGCGTTTTTAAAAATCCCAGAATGAAGTCGATGTTGAGGCTTCTTTCGTGCGCTTCATCGACGATGATGGTGTCGTATTCGTTCAGGTGAGGATCGTTCTGGGTTTCGGCCAGCAGGATGCCGTCGGTCATGATTTTTATAAACGCGTCCGGACCGGTCCTGTCCTTAAACCGGATTTTATATCCCACGGACCGGCCCAACACCTCCCCGAGTTCTTCGGCAATGCGGCGCGAGACGGTTGTGGCGGCGATTCTTCTTGGCTGGGTGCAGCCGATCCTGCCGTCGATACCGCGGCCGGCCGCCAGGCAGAATTTGGGGATCTGGGTTGTCTTCCCGGAACCGGTCTCCCCGGATATGATGACCACCGGGTGCTTTGACACGGCGTCTATGATTACGTCCTTTTTCGCGGTGATGGGCAGGCCCGGGGGGAAGGTCAACCCCGGCAGGCTCTCCCTTCGCCGTATTTTCTTTTTGATTGATGCCTGAAGTCGTTTTTCAAGACGAAAAAGCTTCTTTTCTATTGTCTCATCCGGCAATTTTCCGCGCCGGAACCGCTTTATGGTGTCGAGTTCACGGGACGCGGCAAGCCTGTCTCTGCGCAGGGCATCGGGCAGAAGGGATTCTATTTTTTCAAACAGGGTACGCATGCGATAGTTGATAAATTAATCAAAAAGAAATATTGCCAATACATCTGAATGGCATATAATCAAATCGTTTCGAGTCAAAGAGAGGGTATCGTATCATGAAAAGCTACAAAAAAGAACTCTGGTTTGAAGTGCCGGGCCGGCGCGGATTTATAAATATCACCCCTCAGGTTGACGCTTGCCTTCGGGAAAGCGGCGTCCGGGAGGGGCTCGTTCTGGTCAACGCCATGCACATCACCGCCTCCGTCTTTATCAACGACGACGAGCCCGGCCTTCATCACGACTACGAAGTCTGGCTGGAAAAGATTGCTCCGCACGAGCCGGTATCCCAGTACCGGCACAACACATACGAGGACAATGCCGACGCGCACATGAAACGGCAGATCATGGGCCGGGAAGTGGTTGTCGCCGTTACGGACGGGAAACTCGACTTCGGCACCTGGGAGCGGATATTCTACGGCGAATTCGACGGGAGGCGCCGAAAAAGAGTTCTGGTTAAGATTATCGGAATATAATGATTGAAGTGGAACACGCTCCGAACAGACTCCTGTGGACCTGGGTATGGGTGGCGATCTTTGCCGTCGCTTTCGCGTGGGTTGAAAGCGCCGTTGTCCTCTATCTTCGCGAAATTTATTTCGCCGGCACGTTCTCGTTCCCGCTGGTCATCAACTGGAAGGACGGCAAACACGTCATCGACCGCCTCATGCGCATTGAACTCGGTCGGGAGGCGGCGACGATCGTCATGCTTGTGGCGGTGGGGTGCGCCGCCGGAAAAAATTTCATACAGAAATTCTGCTATTTTATGATCGCCTTCGGGATCTGGGACATATTCTACTACATCTGGCTCCGGGTGATGGTCGGATGGCCCGAAAGCCTCATGACCTGGGACCTTCTTTTCTTTATCCCCCTGCCGTGGGTCGGGCCGGTAATAACACCGGTGCTGATAGCGGCGGCACTGGTTGCAGCGGGGTCTGCCGTCATCTATTACGACAAAAAATTTTCGCATATTCGCTTTAACCGGTACGACTGGATCGTTGAACTGGTCTGCGCCATTCTGTTGATCATCGCGTTCTGCTGGGACTGGAAAAACATTATGCAGATCCCGGGCAGTCCGGCGCGCAGCGGTGTCCCGAACCCGTTTGCCTGGTGGCTTTTTGGGCCGGTGTATGTTTTTTCCGTCGCCTATTTTGCGGTGAGATTAAAACGGATCGTCATTGCGCGCAGGCAGCAGCTTTCAGCCCGTGGACCAAACCGGGGATGTCCGGCAGATGGTGAGTAGATGTATTATCCGTCTTTCGATTGTGGAACCTATATGCGCATCAATTTGGATATTCTCATGATGGCGGTGTTCATATTGTCCAGACGACTGATCAGGAGTTCGATAAGATAATCCTTGATTTTGTCTCGAATGTCGGGATTGATCGACTGAAAAAAATTATAATCCATGTTAATAACCCACACGTTTTCATTTGCCACAACATCACTCTGCCGGGGTTTTTTGGAAAAAAAGGACATTTCTCCAAAAATTTCACCCGGTTTCAGTTTGGACAGGCGGATCGTGGCATCGCTCTCGGTTTTGGTGATCAAACACGAGCCCTTTAGCAGAAGGAAAAGAGATGCGGAATCATCCCCTTCCTTTATGATGACATCGCCTTTGTCAAACTCGGTCACCGAGTGCTTCATTTCAGAAAATTCTTTTCTTTCCTTCTCTGAAAACTTTTGAAATATCTGCATGTCACCGATCAAATCATACAACATCATTTTCAAGTCCTCTCAAAATTAGTGTTTTACGCTGATTAAATACGACCCGTAAAAGCGATCCCGGACACGGTCCGCCGGGATTGCGCTCAGCTCCAGACCCATTTCAGGCTGCGATCCGGATCGGCCTTTTTCAGTGCTTCCTCCAGGCGCTGCATGTCCGGGTTGCTGATCTGGATAAATTTAACACCCATGCCCGGGGATTCCTCTGTATTGCCTGTCTCGGGCCTGCTCCACGATACCTCACACCCGATCTTGAAGGTCTCCAAAACATCCGGCACCCGCAGCTTCAGAAAAAACCGCTCCCCTTCCGGAAGCGGTTTCATGGTCTTGATAAATATACCGCGGTCAGGCACATTTTCAGAAAAGGCTGTGAGCAAATCTTCCTTTCGGTTGAAGGTCATCGAAACGATCTTGGTTCCCCGGGGCGCTTCTTTAATTTCGCTGACCCCCTCGGTCGCCTTCTTTAGACGCGAGGCAAGGGCCACCAGGATCGCCCTGAAACTTGCCGACAGTTTGTTGAATTCCTGGTCCAGGAAATTGCGGTCAATGATCCCGACGGTTGTTTTCCCGACCGCGCGTGCCGTGGCGGTTCGTTTTGCTTTGGTGATAAAACCGAGTTCCCCGAATACCTCGCCCGGCTGCAAAACCTGCAAGATCTTATTCTTGCCGTCCACGTTTTTTGAAATTTCAACGGCCCCGGACTCCACGACGTAGATCCAGTCTCCCGAGCTGCCCTCTTCAACGATGATCTGTCCATCCTGGTAATTTTCTTCCGTTGCTGTCTGAAACATGACCTTAATCTTTCTTTCCTGGAATCATACACGGATATTTAATGAGTTCAGGTTTCGTTGACCACTTTATAGACCTTGTCATTTTCCCGAACCCGCTCCCTGACCTTCACACCCGCCAGATCGCCTGTTTTCGCTTCGTCCACGGGTGTGTTCTCAATTTCAATGCTGGCGACCTCTTCCGTAAAATCCGTGGTGTGTCCTTTATATCTCAGTATATCGCCTTTCCTTATGCTCCCGCTGGTTATTTTTATGCCGGCGACACCGGGTCTGGCATAAAAATTGGTTACAACACCGACCAGATCTTCAGCCATAATACCACCTCCTGATAAAAAAGTCAGGCATCTCGGGTTGCTTGGCAAATCACGTTTGGACGTAGCCGGATAAATGCCGGAATGGTGTTTAATTCCAATTCGTTGCAGGGTTTCCTCCCCGGATTTTTTATGAAATGTCCGGGTTGGGGCGATTGCTCATGGTACAATATCCCCTATCCATTTCATTGTCAAGCAGGGATAGGGGGGTGAATAACCGGTTCAAACGTCCCTCAACGGCGAATTTTCCGGCATGCACTCGCGACTATTTAAATTGAAGCGCAACCGGAACAGGCGTTTGACTTGGGATGTAACTGTTGATATATCTACTGTCCCGGCAGTAAACCTTCAACAAACGGTAATCATGCAACAGCTTAAAATCGAATCGATCAGAACCTGGGTGTTTTTGGCGGGCCTCCTTGTTTTTCTTTTACTCGAGCTGACCATCCCCTACCGGAAGCCCACGGTTTCCAAATTGAAACGATGGATGATCAACATCGGGCTTTCCGCATTCAACAGCTTGATTTTGAACCTGGTCTTTGCATCCGCCATCATTCAGACCGCCCGCTATGTTTCCGGAAAAAAGCTGGGCGTGCTGAACCTGATCGAGATGCCGTTCTGGGCCAAAACGCTCGTCACCCTTATTTTTATGGATTTCATGCTGTATGTCTGGCACCTGCTGAACCACGAAATGCCCTTCTTATGGCGCTTCCACCGGGTTCATCACACGGATTTGAATATGGACGTATCTTCAGCGACCCGGTTTCACATCGGAGAGCTGGCCATATCCGCGGTGATTAAAATCTCATTGATCTTTTTTCTCGGCGCGGACCCGTCCGGCGTGGTGGTTTTTGAAACACTCCTGGTTCTTTCGGCACAATTCCACCACAGCAGTTTAACTGTCCCGGTGTGGTTTGAAAAAATCTTCCGGGTCCTTTTCGTACCGCCGTCCATGCACCGCATTCACCATTCCGTGGTCATAAAAGAACGGGACAGCAATTACGGAACCTTTTTTTCCATCTGGGATCGCGCGCTGGGAACCCTTGTGTCCGGGGTGGATCAGCAGCGCATCCGGATCGGCGTCGGCGGGCATCACCGACCGGAAAACCTGAACCTTCACCATTTGCTCGTCATGCCGTTTACGCCGCCGGTAAAATAACAGCCGACGTTGGGAAAATACCATACCCCGAGAATCAGGCATTGAGTAAAGAATCCGGCCCCAAAGGACCAGGTTTTCAAGGACTAAATCAAGGTATACACATGAAAAATACAAAAAAAAACCGTGTCCGGCTCCCTTTATTCATACTGGCGGCAGCCGTCATCATATACGGATGCGGCGGTTCGAAACTGGAAGAACTGGAAGCTGAAATCAAACAGGGGAAAGAACAGGCTGACAGAATTCAGGCGCAACTGGTCGAAGCCGATGCAAACATCCGTTCGGCCCGTTCTGAAAATGAACGGCTCTCCGTCGAGGCCGAAAAGCTCCGGGACACAATCCGGCAGCTTGAGATAAAAAACCAACTCCTTTCCCGCCGCACCGGAGAATTAAAGGAGTGGTCCGGAAAACTGGCCGCCGGATATGGACCGGGCATATGGTATATGGATGAATCCACCCTGCCGGTGTTTGTGAAGCCGATACCGGCCGGGGATGCTGCGGCGCTCGTTGGGGAACTCAACAAGAGATTCGAAAAGGACAACCTGCCGAAGATTCTGATCCGGAAGATCGAAAACAGAAAAGCTTATGTCGGCATGAGCGACGAGGAACTGCTGACGCAGCGGCTGGGATCTCACGGCGCCGAGAGTTATCTGAATACCGCCACCTACTCTCTTGTGTCGATCGATGGCATCGACTGTGTCCGGTTCGAATTCAAAGGAGGGGATCACGCCCGACCGGGAGAACACTGCAAGTGAGATTTGAACGTCTATCAACAGGATTTAACTGAACGAGCTTTTTCGGTAAAAAAAAGGATTGCGTTGAACCCAAAATGTCTTATGTTGTGTAATACCTAACCTAAACCGCCTGTTCGGGATTCGAGTTTCAAACTCCTGCTTAAATAAAAACAACCTGTGCAAAAAGGAGGCAAATATGGAAGCGCGTAGCGGAATTATAACCATGCGCGGAAACCCCTTGACCCTGGTCGGCCCGGCGCTCGAGGTCGGAAGCCCGGCCCCGGATGTTGAACTTCTGGACAATGCCCTCAAACCGGTCAAACTCTCGTCGTTTCGGGGTAAGGTTTGCGTGATCTCATCGGTACCCTCGCTGGACACGCCGGTGTGTGACATCGAGACCCGCAGGTTCAACACGGAAGCCGGAAAACTGGGAGACAATGTCGCCGTTTTAACGGTCAGCATGGACCTGCCGTTTGCCCAGAAAAGATGGTGCGGCGCGGCGGGCGTCGAGAACGTGGTTACACTGTCCGACCACCGCAACGCCGACTTTGGATCGGCGTACGGCGTACTGGTCAAGGAGCTGCGGCTCCTGGGAAGATCGATTTTTGTAGTGGACCAAAAGGGCGTCATACGGTATATACAAACAGTCAAGGAGATATCCGAAGAGCCGGATTACGGCGCCGTGATCGAAGCCGTGAAAAAACTGGCTTAGTGCTTCGATTCGCAAATACGGTCACGTATTTTGATGAACAGAGTTGATCAATTTCTCACTAATAATCCCCCGGAGGCGACTCGCCGCCGGGGGGAGCGCACGCTATCGTCAATGAAATATATATTTTCTTTGCAACACTTTCGAACGGATACAGGGACCGTTCATTGATCAGAAATCTCTGTTGTCAATCATGAAAAGACTCCAAGCAGTATCGAGGACCGGCAGCAAATTCACTGCGCTCATCTTTTTCAGCGCCATGGCTTTCGGATATTTTCTTTTCCCATCCCCTTTGTTTTCACAGGATCAGGAAACGCCCTCTTCGCCCCCGGCCTTACAGACGTTAACACTGGAACAGGCGGCAATGTGCGAAGACGTCTCGGCTCAGAGCCCGCTGAATCCCGCCGTCGTTTTTTCCATCAAGCGGCAGATCGTTTACTGTTTTTCATCCTTTGATCCTGTTCCGACAAAAACAGTTGTCTACCACAACTGGTTTCTCAACGATAAGCTCAGCACAAAGATCAAGCTTCGACTTCAACCGCCGCGCTGGTCCACCTTCAGCCGGATACAGCTTCGAGAAGCCGACATCGGGCCCTGGCACGTGGAGATAACCGATGAGGACGACAATATTCTGAAAATTTTAAGATTCAGCGTTACAGATTGAAAGGGTTATGGACACCTTTTTCTCATTTTTATCCAGCATCCGATGGCAGGACCTGGTCGACATCAGCATAAACAGCTACATCCTTTTTCGCTTTTATGTCCTATTCAAAGAGACCCGCGCTTTCAGGGTGCTCATCGGGTTTTTGTGCCTCTGGTTTTTTAACCGGCTCGCCGTTTCGCTGGGGCTCATCGTCACCAGTTGGGCGGTTCAGGGCATTATTGCCGTGGGCGCGCTGATTATCATTGTCGTCTTCAGAAACGAAATCCGCAGTGTGTTTCAAACCCGGTCCTTAAAGGCGATCTTCTGGGGCTTCCCCAAAAAGGCCGCAGACACGCCCATAGACATCATCGTCGAGTCTGTTTTTGAAATGGCCGATAACAGATGCGGGGCACTGATCGTCATGCAGGGAAAGGAAGATCTGGACGAAATCGTTCACCGGGGGATCTCCTGGGGCGGCCTGGTGTCCAAGGACATGATCAAGAGCATTTTCTGGCAGGACAACCCGGTTCACGACGGTGCGGCGATCATTCAGGACAACACCATAAAAGCGGTGAAAGTCGTGCTTCCGTTATCGCACCGCAGGGGTCTCCCTTCAACCTACGGTATGCGCCACAGGGCCGCGGCGGGTTTGGCCGACTCCGCGGACGCGCTGGTTATCGTCGTGTCCGAAGAAACCGGGAAAGTGGCCGTGGCCAGAGGTCCTGAAATCCGCACCATACACCGGAAAAAAGAACTCGAACGGGCACTGGAGGACCATCTGGGCCTTGCTGAAAAACGGCCGGCGCATGTGAGAAGGGAGAGGATCAAAACCGTGGCGGCGGCAGTGGTCTCTGTTATTTTTGTCACCGGTGTCTGGTTCAGCGTTGCCCGGGGGGTTGACGCGCTCATCACCCTCGAGATACCCGTGGAATATACGAATCGGAATCCCGAAATGGAAATCGTGGAGGCATCCGTGGACGCGGTCCGGCTTCATCTCAGCGGCCCGGGCGCGCTCATAAAATCCATTCAACCCAAACAGGTGGGGGTGCGGCTGGACCTGGGCAAAGCAGTCCTGGGGCGCAATATCTTCAACATCAAAAATGACAACATCACCTTGCCGCCCGGGGTGATTTTGAAAAAAGTCGTGCCGCAGGAAGTTGAAGTGACATTGGATGTACCGATCACGAAAACGCTGCCAATCCAGGTGGACTGGACAGGCGAATTGCCCGACCATTTAATCCTCGAAAGTGTCAGGCTCGACCCGCCCCGAATCAGCGTCATTGGCGGAAAACGCATACTGGACGGGCTGTCCACGGTTTACACTGAAAAAATATCCCTCGATGCCATAATGGAATCCGATACGTTTACCGTTGATCCGGCCCTCAGCCCGGTCTCACTGAAAATCGCGCCGGACTCGAAAAACCGGATAAAAGTGACCTGTGTGCTGAAGGAAAGGAGCCCTGTCGAGGCGAAATAACCGTCTGTCGAACCGTAAGAGATGACCCCGCCTTCTTGCCTCTAGAGAAAGGAACCGCCGCTTGGGTCAATCCCCCTCAACCAACGTGGAAAAAGAAATGGCCGTCTACGGGTACGACGGCGTCGTCAAAAGCCACTGCCGGATGTGCGAGGCGGCCTGCAAGCAGGAGTTCAACACCCCGCACGGGGTGCGGCTGATCGTTGTCTCGGAAAAGGGCCCCGAAATGGTCGGTGATAAACTCGATGTCGTCTTTCACGTGAATGTCTGCCAACACTGCGACGACCCTGCCTGCGCGGACGCCTGCCCGGAAGGGGCCGTCACCCGGAGGGAAGACGGTATCGTGGTCATGGATGACGCCCTGTGCACCGGCTGCCGGTTGTGCGTGGACGCGTGCCCTTACGAAGCCGTCGCCTTTGACGAAGACAGGGGGATCGCCCGAAAATGCAACCTGTGCCACCATCGCGTAGACAGGGGGCTCCTGCCGGCCTGCGCCGACAACGTCTGCCTGGCGCGCTGTATTCTCTTCAGAGAAAGCGAAGGTTGAAGATAAAAATTCGATTATTTCACCGCAAAGACGCGGAGGCTGCAGAGAAAATTATTATTTTTCATTTGCCGCTGAGACGCCGGCAAATGAAAAGGATCATGCCTTCGGCAATTGGTAACAAATAAACACTATCCGTAGGGCTTGAGTTTATTTCTTTTCGCCTTCCCTGCCCTGTGGAATGCGAAGCCTATTCCTCCGGGGTCAGCGAAAAGAAATAAGAAAAACATCTCTGCGTCCTCTGTGCCTCTAATGCCGCCTGCGAAAGCAGGGGGAATGGGCGGTAAAAACCTGCTATTTTGAGGGCGAATACCCCTTCATGAAAAGGTAGAAGACACCGATCAGCAGCAGATTGATGGTTGCCGTGAGGTGAAATGAATAGTCGAACCCGACCATCTCGATAACACTCCCCATGAGGAAAGAGCTCAGCATCATGCCGAAATAGATGCACGAGTTGTACCCGCCCATGGCAACCCCCCGTGATTCCGCATCCACGGTCTCCGCGATCAGCGCCCCGATGGAAGTGAACGCCAGCCCCATGCTCAGGCCCATGACAACGGCAAACGTCATGAAATGGCCCATGGTCCGGGATATCCCGAAACCGGACATGGCGGCCGCAAAACCGATCATCCCGATCACCACAAGGATCTTCCGGTCACGGACCTTGTCACTCAGGTAGCCCAGGGGGATCCGGGAAAAGCCGTTGACCAGCCCCTGCGCCAAGAAGACGAGCCCGATATGGCTGACGAGAAGGCCCTGGTTCTCCGCGTGAAGGGGGAGAAACGTCATGAACATGCCGAGCCCGAAGCACCCTGCCAGGGTAAGCAGCCAGCAGCCCATGAGCGGGCGGTTTTTGAACAGCCGGGCAAGCACGGCCGCGGTCTTCGGCTTGTCCATTCGCGGTACCAGAAACGATTGTTCTTTGGGCAGAAAAAACACGACGAGAAAGAAATTAACCAGGACCAGAACCCCGGACACCAGAAAGACCGGAAGGAACCCCGCCGCGTGGGCGATGAATCCTCCGGCCGCGGGGCCCAGGCTCATGCCGCAGTACAGGGCCGTGGTGTACCACCCGTAAGACCGTCCCAGGTGGGTCAACGGAGAAATGTCCGCCACAAACGACATCATGGTGGGGCCGAAGGCGGCCAGGCCGATGCCGATAAAAACATAGCTCAGCGTCATCAGGACAAAGGTGTCGCTGAAGTAGAGCATGAATGACGCGGCCGTAAGGACCAGCAGGCCCAGGCAAGCGAGCAGTTTGCGCCCCACGCGGTCCGAAACCAGGCCAAAGGGAAAGGACAGGAATCCCGCCATGAGAAAAAAGGCGGAATTGATAAACCCGATGTGCGCGGTGTCGATGCCCAGGGACTTGGCGTAAAGCGGGACGACCGGGAGCCGCATGTTCGACCCGAAGTAGCAGCCGAACGACACGCCGCACGCGATGAACATCAGCATGCCCCAGGAATGCAATTTCGGTTTGTCTTTTGAGACGTCCATCGATCTCCGGCACTCGCTGCGATACGATACAGTTTTTCAGAAAAGGGAAGTCAAACCAAATTTGTGGTTTATGTTGAGCTTGCAACCTGGTGCGAAGCACCAGGTTTGTTTGCAAGAAGTCAGACCCGGCGAGGACTTCCCTGTGGACATATCCTCATGTGTTCCCTTTCCCCCCCTGCAAGAGAGGGCCATGGGAACATGCTTATTATGCATACACCAACTCTTCCCTCTCCCCCTGCCGGAGAGGGTTAGGGTGAGGGGGTCAACCCGGTTTTCTCAGCAACGAGTGTATAAATCTTTTTTCAGATTGCGTCAACGCCATTACAATAGCTGATTGCCTGTCAAGCAAGCGTAAAGGGGTGAAATCGTTCACTCCCGTGAAAGCGGGCATCCGGATTCCTTTGGGTTCAAAAAATGGTCTGACCGCTTATTTAACCTGACCGAAGCACCGGTTTACACAAAAAATTGTGCATCATGCACAGAAAATTGTGCATCATCTCCGTCCTAAAAACTAATAATGCTTTAAATTCAACCGGTTGACGGTTGGCATGCCTGTTGCCTCAGCTTATCTTCATTATGTAATCCGCAAGTATTGTTAAACCTGTTGTATCGTGAGTGAGGGTCGGGCCACAGGAACATATTGATATAATAAATAAAACGTTTAAAATGGGCTTCAAATAAGGCTAAAAACACCTATTTGTGGAACGTTAATCTATAATTATCAACAAGTTCGCGTGGCCCGACCCCGATTGAGAGGAGTTCGGCTGAGGCTCACTCGAAGGCCTCAAGTCAAGTCGCTACGGGGAATGCGCTCGCTTTTCG
>JBDRPF010000090.1:0-40496 GCA_043827325.1 Pseudomonadota bacterium | reverse complement strand
CGGATTCGGTCATGTTCGTTCCGGCGGGCGCGGCGTCCGGGGCCGTGAACATTAAAAATGCTCATTATTACGTCTGGTCCAATACCACCCAGAAAGCCTATCTGGTCAACCTGGACGGGGCCATCAAATACTACGAGGTGGTGGCGCAGACCGAAGCGAATGCGGGCACGGACTCGCTGACCATCGGCGTCGAAAAAATCGGCCCGTTGCCGGTTTTTGACAAGAACATCGTGGTGGGGCTGCTGGAAACGGCTACCCCGCCGGCGGACATCGTGACGGGCCGGACCTATGCCCAGGAGCGGCAGAACTTTGCCAACTGGTTCCAGTATTACCGGAAACGGTGGTTCACGGTGGTGGCGGCCGTGACCCGAACCCTGCCGGCCATCAGCGGCGTGAACGTCGGGTACCGGATGATCAACGGGCTGGTAAACGGCGAAGGCATCGAGCCGGTAAAGCCCATCGACGGCTACACCGACGGTGTGAGCAACCGGACGCGGCTCATCAACCTGCTGGAAGGGTTCCGAATCGAACGTCTCCCGGGCATGACCCCCCTGAGAAAAGGGTTGAACTACATCGGGTACTACTACAGCATGACGGAAAGCACCGGTTTTCTCGATTCTTCAGAGCCCATGCTCAATGATGCCAACTGCCCCATTTCAACGGACGAGGGCGGAGAGTGCCAGCAGAACTTTGCCGTTGTCCTGACGGACGGGTCCTGGAACGGCGGTCCCCCCACGGGCGGGGCCGGCGGAAACGCCGACGGCGACAACGGCCCCCCGTATGCGGACGAATGGCAGAGCACGCTCGCCGACGTGGCCATGTACTGGTACGAGACCGACCTGGCCCCGACCGTGGACAACAACGTGCCGACCAGCTTTATCGACGACAACAACAAGCAGCACATGGTCACCTACGGCATCACCTTTGGCGTCCTTGGAAACCTGGACCCGGACGATTATGACTTTTACGATCCATTGACGACCAAAAAGGGCATATATGACATTGTCTGGCCCAAGCCGGATACGTCCGACCCGCAGGCCAAGATCGACGATGTGTGGCACGCGGCGGTCAACGGCCGGGGAAAATATCTCAGCGCCGACAATCCGGAAGAACTGATCCAGTATTTTCAGGACATCATGAACGACCTGATGGCGCGCATCGGTTCAGGCGCATCGGTCTCGGTCAACGGCGAAGAGCTCAACTTCGGCACGGTGATCTACCAGTCGACTTACAACACCGAGGGCTGGAGCGGCGATGTAAAAGCGTATCAAATTAACGTCAGCACCGGTGAAGTGGACCGGGCGAACCCGATCTGGTCGGCTGAGGTGGAGCTGTTGAACACCGACTGGAACACCGGCAGAATCATCGCCACCTATGACGGCAAAAAGGGTCTGCCGTTCCGTTATGACAGCAGCATTGTTGGCGGCGTTAACAGAAAAGAACTGTTCGACCTGCTGGACCCCAGCGCGACCACGGCAACGAATATGGTCAACTATCTCCGGGGCGACTCCACGCTGGAGCTGAAAAACGCCGACACCTACGGGGGCAATTTCAGAAACCGTGAATTCAGACTGCCGGACAACAGCACGCGGGACTTCAAGCTGGGGGACATTGTCAGTTCGTCCCCGCTCTTCCAGGGCTACCTGAAAGACAACGGAGACCAGTACGGCGTGCTTTACGTGGGGGCCAACGACGGCATGCTGCATGCCTTCGACTCCGCCACCGGCCAGGAGCGCTTTGCCTATGTTCCCCGGCTGGTTTTTAACAACTTGAAGTATCTCACGCAGGCCGGTTACGTCCACCGGTACTATGTCAACCTGACGCCCTATATCGGGATGGTATCCTATGCCGCGCCCGGCGATTCCGTTGACAACGACGGTGACGGCACGGTGGACGAAGCCGACGAGATGGCAACCCTGGCGATGCTGGTGGGCGGCCTCGGCAAAGGCGGCAAGGGGTACTATGCCCTGGATGTTTCCAATCCGGAATCCATCACCAGCGAGAGCACCCTGGCCGACAAGGTCCTGTGGGAATTCCCGCGGCCGGCAACGACCCAGGCCGCGATCGACGACATGGGCTTCAGCTACGGCCGGGCTTTTATGGCCCAGTCCAATGACCCGGCCCATCCGTGGGTCGTGATCTTTGCAAACGGCTACAACAGCCCCAACGAACATGCGGTGCTGTTTATCCTTGACGCCTTGACCGGGACCCTTGTCAAGAGAATCGACACCGGGGTCGGGTCATGCAACGGCCTTTCGGACCCGGTTCTCATCGATCCCAACTTTGACGGCAAGGTCGACTATGTCTATGCCGGTGATTTGAAGGGCAACATGTGGAAATTCGATCTCACGGCAACGAGTGCAAATACGACGGAGAATAAGCTCGGCTGGACAGTGGCCTACAGGAACAATAACGGTACCGCTGATGTGAGTGATGACATCCTCAAACCGCTGTTCACGGCCAAGCACGATAACGACACCCCCGCCAACGCTGCGGATGACTATTTTCAACCGATTACGGCCAAGCCGGACGTCATCCGGCACCCGCTCCCGGGTTTTCCCGGCTATATTGTTATTTTCGGCACCGGGAAATACCTGGGAACCTCGGACTTCAGCAACACCGAAATCCAGACCCTGTACGGTGTCTGGGATTTCGGGGATGACGCGGATGACAATGAGTATTTAGGGACGTTCCAGCGGGATCAGGCCCAGAAACTGAGCCACCTGGATGCGGATATCAGCCTGCTGAAGCAGAAAGAAATCGCTTTTGTAGAGACAACCATCGGTGAAAGCCAGGTGTTTGTCCGGATCATTTCCGACTACCCGATCAATTATGAAACCGAGGCTGACGGGGTCATCGGCCAAAAGCCCAACCCGTCGCAAACGGTGGCCAATCATGCCGGGTGGTATCTGGACCTGCCGATTCGAAAGGAGCGGATCGTGCGAGACCTGACGGTCCGGTCCGGACGGGTTATCGTCATCACGTCCATACCCACTGCCTCGGCCTGCGCCCAGGGCGGTGAGTCCATCCTGCTTGAAGTAGATGCCACCGGCGGCGGCCGGTTGACCGAACCGGTGTTCGATATCAACAACGACGATGTCATCGACAGCAACGACGTGATTACCATTACGAATCCGGAGTGGACGGCGTGGGTCGCAGGCGGCGAGGTCGGAGAGGCGCCGGAGCAGTTCATTACGGTTACTGTCTCAGGCCTCCACTTCGATACGATGTTGTTTCCGCCTTCGATTTTAAAGACCGAGACAAAAACCATCAAGATATTGAGTACATCCGGGGGCGGTATCGTTGTCATAGACAATGCGTTGGATCCGGAGGGAATCTATTACTGGCGGCATATTCAATAGCCGCGTTTGATAAAATCGTAACACCTGAATCTTGCATGCAAGATTCAGGTAACACGATTTTATGGGTGCTTGAAAAATGTCGACAGGCCTGTTAAACTATGCTGAGGAGCAAAAATGAACCACCTGGTAAAAAGAAAAAAGCAGGTTTTGAAGGTATTGCTGATGACAGCCGTGCTGCTGGCATGGGGGTTCGGGGCTGGGTTTGCCGAGGAAGCGATTAAAATGCTGCCGATAAATCCTGTCCCCGGTTTGAGCGAAGGGGCTTTCGAACCGATTCTGGACGGCCGGGGCGTGATTCAATTTATCGAAGGAAAGGAGATGGTGATCGGTGACATCCGATTTCAGATTCTGAATGAAACGGCGTATTACCTTTCAGACGGCACACCGGCATTTTCTTCGGAATTCGGCATCGGTAAAATCGTCGGCTATCGCCTTAACGCGAAAAGACAGATCATTGAACTGTGGGCCCTGGATATTAAGCCCTAACGGCAGCCCGAATATTTTCTATGAAACACCTTGCCGACGCAGGTGGTCATAGAAAATATATACGGGGGCAATGCTTTTTGCCTTTCTTCCGGAAAGGCAAAAATATCTTGTTTATCCTGTAATCCTGTCTAACATCGCTGCTCTTATTCGTAAAAGGGTTTGGACCGTACGGAATTTTTACGCGCAAATCTTAACCTATTCAAGGAGGATTTCCATGCGTCTGTTTTATATTATCGTGATTCTGGTTTACACGTGGCTCCCGGCGACGGTTCTGGCGGAATTCTACAAATACGTTGATCAACGCGGCGTGGTTCACTATACCGACAATCTTGCCGAGGTCCCGAAAGATCAGCGCCCGGGAGTGGAGAAATACAGCGAGCCCAAGGATTACGCCCCGACCGAGGAGGAAGCAAAAGAGCCTCCGCCCGAGGCGGAAAAGAAAGAAGACGCCCGGGAAGCCCCCGGCGCGGCAGCGACACGCGGAGCCCCCGGAGTTCCGGACGCCCAGGCTGCGGCCGAGGTCGAGCGTCTGCAGAAGATGCAGAACAGCCTGGACCAGGAATATGACGGATTGATGAAGGAACAGGAAGCGCTGAAAAAAGCCAGGGAATCGATCAAGGGCGACAAGGAGATGAGGGCCCACAACCTGGAGGTAAAAGCCCTCAATCAAACGATCGCCGACTATGAAAAGCGGCGCCAGGCGTTTCAGAAGGAGGCCGATGCTTTTAATGCCAGGCAGGGGCAGTAGTCCTCCAATGTCGAATGACGAATATCCAATATCCAATGTTCAATGTCCGATGTTCAATGTCGAAGTGAACACTTCATCATTCTTCGGTTCAGTGTTCGATATTCAATATTCTTAGGTAGATAGAAGTACAGTTTAGCCTATGAAATTCAATGAAACACCCAAAAATGTGAGTGATCCCTTTGGGACGGAAAGTGTCTGTCGCATTCTTTTGCAAAACGCTCTGGTTACCGATCTCCAGATTAAGAGAATCGTCAAAAAACAGCATGTTGTCCGGGAAAAGCTTGAACGCCAGCAGGCTCAACGCCTGGCCACCTCGCTGTCCGGGTATAAGATAATCAACCCCATCACCATCGTCGATGTAATTACCACCCTCGAAATGAACCGGGCAGACCGGCCGTCCTGGCCCCTGGATGAGGAGATCATTTTCCAGACCCTGGCCGCCGCCTGGGAAATCCCTTACAAAAAAATCGATCCGCTCAAATTGGACCTCAACCTGGTGACCACAACGATCCCCCGCACATTTGCCATGAAACACCTGGTTCTTCCTATCGACATCAAAGACGGATACCTCACCGTGGCAACCCCCAATCCGTTTAACGTTGAGATAAAGGAAGATATCGAGCGTGTTACCCATTTGAAAGTCGCGTATGTGGTCAGCACAAAGAGCGAAATTATTAAATCCATTGATGAATTTTTCGGGTTCAAACGCTCGATTTCTATGGCGGAAGACATGTTCGAGGTGCAGTCCGTCGACATCGGAAACCTCGAGCAGTATGTTAAATTGAAGTCGGCGGATGAACTTCCGCCGAATGATCATCATATTGTAAACGCGGTAAACCACCTGCTTGTGCACGCCTTTGACCAGAGAGCCAGCGATATCCATATTGAACCGAAGCGGGACGATGTTTGTATCCGGATGCGAATCGACGGCATGCTGCATACGGTCTATACGCTTCCCAAGAAGGTGCACAACGCAATCGTCAGCCGGATAAAGGCGCTGTCCAGGCTGGATATGGCGGAAAAACGGAGGCCGCAGGACGGACGGATCAAGACGGACAAGGGAGGCGTCGAGGCGGAGATACGGGTGTCCACGGTCCCTGTGGCTTTTGGCGAAAAGGTGGTCATGCGGCTGATGGACCCGGATATCCTTTTCCAGGACCTGAAAAGCCTGGGTTTCACGTCTGCGGATCTGTTGCGATATAATAAGTTCGTCAAAATGCCCCACGGAATCGTGCTGGTTTGCGGTCCCACAGGGAGCGGAAAATCGACCACGCTTTACTCAACCCTCAGGAATTTGTCCACACCGGAAATCAACATCACGACCATTGAAGACCCCATAGAGATGGTCAATGAGGAGTTCAATCAGATCGCTGTCCAGCCCGCCATCGGTGTAACGTTTGACACGATCCTGAGAACGATTTTAAGACAGGACCCGGATATCATAATGGTGGGTGAGATGAGGGATCTGCAGACGGCTGCAAGCGCGGTACAGGCCGCCTTGACAGGCCATCTGGTTCTGTCCACCATTCACACCAACGACGCCCCTTCGGTGATTACCCGGCTTTTGGACCTGGGTGTGCCGTCTTTTTTGATCCAGGCCACCCTGGTTGGAATTTTGGCCCAGCGTCTCGTTCGTGTCATCTGCGAGTTTTGCAAAGAACCCTTTGAAATAGATGCCGTGGAATTAAAGGGTTTGGGCCTGGATCTGGGGAAAAAGGGTCGAATCGAATTGCATCATGGGACTGGATGCATAAAATGCCGGAATACCGGTTATCGCGGAAGGCTCGGCATCTTCGAGGTCCTTCCGTTCACGGAATCCATAAAGCGATTGACGACCTCGGAGGCGGATGTTTCAAAGATAACGCAAAAGGCCAGGGACGAAGGGATGGTCACGTTGCGGGAGAACGCCGTGACAAAATTGATGGAGGGGGTGACGACGTATCAGGAGGTGTTGCGGGTTACGTGGGAGCAAACTCAGGCCTAAACTCAATTTAGGTAGACCCGAATATTCTCTATGACAGATTTACTTTGAAAGCCGCTATTAAAAGACAATCCCCTGCGCCGCTGAATGCGGGGCAGGGGATTTTTATTTTATACGTCTGTTATAAGTGTGTGTCTATTGCGACAGGTTGTGAAATTCGGCTCCCGGATAAAGACTTCTTGAGGATCTGGTTATGAGAACCGTCGCGGTGGTCGGCCTTGCATAAAGGACAATAAAAGAGCCGTAATCAATTTTCGTGGTAACAGATTCTTTCGGATTGTCCGGAGCCGGCTTTGTTTCCCTGAAGAATATGGCATACCTTTGGCCCGGCACGACACCGTCCTGCTCGCCTTTGTTGATAAAGGCGACGTCACCGTCGCCAAAGATGGCGGCGGGTTCCTCGGATTTGATCAACCGTCCTTCAAGGCCTTTTACGCCTTCAACCAGGGTAGTTTTTTGGGGCCGCTGCCTGAAAGGGACCAGGAGGTCATTAACCTTGATCTCTCGAAACGATTTAACAACTGTTCCCAAAGTGAATTTCGGTTCTGTTTTAACGATCTCTATGATACCTGTCGGGTAGTACTGAATTCCGTAATACGCTTTGGTCTCTGCATCATTTATGGGCTCAATCGTTCGGTAAGCGTAATACCTCGCCCCCGGAATAAGATCTAAATCGCCGGTTTTTTTGATGAAGACCGTGTCTCCGATGCTGATCAGGGCCTTGTCGTCCCTTACATTAAAGATCACACCGTTGGGAATGATACGTTCTTTGCTGATGAGCCCGATCGCGTCGATTCCGGAATACAGAAAGAATGGGGGTTCTTTTGGCGGTTCCGCCGTTTCCCGGGGTATCGCTTCAGGCAAGACTTCTTTTTCTGCCACGGCTTCGACGATTTTATCAACCCCTTCACGCTTGAAAATACGAATCCGCTCTCCCGGATAGATAAAGTGGGGATTGGTAATTTGATTGTTTTCACGCCACAGATCGGGCCATTGCCAGGGTGAGTCAAAGAACTTTTCGGAGAGGCCCCAGAGCGTGTCTCCCTTTTGAACGGTATAATAAAACCCGGACTGATGTTTCACGCCCGGGTTGTTTTCACCGGCAACCGCGCAAAGGGGGAGCGCGACAATCAGGGCCAACGTGAGTGCGCAGACGACGGCGTTGAACGGGTTTGCCCATCTGCATGGAGATACCAAATGAACACGAAAGAGATGGTGTGGTTTGTTGTCATTCATCTGAGGCTCCGATCCTTTTTTCGTTAGGTTGTTATTTGGCGATCATTTTTACATGCCTTTTAACCTGTTTTGGGGTGATTTGTCAAGCTTTTCAATTTTTTATAGCGTGCAGTCGTACATGAAACCATAAAAAAGCCTCCGTGCTTGTCGTTCAGCACGGAGGCTTTTGAAGATCGATACCAGAACGGGACAAATTACATCAGTCCACCCATTCCACCCATTCCACCCATTCCGCCGCCGCCGCCGCCGGCCATCGGATCGGATTTGGCTTCAGGTTTATCCGCAATCATGGCCTCCGTGGTCAGCATCAGCGAAGCGACGCTCGCCGCATTCTGAAGAGCAAAACGGACCACTTTTGTCGGATCGATGACACCGGCCGCAATCAGGTCTTCGTAAACGCCGGTTTCAGCGTTGAAACCAAAAGCGCCTTCGCCGTTCTTGACCTTGTCGATAACGACGGAGCCTTCATAACCGGCGTTGTTGGCAATCTGGCGCAACGGCTCTTCAACGGCGCGCATGACAACCTTTACACCCAGTTTCTGATCGGCCTTGATTTTGATCTTGCCCAGGGCATCCAGGCACCGGACCAGCGCGACACCGCCGCCGGGGACGATACCTTCTTCAACCGCCGCCCGTGTGGCGTTCAGTGCATCTTCGACACGGGCTTTCTTTTCCTTCATCTCTGTTTCGGTTGCTGCACCGACATTAATGACAGCCACGCCGCCGATCAGCTTGGCCAGCCGTTCCTGAAGCTTTTCCCGGTCGTAGTCGGAAGTGGTCTCGTCTATTTGCGCACGGATCTGCTTCACGCGGCCCTCCAGCGCGCTGCGCGAGCCGGCGCCGTCCACGATGGTGGTGTTGTCCTTGTCGATGTTGATTCGTTTGGCGGAACCGAGGTCCTTAACGCTGACATTTTCAAGTTTTATACCCAGGTCCTCGGAAACCACCTGGCCGCCGGTCAGAATGGCGAGATCCTCGAGCATGGCTTTTCTTCTGTCGCCAAAACCCGGGGCCTTGACGGCAGCCACCTGGAGCGTGCCTCTCAGTTTGTTCACGACGAGTGTGGCGAGCGCTTCACCTTCCACGTCTTCCGCGACGATCAGCAGGGGCCTGCCCATCTTTGCGATCTGCTCGAGTACGGGCAGGAGGTCTTTCATGCTGCCGATCTTCTTTTCGTGGATGAGAATGTACGGCTCTTCCAGAGATGCGATCATCTTTTCCGCATTGGTGACGAAGTATGGAGAAAGGTACCCGCGATCAAACTGCATTCCCTCCACGACTTCGAGGGTGGTCTCCATTCCCTTGGCCTCTTCAACGGTGATCACGCCTTCTTTACCCACTTTGTTCATGGCTTCGGCGATAATGTTGCCGATGGTTTCGTCGTTGTTTGATGAGATAGTTCCCACCTGTGCGATTTCACGCTGATCTTTGGTGGGTTTGCTCATGTTTTGCAGTTCTTTGACGCAAACTTCAACGGCTTTTTCGATGCCGCGCTTGATCGCCATGGGGTTGTTGCCGGCGGCAACGAGTTTCTGCCCTTCCTCATAAATCGATCTTGCCAGCAATGTCGCCGTCGTCGTACCGTCACCGGCGACATCGCTCGTTTTGCTGGCAACCTCTTTCACCATCTGGGCGCCCATATTTTCAAACTTGTCTTCGAGTTCGATTTCCTTGGCTACGGTTACACCGTCTTTGGTAACCGTGGGAGAACCCCAGGACTTCTCAAGGATAACGTTTCTTCCCTTGGGACCGAGGGTTACTTCAACTGCCTTAGCCAGTGCTTTGACCCCTCTGAGCATCGCTTCCCGGGCCTTTATGTCATATTTAATCTCTTTAGCCATCTTGGTCTATCCTCCATATTTCATATTTTTTTAAGTTTATTTTTCGATTACGCAAAGCACGTCGTCTTCCCGCATAATCAGAAATTCATCACCTTCAACCTTAATCTCCTGGCCGCCGTATTTTCCAAACAAAATCCGGTCATTTTTTTTCATATCCACAGGAATCCTGTTGCCGTCAGGACCGATCTGACCCTTGCCAACCGCAATAACGACGCCTTCGGCCGGTTTTTCTTTTGCCGTGTCCGGTATGATGATTCCCCCTTTTGTCTTTTCCTCTTCCTTAACACGTTTTACCAAAATTCGATCATTCAATGGTCTGAGTTTCATGGTCCGCATTCTCCTTTTTTGACATGTGTTTTCTTTGCATTACTCACCGAAAATGAACCCAATTCATTGGTTTGAATAATAATCACCTATTTGATTTTGTAAAGGGCGATCCGGTGAAATTTTTCAATTTTCATCAGATAAGCTGTTTAAGCTCTTTCCCTCGGCCGGGCTGAACCGGCACCCGGCGGGTACAACAGCCCCGGCGGGTCCGGCGAAAGGACGGGGGGGAGGGGGGCGGTCCAAATTGATGAACCGTGACAATGTGCGCTACGGGGTTGTATCGACGGTTTTTTTGGGTTTGGGTGCGGCGGTGTCTGATTTGTCGGCAGTTGCAGCGGTGGCTTTCTCTGTGGTTTTGTCCGGCGGTGACGCATTTCTGGATTTGTTTACATAGTCCGTTACATACCAGCCCGTTCCCTTGAGGTGAAATGTGCTCTGCGATATAAGCTTTTGAAGTTTGCCTGAACAGTGCGTACATTTGGCAAGCGGCTTATCCGAAAATTTCTGAAAAACTTCGTCGATTCTGTGGCATTTCGTACATTCATATTCGTAGAGAGGCATCTTTGAACAACTCCTTTATTAAGATGACTTTTAATATAGTCAGTGATGGCGCGTTGTCAAGGTGTTTCAGATAATAATCAAAAGACATTCAATGACCGGTCATTCGATCTGGACAATGGTTTTTTAAGACCGCTTTGAGCGGTTCACAATACATTCTTCCGGCTTTGCCATAGGTCATTGAATTTTCCGTCATGAATTTCGCAGGTCATCAAAAGGGATGCGCCATTTGTCGTAGAACCCGAGAACATCGGGCAGTCCGGAGATCTGAACGGCGCCGATGATTTCACGGGTTATTTCGTGCACGCGTGTTTCTTCGGCCATCATTTCCTGGGGCGAGGCATCAAAGCTCTGGATAAATTTGCTGAACCGGACAATATGAATCAGTTCGTGAATCACGATGTAAAGGGAAAAGGGGAACAGGCTGAGGTTGGATGATTCTTCCATTTCGGAAAGGATGGCGTGATCCTGGAGGCAAATTTTGTAAAAATCATATGCCGAAGATCCGAGTGAACTCTTTTTTCGCTGTCCCTGATACCGGATGATCTGGGCAAAGGGGCCGAAAACGATTTCATCGGCGGAGAGATCGACCAGCGTTTTGACGTCGTATCTGCGGTGAAGCCACTGGCTCGCGGACATCTTGTAGAAGTTGCTGACCAGCTCTTCGGCCAGGGCCGCGGAACTGTTTACGATTCCGATCTGATCTGCATTAAATTGTCGTAAATTTTCCATATTCGCAACAGGCAGGATATGACGTCCGGATTGTAAAAGTGGTTTGAAGAATGACAAACCCTTTTCTAACATAACCCTGTACCCGGAGCAATCGATTCCTGAATTAAAAAAAATCTGTGGACAAATAACAATAATTGATGGTATTGGACCGGGCAAGAAACGGATTTAGGTTAAAAAAACGAGGATTGGAGGTGATTTGTTGGGCAGCGTTATAAAAAAACGAAGGAAAAAAATGCGGAAACACAAACACAGAAAGCTTTTGGCGCGGACACGCCATCAGAGAAGAAAGGGTAAATAATGACACCTGTGGGATTTTCTGCGCAATAAAAAAGCACCGTGCACAGTTGAAAACGCCGGTGCTTTTCTTTTTTCTAAGATACCCGCCTGTTTTATTGAGTCCTTGAAAACCGGGTCCACTGGTCCCGGCTTCTTTATTTGGAATAGCTCTTCAGGTATTTCAGAAAATCCGAGTCCGTTGAAAGGACAAGCGAGCTGTTTTTGTCCAGGGACTGGCTGTAAATTTCCAGGGTCTGGCTGAATGAATAAAAATCAGGGTCCACGCCATAGGCGTCGGCATATAATTTGGTGGACTCTGCATCGGCTTTCCCTTTTATTTCCTGGGCCGTCCTGTAGGCTTCCGAGGTGATCTGCTTTAGATCCCGTTCCTTTTCACCCAGAATTTTCCTGGCTTCACCTTGTCCTTCGGATCGGAATTTTTCAGCAATCTGGTTTCGTTCCGCGATCATTCTGTTGTAGACAGACCGTCTCACTTCTTCCACGTAATTGATCCGCTTGATTTTAACATCGACCAGTTCGATACCGAACTTTGCCACCTTGGGCTGCGCCTGTTTCAATATCCCCTTCATTATTTTGTCTCTGCCTGTTTTAATTGCGAAGAAGGCAAGATGTTTTTCCTGGCTTTCGTCCACTCCGACATCTGAAAGATCCATGGGCCTGTTGCTTTTCCGGACGGCTTCGATGAGTTTGTAGGACGTAATGAAATTTCTCACCGCAGGGTCGATGATGTCGTCAAGGCGGCCCAGCGCGCTGGTCGTGTTGTTTACGGTCTGGAAAAATTTTATCGGATCAACGATTTTCCAGCGGGCAAAGGCGTCCACCCAGATATAGGTCTTTTCCAGTGTGGGAATTTGGCCCGGGTCGCCGTCCCATTCCAGAAGGTTTTTGGGGAAAAGGTTGGGGGTCTGGACAAACGGGATCCTGAAGTAGAGACCGGGCTCTGTTTTCGGCGTTCCGATGACCTTGCCGAATTGTGTGACCACCACCTGCTCGGTTTCATCCACGATGTACGCGGAAGAAACGCCGAGAAAGAGAACGACGGCAACTACGATTAAAGCGGCTACGGCACCTTTTGATTTCATTCTTTCACATCCATTTGTTTCCCGAGATTGAGAAACGGGAGAAGGTTTTTCTGGTTGGCGTCAATGATGTATTTTTGACCCAGCTTCGGGAAAAGATCTTTAAGCGTCTCGAGATACAACCGTCTTCGGGTGACATCTTTTGCCTTGGAATACTCGGCGTAAAGCGCCTTGAATCTTGAGACATCGCCTTGGGCCCGGTTGACCCGGTCGAGAGCATATCCTTCCGCCGCCTTGATGGTGCGGTTGGCCTCGCCCCGGGCGGCCGGAATGGCTTTGTTGTAATCCTCTTTGGCCTGATAGGTCAGTGTTTCCTTTTCCTGTATGGCCTGATTGACTTCGTTGAATGACGGCTGTACCGGTGCGGGAACGTTGGTCTTTTTCATCTCAATGGTTACGATGTCGATGCCCGATTCCGTCTGGTCCATCTCTTTTTGCAGGTCGGCCTTGGCCTCGATCGCGATTTCGTTTCGTTTGTTGATGACCTCATTAACGCTCCGGTCGCCCACCACCTGCCGCATGGACGCCTCGGCCATGTCGATGAGCAGCTTCCGAACATCCCGGACCTTGAACAGGTATTGATACGGGTCCTTTATCCGGTACTGGACAATCCACGGCACCACGGCGACATTCAAATCTCCGGTCAGCATCAGGGCCACGTTGGTATCGTCGTTGCCCGGCAAAAATTTTTCTTTACCTGGCGCACGCGCAGACTGGAAACCGAACTCCTCTTTTAAGACCCGCTTCACTTTGACTTTTGTCACCTTTTCGATGCCTGTCGGCAGTTTGAAACTAAGACCGGGCTGGACGGTTCGGCTAAATTTTCCGAATCGCTGGACAACCCCGACCTCATCGACGGCAACCGTAAAAAACATTGAAGACCCCAAAAATAGGGCGATGAAAATCAGGATGATGATCGGGCCGCCCGGCAGTTTGAAATTTTTCATCTTCTGGACAAGGTCGCCCACATGGGGAGGGATGCCTCCCCCTTTTCCGGTCACGCCTTCTTGCTGTTTTTTAAGTTTTTCCCAATCCCAGTTCATAATTTGTGTCCTGTAAATATGTTTTGATAATCTGTTTAAGATAAGTTACCATTCCCTTCAAGTCAAGGAAAAAGCGGCGGCGAGGGTTTTTCTTGACAATAAAACGTCTCGATTTATAGGCTTTGCCGTTATGGAAAAGGACAAAAATAAAAAAGCGTTTGCTCAAATCGGAAGCGTCGTGGACGAGGTGCTGAATCAGTACCGCCGTGAATCCGATTTCGGGCTGACGGAGGTCTGGCGGCTGTGGGACGGGGCGGTGGGAGACGCGATCGCGAAGAATGCCAGGCCCGCGGCATTCAAGGGAAAACTGCTTCTGGTTCATGTCACCAGCTCCGCATGGATACATCAGCTTCAATTTCTAAAAAAAGATATCCTGAGAAAAGTAAATGAGGCGCTGGGCAAAGAGCTGGTTGAGGAGATAAAGTTTAAGATCGGACCCATATAGTATTGCGTCTCAGGGGTTTCTTTTAATTACTTAGGGTATGTAAAATTTTTTAAACACGACGTATGGACACATTGACGACGGATACCTTCCTGAACGGCCGGATCCGGGTCAGGCAGAGCCGGCGCGGGTACCGCTTCTCCATCGATGCCGTGATCGTCGCCGGCCTTGCCGAACCGCGTCCCGGAGACAAGGTCATCGATCTTGGCACGGGATGCGGCATTATCCCGCTGATTCTGGCCTGTCGCCACCCGGACATAAAAATATACGGCGTCGAGGTACAGGAAGAACTGGCGGAGATTGCCGCCCTGAACGTGAAAGAGAACCGTATGGCGGATCGGGTTGCCGTCATTTGCGGGGACATGAAATCGCTGGGACTCGGCATGACGTCCGGTCCTGCCGATATCGTCGTAAGCAATCCGCCTTACCGGCGCCCCGGATCGGGCCGGATAAATCCCGATGACCAGCGGGCGGTTGCCCGCCATGAAATCAAGGTCACCCTTTCCGATGTGGTCGAGACCGCCGGCCGGATGTTGAAGCTGTCCGGCCGGTTTGTTACGGTGTATCCGGCGGAGCGGATGACGGACCTTCTCACGCGAATGCGGACCGCCGGTATCGAGCCGAAATTCCTTCGCATGATTCACTCCGGAAGGGACACGGAAGCAAAGCTGATTCTGGTGGAGGGGAAAAAGGGCGGCGGTCCGGGAGTTAAAGCAGGGCCCCCGTTGATTATTTATCGTAATAACGGGTCGTATTCAGACGAGGTGGAGAAGATGTTTCTGGCATAATCCGGAGATCAGAACCCCACTAGTGTTGTGTCCCGGAAAGAACTTTTATAATTCAACAGACCGTCATAATTTATTCATGATGTGCCCGGTAATAACCTTCGGATAAAAATAGGTTGCCTTGTTCGGCATGATCAGGCCCGCTTCGGCAACGCGACGAACCTGGTCTATTCTCGTGGGATTCAGAATAAAGGAAATGTCATGTTTGCCGGCGGCAATGGCATCTATGGCCTCTTCCGCGACGCTTGAATAGGCGATCAGTTTTTCATTGTCGAGACGGTTTTTATCAAAACCGAGAATCTCCATCAAAATGAGCCGGTCCAGTATGGTTACGTCAATATCGATGAGCGATTTTGGAAGTTCTCCACCGAACATCCGCTCCATTACGCCCGGTTTTAATTTGAGCATGTAAAATTCCGGGCGGTCCTTCATAAATATCCCGAGGCAATTTGTCTGCGTGTTTGATTTCAACGCGGAGATGAATTCCGAGCACGCCTTGTCACGTCCGTTTCCGTTGAAGGGGAATTTTGCGATGTCAAAGTATTCCGCGGCCCGAGGGATCAAGTCCGCCCTGGCCGAAGCGTCAACCTCGTCAAACATGCGATGCGCGGGGAGTATGATGAGCCCGGGATCTTCCATACCGCACAGGTACATCATCACAGCGTTGGCCGGATGATCGGGACTGAAACCGGGATCTGTTTTTGACAGATATTCCCTGTAGTTGAGTGCTGTCTCGTACCGGTGGTGCCCGTCTGCGATATAGATTTTTTTCTCTCTCATGGCTTCGGAAACGTTCCGATGCACAGCCGCGTCGGTAATACGCCACAGCACGTGCCGATGACCGCTGTGGTCGATGAAATCGATAACCGGTTTTCTGCTCAGAACCGCGCCCTTCAATGTGTCGAGGACGCTGTTTTCTTTATCGCTATACATGGAAAATATCGTGCTGAAATTGGCGCGGCACGCTTTGATGAGCTGGAGCCTTTCCGATTTTACATTGGTAAAGGTTTTTTCATGGGGGAGGACGATGCCCTCGCTGAACGGTACAAGACCGATCAGGGCGATGAGACCGCAGCGGATAAGCGTTCGGTTTTCGAAGGAGAATTCGAGAGAGGACAGATAGATGGCCGGTGTTTTGTCTCGAACGAGGATGTTTTCTGAAAGCCATGAGTTAAAACAGTCCGCAGCCCTCGTGAAACAGTTGTTGTCTGTCGTGTCATTCTCTGTTTTCATGCCCAGCGTCAGCCGGACAATGTTATGGGGGTGATTTTCATGGAAACGGTGCTGTGCTTCCTTTGAAATCACATCAAAGGGCGGGGCGACGACATCGGAAAGATTTTGTATTTTTTCCGGATTATAGAAAACTCCCCTAAAGGGAATGATGTTGGGCATGTTTACGGTTCCTCTCCGAGGTTAAGGGTTCGATCAAGTTTCGTGAACTGATACTATAACGATATATGATGTTCAAGTGAAATAATGACACCGGGCAGGTTTATTTAGTCTTTGAAAACCCGGTCCCCCGGGTCCGGATTTTTTTACCCATAAGACCATTGACAGAAATCGGGAAAAGAGTATATTAGTCCTAATTTTAAACCGGATATGAGATGTATGATGGTGCCGGAGAGGTTGCCGAGTGGCTGAAGGCCCCGCTCTCGAAAAGCGGTATCCTGCCAAAAGCGGGATCGTGGGTTCGAATCCCACCCTCTCCGCCATGGGTTGCAGTCACTTTTGGGTGAAATACACACACGGTCGCTAAAGACGATGTGTTTTTTCGCTTTTTTGCGCTCCCGGCGACGGAACGCCACTTTCAGCCGGCGTGCCTGCTTCGCTAAAACAGCGCAAGCTGCGTCGGCTGAAAGCCGCTATGGCGAAATCTGCTCGCTCAACTTGCCATCGAACAGGACCCGGGATTTTATAGCGGTTTTTCCCCCATATTTTTCGGAGAGATGTCCGAGCTGGCCGAAGGAGCACGACTGGAAATCGTGTGTGCTGTTAATAGCGGCACCGAGGGTTCGAATCCCTCTCTCTCCGCCAAATAAAGTTCATACCAGACACCCGATGCTGAAAACGGATTTCCGGGCAGGCGGCATTGTGCCCGGAAAATACGATGCGCTGTTTGGAATCCGATTGCGAAAACCGCCATAAACGCCTCGAAAAGATAGGGATCGCCCGTATGTCGTATCTTGTTCTTGCACGGAAATACCGGCCCCAGACCTTTGAGCAGGTCATACAGCAGGACCATGTCACCCGGACGCTGGTCAACGCCATTGCAGCTGAACGGGTTGCACACGCAATTCTGTTTTCAGGCCCAAGGGGCACCGGAAAAACCACGGTTGCGCGTATTCTGGCAAAGGCCATGAACTGCGCAGAGGGACCCGCCCGGGAGCCGTGCAATGCGTGCAGATCCTGCCGGGAGATTACCTCCGGAAGCGGTGCGGACGTGTTTGAAATTGACGGGGCATCCAACAACAGTGTCGATCAGATCAGGGAACTCCGGGAAAATGTCAAATATATGCCGGCGCACAGCCTGTACAAGATATACATCATCGACGAGGTCCACATGCTCAGTGTGGCGGCCTTCAATGCGCTTTTAAAAACACTCGAAGAGCCGCCGCCGCACGTCATGTTTCTTTTTGCCACCACCGAGCCCCACAAGATTCCCATAACGATTCTTTCACGGTGCCAACGGCATGATTTCAGGCGTATCGATAGTGAATCGATGCAGAACCATATGCATATAATTTGTGATGCGGAAGGCATCGGTATCCCTGCGGAGAGCCTGGGTCTGATTGCGCGCGAGGCCGGCGGCAGCATGAGAGACGCGCTCAGCCTTCTCGATCAGGTCGTGCTGTGCGCCGAAGACACGATTGGCCATGATCATGTTCTGGATATACTGGGGGTTGTGGATAGAAAAGTGCTTTTCGATATTTCAGAGGCCGTCATCCGGGGAGACATCGCGGCGATCCTCGACATCCTTGATGACATGTACGATCACGGCCACGACATGAAAAAACTGTACGCGGAACTCCTCGAGCAGTTCAGGAATCTTCTGATCGTAAAAATGGGCAAAAAGGTCGGCAAGCTGGTGGACATTCCCGGACACGAGATAGACTTGATGCGGGAACAGGTGGAAGGTGTTTCCCTGATCTTTCTGAACCAGGTGTTTGATCTGCTGTTCAGGGAAGAGTCAACCATAAGGCTCTCGGCCCAGTCCAAACTGGCGATGGAAATGCTGTTTGTCCGGCTGTTTCAGATAAAACCGGCCCTGCCCATCGACGTGCTCATCGAAAAACTCGATGATTTGAGACGGGACCTTGGCACGGGTCACGCAAATTATGGAAAGATCGAGGCAGAACCTCCGGCAGAGAAGAGCACGGGGAGCGTGAAAGGGACTGCCGGGGAGCCGATCGGAGCGGCGGAATCCCTGAAACCGTTTGGGAGAAACGCGCATGATCCCGGAGAAGACCTGGAAGAAACCTGGAAACGCCTGCTGTCACATCTGTCCGAGCAGCACCCTTCACTTGCCGCAAATCTTAAAAATTCGACCTTGAAAAGGGTTACCGAAATCAGCCTGGAAATCGAAGTAAAAGGGAACGGCTACAATATAAACATGATCAAGCGCGGCAGCAGCATGGAGACGTTGAAGAAAGTGTGCCGGAACTTTTTCGGGAGAGAACTGGACCTTGTTGTCCGGGCAAATGTGGACAAGGAAGATGACAACCAGAACAAAAGAGACCGGGCGGGCCGATTGCAGCAGGAAGCGCTGAACCATCCGCTGGTTACGGATGCCATAGAAATTTTCAACGGAAAAGTTATAGATGTAAAGATCTTGCCCTAACTTTCGCTCAATTTAAGAATATAGAGGAGGTGTCTTAATGAAAGGCATGGGAAATATGATGAAGCAGGCTCAGAAGCTTCAGTCCAGGATGCTCAAACTCCAGGAAGAACTGGCCGAAAAGACCGTCGAAGCGACCGCCGGCGGGGGAATGGTCAAGGCTGTGGCAAACGGGCGGCAGCAGGTGCTGTCCATCCGAATAGACGAGGAGGTCGTTGACCCCCATGATGTTGAGATGCTGCAGGATCTTATACTTTCGGCGGTGAACGAGGCCCTGACCAAATCCCAGGAAATGGTTTCCGGGGAGATGGCCAAACTTACGGGCGGGATGAATATTCCAGGGCTGATGTAGTTTCCGGCGAGGGGCACCGGGCCCTTGACACGGGATTTTATGACGTGGAAACCTAAAACGGATTTTTAATGACGATACCATGAGATACTATCCATCATCGATGGTGAAACTGATTAAAAACCTGTCCCTGCTTCCGGGGATCGGTGAGAAGACGGCAGAGCGTCTCGCCATGCATGTGCTCCGGTCTCCCCGAAGGGAAGCGGAGCAGCTTGCCCGGAGCATACTGGAGATCAAAGAAAAGATACGATTGTGCGCCATGTGTTTTTCGCTCAGCGACGACGACACCTGCACTATTTGCCGGGACCCTGCAAGGACTTCTTCTGTTTTGTGTGTGGTGGAGCAACCCGCCGATATGGTGGCTGTGGAAAAATCGGGTTCTTTTTCCGGGATGTATCATATTCTTCAGGGCGTGCTCTCGCCCATGGACGGCATCGGGCCCGACCATATCCGGATCAGGGAATTGTTGTCCAGGGTCGCCAAGGGCGGGGTTAAGGAGGTTGTGCTGGCCACCGGGACAAATGTCGAGGGTGAGTCCACGGCTTCGTATATTGCCGAGCAGCTTAAAAATTTTCCGGTCAGGGTGACTCGAATTGCCTCAGGCGTCCCCATGGGCGGTGACCTGAAATATGTCGATCAGGTCACGTTGAAGAGGGCCATGGAAACCCGGCACAACATGTGAGGTCATGACACCATCCGATATTTTCAAATGCATGAAATGCGGTGAATGCTGCAAGGGGTATGGCGGCACCTTTGTCGGCACAAGGGAGATTGAAGCCATTGCCGCTTACACGAATACGGATTCCGAGAGGTTTGTCGCTGAAAGGTGCCGGATGTCGGGAGGGAAACCGGTTCTGGCACAGCGCGCCGACGGCTACTGCATTTTCTGGGACGGGCGGTGTGTGATTCATCCGGTGAAGCCGAACATGTGCCGTTCCTGGCCGTTTATCCGGAGCGTGTTGATCGATGTCGACAACTGGGCGATCATGGCGGCATCGTGCCCGGGCATTCGAACAGATGTCTCACCCGGTGTGCTTATAGATTGTGTAAAGAAAGAACTTGCGCGGGATTTGAAGCAGCAGGGTTAATCCGCATCCCATTTTTCAACCCCTTGCAGCAGGTAAACATCATTTTTTCCGTTGTCCGAGATAATCCTTCGAAGAATGTTTCTTTTTTCAAGAATTTCCAAACTTTGTTTCAATTTCATTTCGCTGCTGTTCCATATGCCAAGAATATTCTGAGTGGAGATCGGCGCATCGGCATCCGAAAGGCTGCAGCATATCAGGTATGCCGAGATGGTTTCTACGGACAGCCCGATTTTAAAAATTTGTTGATTCATGCTCGGCGTGTGTTGATGTAAATTCATCGGTGCTCCTTTTGTGCGATGTTTTATCCGGCCGGATTCTTTACGCCAACAAATATAACCAAATTTGCGAAAAAATCAATACGGGTTGTTTCACGATCGGATGTGTTGCACTAGTTCACTGTTCATGAATAAATTAACAGGGATCCTAAATGATTGGAATATTTGATTCAGGCATCGGCGGGTTGACTGTTGTGAAGACAATAATGGAACAGCTTCCCGGCTATGACATTATTTACTTCGGAGACACGGCCAGAACACCCTACGGGACCAAGAGCCCGGATACGGTTGTGGGGTATGCCCTCGAGAATACCGATTTTCTGCTGGGCATGGGGGCAAAGGTCATCGTGATCGCGTGCAACACCGCGTCAAGTGTCGCCACGGAACGTGTCACTGAAAGATTCAGCGTCCCGATCTTTGAGGTGATAAGCCCGGCGGCGGCGCTTGCCGTCGAGCGTTCGAAAGCCTTCAAAATCGGCGTTATCGGGACGCGCGCCACCGTGAAGAGCGGTGTTTATGAAGCCAAGATAAAGGCGATCCGTCCCGAGGCCCGGGTCTACTCGGTTGCTTGCCCCCTTCTTGTCCCTCTGGTGGAAGAGGGATGGCTCAAGAAGCCCGAAACCGCGATGATTGTCAAGAAGTACCTCCACCCCCTGAAGGTGAGACAGATCGACACGCTCATTCTGGGGTGCACCCATTACCCCCTTTTAAAAGATAAAATTCAGAGAAAGATCGGGAAAAGGGTTCAGATCATCGATTCCTCCATCGCCGTCGCAGGGGTCGTAAAGGCTTTTTTTGACAGACACGGCGAATCCGACCGTTCCATGGGAAAAAACGGCAATTTCAGGCTCATGGTATCGGACGTGACAGAGCAGTTTGAAAAGATTGCAAGGACAACCCTCAAAAGAAACGTTCTGCTCGAGCATGTGAAAATATAGCGCAGGACCGTCGTTAGACATTTAGAAATGGGGGAAGGGATATGAACATTACGATCGTCAAGAAACTGATGGGGAGCTTTCTTTCCCTGTCTCTCATTGTCCTGATCACCGGAGTGACAGGGATATACATGGTTAAAAAAGTGGCCGGCAGCGGGAAAGACGTGATTGAGGAAAAAGTTCCGGTCAAAGACGCCGCCATGGAGGCCATCATTTCTTCGGAAAAGGCCCTGAATGCGTGCAGAAGCTACCTGGGCTCTGAAAAAGATTTAGACAGGATAGAAGAGAGTATAAATAAACATCTGAAATACTTGAACATGTGGATCTCAACGGTTAAATACGGCACGGAATCGGAAGATTTCAAGCGCAGCCCGGCCGGAGAGACGTACACCCGGGAAGGGTTGACCATCAGCGTGCCGCAAGGGACGGACAGGATGATTACCCTCATCGAAACAATCAATGCGCACCGGTCGGCATTCACAAACAGCGCCGCGGAACTCATAGCGGTACATAACAGGAAAGCAGCCTACAGCTTTGTTTACAAGGATGTTTCCTATAACCTTAACGACCTTGAAAAATATGCCGATGACAAAATTCAAGAGATAGAGACACTGGAAAAAGCGACTGTGAATGCCATGTTCGAAGCATCTGCAGAATTGGTGGTAAGTCTTGATACCCTGAAAGCCATAGCAGATGAGGGGATGCAGCTTGCCAGGGAGAACGTAAACGTATCGAAAACAAACGCGCAGTGGATGCTGACAACCCTCATATTCATCGCCGTGGTCCTGGCGTTGATTTTTGGTTTTCTTATCACGCAATCCATTACAGGACCCTTGATAAAAGCTGTCGGTTTAGCGGAACGCATGGCCGGGGGGGATTTTTCCCAGGGGATTGAAACCGTCCGGTCGGATGAAATCGGGATTCTCGGAAAAGCGCTGGACAACATGTCGTCGAGACTCAGAGAAATGCTGAGAGAGATCAAGGAGAACGCAGACAACTTGAACAATGCATCCAAAATTATGTCGACAGTCTCCGCAAGCATGGCATCAAACGCCGAGCAGATGAACACCCAGTCGGATTCAGTTGCCGCGTCGACTGAAGAGATGTCCATGACCATAAACGCCATCGCCACGGCCGCTGAAGAAATGAGCGTAAATATTCAGAGCGTTTCTTCCTCGGCAGAGCAGATGTCGCAGAATATGAATGCAGTGGCCACGGCCATCGAGGAAATGTCTGTGTCGATCAGCGACGTTGCCGCGAGTGCAAAAGAGGGGTCGGATATAGCCGGAAAGGCGATGGGGATGTCTGATTCCGCTACGGAAACCATGAATATTCTGGGGAAGGCTGCAAAGGAAATCGGTGAGGTCACCGATGTCATCAAAACCATCGCCGGTCAAACGAACCTGCTGGCGCTCAATGCGACAATAGAAGCCGCCTCCGCGGGTGAAGCGGGCAAAGGCTTTGCCGTGGTGGCCAAAGAAATTAAGGAGCTTGCCAATCAGAGTGCCCGCGCAGCCGCAGATATTGCTTACAGGATTCAGGACGTCCAGACCAACACGAAAGAGGCCGTCGATGTTATTCACGACATATCGGATGTCATTCATAAGATAAATGCATCGTCCGAGATGATCTCCAAATCGGTTGAGCAGCAAACCGTCTCGGCCAACGAAATTTCCGGCAACATTCAGCAGGCAAACAGCGGTACCAACAATATCGCATCGGCCATTGCCGAAATTGCCAAGGGCGCCAATGATATGGCCAAAAGTGCCGTAGAAGGTGTCAAGGGGGTGACTGAAGCGTTCGCCAACATCCAGGACGTCAGCCAGGCCGCCGGTGATGCGAATTCCGGTGCACGGCGGGTTCATTCTTCCGCAGCAGAACTGACAAAGGTGGCCGAAAGGATCCGGGAGCTGATCGGAAGGTTCAAGGTGGAAGCGGCCTAATCGAGTTTACTGACAAAAACCTGCGACCCGGCGTCCTTCAGTGGCAATTTTAGGGTCGTGCCGTCTTGACGGAAATACAGGCCTCGTGTTAATGAGTGGCCGTTTTCTCAGCGATGTAATACCGGAGTCGTGATTGCCGACAAATTTTCAGGATTCGGATACGCCCATGCCACAGCCTTCCCGACACTATACCGGCCTGTCCCGTTTAAATCTTTTCTGGGCACTCTCCAGAACGCCACATGGTCTGCTGGACATGGCTACGCCTGCGCTGGGCGCATTGCTGTGGCTCGGTCGGTTCCCGGCGTTCGAAGTGATCGTTCTGGGACTTTTGACCGCCTTTGCCGGCTACACGGCAGCTTATGCGCTGAACGATGTCATCGATTACCGGGTTGACAGAGAAAAAATCAGGCTGTACGGGGACCTTGATACGGCGTGTGACCTGGATGCCGTGATGGTCCGGCACCCCATGGCCCAGGGTTGTTTAAGTTTTCATGAAGGGGTGCTGTGGACCGCGGCATGGTCGACGGTGGCGATACTCGGCGCTTACATTTTAAACCCCGTCTGCGTTGTCATTTTTGTCACCGGCTGTATCCTGGAGGCGGTGTACTGTTTGCTGCTCAAGGTCACGCATCTCCGAACCCTGGTCAGCGGGGGTGTTAAGACCGCGGGGGCCATTGCCGGCGTGTTCGCGGTTGATCCGAACCCTTCGCCCGTGTTCCTGCTGATACTGTTTTTCTGGCTGTTTTCATGGGAAATCGGCGGACAGAACGTGCCCAATGACTTAACCGACATCGAAGAGGACCGGCGCCTTTGCGCCCGGACCGTTCCCGTTCGGCTCGGGACTGCCGGGGCCAGTGCGATTATTCTGGGGTCTCTGATCGTTTCGGCAATGCTTTCGCTGGTCGTTTTCCATTTCTCGCCCATCGCCTTTGCGTTTCCGTTCATGGTTGCCTGCGCGGCAACAGGGCTCTGTTTTTTCGTATTGCCCGCGGCGCTTCTCTATACAACCGGACAACCACGGTACGCCATGGCGCTTTTCAATATGGCCAGTTATTACCCGCCTGCCATTCTGGTCATCGTCGCTGTCAAGCTGGTGATTTGACAGCCACACCCAGGATTCCCATTTTTTTCAACTCAAAGGTGCCTGTGAGACGCAGGCCCGATTCATCCAGCGCGTTCCGCAGATCGTTGCTGCTGAAACGGTCGTGCTCGGGGTGGAGCAGGATGCGTTTGGTGAGTGCGTTCTGGTAAAGTTCGGGGTAGAGCTCTTCCATGTAATATATGCCGCCGGGTTTCAGCGTCCTGGCAATTTCCGAAAGGGCGCTGCGCCATTCCGGAACGTGATGCAAAAAGCCGAATCCGAACACGGCATCCGCGGTTTCCGTCTTGAACGGGAGGTTGACGGAATCAGCGACGTACATCATCAGGCGATCTCCCGGCGCTTCGGCAAGAAAAGCCCCGGCCTTTTGTATCATCTCGGCGTCCAGGTCCAGGATGTGCAGGCGCGACGGGTGAAAGGCCCTGAGGATCAAGTCGGCGCCCGCGCCCCGGCCGCAGCCGATCTCCAGGATGGTTGTTCCCGGTTTCAGGGGCATCGTCCTTTTGAACCATGTGATTTCCATCCGCTGCTGGAATGCCCTCAACGGGTTGTTGACGACCCAGCGTTCCGCCCAGTTTAGTTTCATTGTCGCTCCTGTATCATTCCATCAGTCTTTCACGGCCAGATGTATCATGGCGATGCCGTTGGTGAGTTTATGGGTGGTCACCCGCGCGAATCCGGCGGTTTCAATAATGGCCGTCAGTTCGCCGGGCAGGGCAAAGGTACGTATGGATTCCGGGAGGTGCGTGTACGCCCCTCTCGATCCCACGATAATCTCCCCCAGGATCGGCATGACGCGGAAAGAATAAAAGTCGTAAAGCAACCGGAAGAGGGGCGCCGTGGGTTTTGAAAATTCGAGGCACATCATTTTCCCCCCGGGTTTGAGCACGCGGCACATTTCCCTGAAACCCAGGTCCATGCGGGGGACATTGCGGATCCCGAAACCCACCATGGCCGCGTCGAAATGTTCGTCCGGAAAAGAGAGCTGTTGGGCGTCCCCCTGAACGAATTTTATGCGACCGCCGAACGCATTGCCGTCGACCTTGTGAATTCCGGCTTCGATCATGGCACGGTTGATGTCGTAAATGATTACCCGACCGGCATCTCCTGCGGCCCTTGCGGCCAGAATCGCCAGGTCGCCGGTACCGCCGCAAACATCCAGCACCCGGCCTCCCGGATTCAGGTTCATCACCCTGACGGCGGTGCGCTTCCATAAGTGGTGGATGCCGAAGCTCAGCAACGTGTTCATCAGGTCGTATTTTTGGGCAACCGTATTAAAATGCTGAAGGACCCATTTTGCCTTGGTATCGGTCGGAACACTCCGGTATCCGAAATAAGCTGTTTCCCGGTGTTGCGGATGCCCGGCGGGAGTTTCGTAATGTCCGCGCTCGTCGAGCCATTTAGATTTTTTCATGGGTGTGTCTCGGGAATCTTCAAATACCTGAATCTTGCATGTGGAAGCCTCCGGCTCGTGCAAAATTCGGGCGTCAAATTTGAGAGGCACCATAGCAAAGTGTTTTTCAAGGATCAAGCAATACTGAAAGGTCAGGGGGTAAATAAAACTTGATGGATCCCTTATCACGTAATAATAAATAATGGAGTTTGAATCAGATCTTTTATTATCGGAGGACGAATATGGAGAATTTATACGGCAAAACGGACACGCATCAAGGCCGGTCGGCGTTTGGGCCGGGAAGGGAGCGATTGTTAAGGGTTCTTTTTGTTTCTGCTTTTTTGTGGGCTGTGGCCGTGAATGTCGGTCCGGTCGCGGCGGCGGCGGCGGATCACACGGGGAGTGTGAACTGTGATGTTCACAGTGGCCCCTGCACCCGGGAGCTGTCTGATACGCTGGTTGCGCTCGACATCAGCCCCAAACCGGTGACGGCCATGACGGACCTGACGTTCAGGATAACCCTCGAGGGAAGAGAGCCGACGGCGGCGCCGTATATCGATTTGGGGATGCCGGGCATGAAAATGGGACCCAACCGGGTGTCGCTCCGGCCTGTCGGAAACGGCGTTTATGAAGGAACCGGCATCATCGTGCGATGTCCCAGCGGAAAAAGGATCTGGAAAGCGACGGTCACCCTTCCGGGAGCCGGAATTGCGGAGTTCGTCTTCGATGTCATCTATTGAGGGGTTATATTTTGTCTTTTTTACCACGGGGTTCGCCGTCGGATTCGGACACTGCATCGGAATGTGCGGCCCGGTTGTGGTTTCCATTTCTCTCAACTTAAGGACGAAAAGAATCTGGGCCCCGAACCTGTTCTACCATTCCGGCAGGGTCGCGACCTATTCAATCCTCGGCGGAATCATGGGCGCCACCGGTGCGTTCACCCGCGTAACCGCCGGCATTGCCGGTTTGCAGAAGGGCGTCATGATCTTTGCCGGGCTCATGATCGTCGTCATGAGCTTGGGCATGGGTGGCTGGGTGCCCCTCGGCCGGATTTTCGGCGATCATTGCACCCCCGGCGGTGTGCTTTCCCGCGGTTTTAAAAAACTGACCAATGCCCGGTCGACTGCCGCCTATTTTCCGCTGGGTTTATTGCTCGGTCTGCTGCCGTGCGGGCCGGTTTACACGGCGTTGATCGCGGCGGCCCGGGCCGGCATGGAGGCGCAGCACCCCTTAAACGGCGTATTGCCGGGGATGGGGCTGATGGCTGTCTTCGGGATGGGAACGGTCCCCTCTCTGCTGCTGGTCGCCAGACTGGCCGGCATGGACTGGTTGAGGTCCAAGGGGATGATATATAAGGGCGGTTCGGTTCTGATGATCGCGGTGGGGGTTTATTTTGTGATCAAGGGCATCCGGTACTGAAATATAAGGGTTCTCAACGCAAAATCATCCGGCCCGGGGCAGATAATCTTTCCTGACGGGGGAGAACACCTCCACGGCGACGGCGTCTTCCACGACCACCGCGCCGTGCTCGACGCCGCCCGGTACACACCAGCTGTCACCGGGACGCACATCGTACTCGTCCGCACCGATAGAAAGTCGAATCCGTCCCTTAACGAGGTATCCTGTCTGCTCGTGAGGGTGAGCGTGTCGGGGCAGAACCCCGCCTTTTTCCAGCAGGAATTCCGTCATCAGGGTTTCTGCGCCGTGCACCAGTGTTTTCCGCCGAATTCCTTCTAAGACAATATCTAAGCTTCCGGGTCGGACCAAGCTATCTTATTGTTATTTAAACATTATCATTCCAAAAATAGGCGTTTTGAAGCCTTAAACCTTCATTTTCATGCCCCAAAATAGCCTTGTAAGGTTCTGTAGATTCCCTCAGTTCATAACTCCCATCTTTTCCAATCACCTCACGCCCTTTCCCCTTAATCCCAAGTTTTTCCTTCGTCGCTTTCACAAATGGCTCGCCACCCACCGCAACACTTTCCGTCCACTTGCTATCCCGGAAAGATTTCTTCCTGCCTACCGATTCCTCAACCCATCCCCGATAAGCATCGGCAAGCTCATCCATCGCTTTGAAATCCAGAAGCTCCATCAATCCTTTGTAATCAATCAGGGCATACCGCTCGCGCGGCGACTGGATCTCATTGTACCCGCTGAAGGGCCACTCCGAGGGATGGCCCACGACTCCAGATCGAACCATGTTCAAGTCAATGTAAACCATGCATTGAATCAAATGCCTGTCTGTTTCCACCGCCGTCGCATGATAACGATCTTCCCAGTATGCCCCTTTCCGATTCTTCCTTAAGTTATATTCTTGCCCCGTCCTTCCCGCAATCAACTGTATTGAGCTGGGGATGACGCTTCTCTTGCCGTTATCTCTTACCAGAAGATGGATGTGGTTGGAGGTCACCATATAGTTGAGCACACTCAGTCCATAACGCTTCTTGGCCTCGAAAAGCCACCGGAGCCATCGCCGCCGGTCCCTTGCAAACGTCAAGAGGAACTCTTTTTTATGGCAGCGATGGGTGATATGCCAAACATACCCGGGAAGGTAATGTCGATTTCCTCTGGGCATTTCATAACCCCCTTCTTAAAAGGCCCATTTCCATAGCAAAAACAACCTTTTAAGCCAAAAATTGGCACTGTTTTTTCGTCATTCTGTCGTCAAATCAAACTGTTAGCTTGGTCCGACCCGACAAGCGACAAGCCGACCCGACAAGACCCGACCCAAGACAAGCGACCCGACAAGAACAAGGACAAGGGACAAGGCAAGCACAAGCGACAAGACAAGACAAGGATGCGACACCGGCAGCACCGGCAGGTTAAATCGGCATATCGGCCGCGTCTGTAAATGGTGTGTAAATTGTCCCGACGGGATTGTATTCGATCGTCATTTATAGCTCTTGAGGCCACAGTGTTCCTCTATGGCTTCAAAGTCCTTATCATTGTGAAGGAGTGGCATGTCATTTTCTATAGCGACTGAAGCGATCATGCAGTCCACGGATTTTCGAATGGTGATACCCTTACGACGAAGGCCCCTGTAAATTTCGGCAGCTCTCAAAAAGACAGGATAGGGCATTGGCAAGAAGAGTAAGCTGTGGAAAAGATCTCTTGTTTTTTTGAATTCTGAATCTTTCCTAATTCCTTGGAGTACCTCAGTTAGGACAATACCGCAGATGCATATGTCTTCACGATTTCTTATCAAGTTCTCTAAAGCGGCAACGTGGTCTGAAGATCGTGCAGCAAAAAAGTCGATCCATGCA
Organism: Pseudomonadota bacterium; assembly: GCA_043827325.1. Taxonomy (GTDB): domain Bacteria; phylum Desulfobacterota; class Desulfobacteria; order Desulfobacterales; family UBA11574; genus JBDRPF01. The sequence continues at coordinate 11,399 of JBDRPF010000090.1, read as the reverse complement.
GTAGTATCAACTAATACCATCATAATTCACGCCCACGGCGCCACTCATCAAGATTCCCTTTCCAGTCAACATTGCCTTTGAGTTCAAGAATCTCAGTTTGAGCTTCGTGTCTAAGAAGTTCTCGCAAGGCATGATCGATCAAAGCTCTCTGGGTTTTAATGCCTGTAACTTTCATGCAATCTTTAACGAGATTATCATCAAGCACAATATTTGTACGCTTCATTTCGTGATCCCTTTAAGTATTTTTATACACATTATATCATAAAATTTGTGTACTGCAAGAAGGTTTTGAAAAATAACGGCCGCGAGATGAACTGCACCCCGACCTGGGGGAATGATGACAGCCCGTTTTCGGTATTTTATCGCTTTTTTAAATGGGTTGCCTGCTGATTTTGCTATGGCCTGTTCTCTGCCCCTTACGGGAAGAGCAGCGTTCAATCCATTTCCGCGTGCTTGACAAACAGCGCCGCTTGATGCAGTAATAGCCTTATTGAGCGTAAACAAATTGGTTGAAAACGGACAATGCAATACTCGGAGGAGGAGGTGTCACCGTGAAACAGGGAAAATGCCCCAAATGCGGATCGGAAGCGGTTTATTCCGGCGTTGAGGTCATGCCGAAAAGCGGTCCGTTCGGCAGCAACGCCATACCTGTCAGCATCGTTTCCATTGCCGCTCTCGACAATTATGTCTGCACGGACTGCGGCTACCTGGAGCGATATGTGGCCGAGACCGGAAAGCTGAAAGAAATCTCCAAGAAGTGGCTGAAGGCGGGGGCGGTTGCCGAAGAAGAGGCTGAATCCTAGAAAAGGCTTTCGTTTCCCGTTAATGCCAGATGAATTGTGGCCTAAAAACTTGCCTTGAGTGCCTAAAGTTTGAAGTGAATTAAAGTGAGCTAATCCGCCAGAGGTTTACCCGCCTCCGGCGGGCGGATAAAAGTTAATGTACGTGCCTTTGGCACGAGCAATTTTATTTAGTGCTGAAAAGCCTGGTCCTTTGGACCAGGGTTTTTTACTTCCAGGGAAAAGCAGTGTGAAAAAATACTGGCGGCTGGGTAAAATACTTCGGGTTCTGGTCAAACACGGCCTTGGCGATATTGCCGGAAGGCTTTTCAGGAGATCGGAAAGAAGGACAATCGATCCGGAAGAAGCGGAGCGGACGACAAAAGACGGCTTTCCCGCACCGGAGCGCGTGCGCCGGGCGCTCGAGGACCTGGGGCCCAGTTTTATCAAGCTCGGCCAGCTCATGAGCACCCGGGCCGATCTTTTCCCGCCGGAATACATTGAAGAGTTCACCAAGCTTCAGGACCGGGTACCGCCGGTGCCTTTCAGCGACATCCGGCGGGTCATCCAGAAGGAGATCGGGCGTTCGCTGGATGATATTTTTGACGAATTTACGGAAGAATCCATGGCCGCCGCGTCCGTGGCCCAGGTCCACATGGCGAAGCTCTTCACCGGAGAGGCGGTTGCCGTCAAGGTCATCCGGCCGGACATCCACAAGGAGATCCGCAAGGACATCCGCCTCATGTATACCATCGCAGAAAGGGCGGAAAAGACGTTTGAAATCGCCCGCGTCATCGGTGCCGTCAACCTGGTGAAAGAATTCGAACGCATCATTTTCAGAGAGCTCGACATGCTCATCGAAGCGGGGAACATCGAAAAGTTCGCCGTCAACTTCAAGGGCAGCGACGAGATCTACATCCCCCGGGTTCACTGGGATTTCACCACCAAGTCGGTCCTGACCATGGAGCACATACCCGGCATCAAAATGGACCAGGTGGCCGCGATCCGCGCCCACGGCATCGACCCCGGGGAAATCGCCATGATCGGGCTGCGATCCTTTTCCCGCCAGCTCATGGAGTTCGGTCTGTTTCACGCCGACCCCCACTCCGGCAACACCATCGTCATGTTCGACGGCCGCGTCAGCCTGGTCGATTTCGGCATTACCGGGTACCTTGACGACGAAACCATGCAACAGGTCGCCCATCTCTTTCTGGGCTATGCCGAGCACGACTACGACATGGTCATGGACGCCCTGTCGGACGCGGGGCTGATCGACGAAGAAACCATGGACCTGAACAGTCTGCGCATCGACCTCAAGGACGTGAGCGAGCCCTTTTACGGGCGCTCCCTCCGAACCATCTCGGTAAGGGATGTCTATGATCAGGTCATCCAGCTCGTTTACAAGTACAGGGTGCGGCTGCCGCGCAACCTCTTGCTCCTCTTCAAGACCTTCATCCAGACCGAAGCCCTGGGAAAGATACTGGGCAGTGACGCCAGCCTGCTCGAAGCGGCCAAACCGTACGCGGAAAAACTGCTTCAGCGCGGGTACGATGCCCAGAAGATGTACAAGAACATCCGGAAGGATGTCCTCACCCTGTCGACCCACCTGAAGACCATGCCCAAGCTGGCCCACGACATCCTCAAGCAGACCGCCAAAGGCAAACAGCGGATCGAACTCCGGCACGACGGGTTCGAGGAGATCAACACCCAGTTCGTCAAGGGCATCAACCGCCTCACCATCGGGCTGATCATTGCCGCCTCGCTCATCGCCGGGGCCATGGTCCTGAACGCCACCCAGAAACTTTTTGTGTTCACGGTGAACATTTTCGGTGTCCAGAAAATTTCGCTCACGGCAATACTGGGCCTGACGGGCTACGTGATCGCCACCTTCCTCGGCGTGTGGCTGATCGTGGTGATTTTTCGATCCAGAAATCTATAATATTTTTTCATGAAATATTCGGGTCAGGTGATGTCCATGCCGGATTCCTCAAAGATCGGGCGCAGGTGTTCGAGGCTTTCCCGGCCGGCCGCTTCGGGGGTGTCCACGTAAGGGTACAACTCCAGGCTGATGTCGCCCCGGTATCCCAGATCGACCATGGTGCGGAAGATTTCGGGAAACCGGATGGCGCCCTGCCCGGCAATCAGGTGATTGTGAACCCTGTCAGGGGCGATATCTTCCAGGTGGACGTGCCCCACCCACTCGAAGAGTTCTTCGAAGGCTGTTGACGGGTCCTCTCCGGCGCAGAAAAAGTGGCCGATATCAAAATTCACCCCCACGGCCGGGGACCGGACATCCGCGATAAACGATTTAAACTCCGCGGTGTTTTCCATCAACAGGCCCGGTTCGGGCTCCACCAGAATTTTCACGCCGAGTTCTTCCGCCCGTGGAACCACCTGCTCAAGGCCCTGGTGAAACAGGGACATGGCGGCACGTCTTGTCAAGCCCTCCAGCGGACCGCCCGGCGGAACCGAGATGTTCCCGCACCTCAGTTCTTCCGCCACTTTCAGACATTCCAGGGTGTGCCGGATGCGGATATCACGCTGTTTTTTATCCGGTTCGATCCAGGAGGGGAGGTAGGTGTCCCCGACGGCGAAGAGCGTGAAGCTGTTCAGGTTGGTCACTTTCAGGTTGTGCTTTTTAAGCGCCTTTTTGACGGCGGCAATATCCGTTGCGCCGAAATCAGGGGGGTAGAGATGGGGCCGGTCACCCATGATCTCAACGCCCCGGAAGCCCAGGGCGACGATTTTTTCCAGGGATTCCAGGAGGGGAAACCTGACAAAGGCGTTGGTGCTGTATCCGAAAATCATGAAATGTTCCTTGGAGAAGTTTAGAGTGCCTAAAGTTAAGGCATTCTGCCAATTTTACATCTTTTCTCTAACTTTTCGGCGAACTCCTTATTTTCCATCTAAAAAATGCCTCCGCTGAAAGCGCATTCCAGAACTTTAGCTCACTTTAGTCACTTTGAATTTTAGTCATTTCTTGATCGCATTCCTTCTCGAGTTCCCGGAGGCGGAAGATCTGATCCTGAAAGTTCAGCGGCGGATTGTCGCCAAGGGGCTTTTTGAAGTAAAAGGCCAGTTCCGGGATCAGCCCGGACCGTCCGGCCAATTTCAGCACCGCCATCCAGCGGGCCAGGTCCAGGACCACGGGCGCAGCCAAAATGGAGTCCCGTCCCTGCAGGTTCAGGCGGATGCTCATGGGCAGACCGAAGAGCCCCTGGAAATCGATGACGTCCCAGGCTTCCTTGGCGTCGCCGCGGGGCGGGTAATAGTCGATGCGCACCCTGTGGGAAGGTTCGCCGTACCGCTCCCCGACGGGGTAGCCCAGAATGTCATCCAGAAGACCGGTTTTGTTGGCCACCTTTCCCGCGGCTCTTCCGGGGTCCATGAGGTTTTTTCCGTCGGCGTTCCCCAGGATGTTGAGGCTGTACCACCCGTCCACGTATAAACTCCGGGCCTTGAGGGCCGAGGCCAGGGCGACCTTGAGATAGGTCTGGCCGGTCTTGCCGTCGAATCCGGCGATGGGCACGTTCCGTTCGACAGCTTCCCGGACAACAACGGGCGCTTCCAGATAGTTGGGCGTGAAGTTCGCCACCGGTATTCCCGAGCGGATGGCCGCCAGGACATAGGGCAGGTCCGGGAGGTCGGCGGGATTGACTTCCGAATAAAGCCGGGACAGGCTGTCGAAGCGGTTAAGGTCCGTCTGGCAGCAGGCCGGCAGAAGGTTGATCAGAACCGGAAGGGCATTGGGGTGCGCTTTTCTGAAGGCCTGGATGTCCCGCATGAGATGCTCGACCTGTGCGTCGAGGGTTTGCTCCGAAGGTGCCGGCCTGATGGCAACGGCATCGTCGATATGGGACCGGTACGGCTTCCAGGAATCGTCGGGCAATACGCCGTTTTTTTTGATGCAGCGGGTCAGTTTTCCGGGTTCACTGTCCCATCCCGCCATGCGGGTTGCCTGGGGCGGCCCCAGATAGGGGAAACTGTTTCGCGTCGTCAGGCTGGTGAGAACCGTTTCGGGGTCCTTCTGAAGGGCGGCAACCGCAACCGCCACGGTGGATGCCACCGCCCCCTTTGCGCCGGGAATCATCAGGAGCAGTGAAGGTGATTGAAGCTGTTCAGAATATGTCATGGTTGAAACCTCTAAGTTTATTTACTCATGAACCTGCCGGGGCCTTTGACGCGTGTTTCCGCATGAACAGCAGCGTATTTCCGGTGACGCTCAAACTGCTCAGCAGCATGGCAATCACGGCGACGATGGGCGTCAACAGTCCGCTCATGGCAACGGGTATGCTGACGGTGTTGTAGAACAGAGAGAAAATCAGATTCTGCCGAATCTTTCTGTTCACCTGTTTCGCCAGGATCAGGCAGTCCACTATCTGTTCAGGGTCGCCCCGCATCAGCGTGGCGTCCGCCGCCTCTTTTCCCAACTGGCCCCCGGCATGGACGGCCAGGGCCAGATCCGCCTGTGCCAGCGCAGGCGCGTCATTGACGCCGTCGCCGACCATGGCGACCCGCTTCCGGTTTTCCTGAAGCGCCCGGACAAACAGGGCCTTGTCGTTCGGCAGTTTCCCGCCGAAAGCATCCGTTATCCCCAGGATGTCTCCAACAGCACGGGTCGTTTCATGCCCGTCTCCGGAGACAAGCGCCACACTGTAACCCATATGCCCCAATTTCTCAACGGTTTTGGCAGCCGAATCTTTGAGCGTGTCGCCAAAGACAAACACCCCGCAGAGTCTGCCACCATAACTCATATAGACCGTTGAATGCAAGGTCCCGCCCGCTTCATCGACGTCAAAGGCGGAGAAGGGCTCGCTTAAATTTTCCGCGACAAAGTCTCTGGAACCGATTCTGACCTCGTTTTCGCCGGACGTGCCGGAAACCCCGTTCCGATAAGCGCGAACCCGTCCGAGAGGCGCCGGTGGCGAGCCGGTCTTTTCCGCGCGCCCCGTAATTTGCGCGGCGATAAAATGGTCCGAATTTTTTTCAAGGGCGGCTGCCAGCGACAGGGCCTGTGTTTCCGTGAACGGTTCAATGGCGCGGATCTCCATCAGTTTCCAGTCTCCCGCGGTCAGCGTTCCGGTTTTGTCAAACACGATGGTGTCGATGGTGTCCGCCTGTTCGAAGGCTGAAAAATCCCGTACGAGGATGCCCTTTCTGCCCGCCAGGGAAATGCCCGCGACCCGCGCGACGGGGATCGCGATACCCAGGGCGCAGGGACAGGCAATGACCATGACCGTGAGGGAGCGGATCAGGCTCTTTTCAAACCCGATGCCCGAGAGCAGGCAGGCGCAGCCGGTTGCAGCGGAAAGCGCCAGGATAAGGGGAACGAACCAGCGGAGGATGCGGTCGGGTTTTCCTTCCAGGGGGGTTTTTTGCCCCAGTGCCTTTTCCATGATTTCGATCATCCGGCCCAGGGTGGATGCTTCGCCGACCTTTTCGGCCCTGATCCGGAAGGTGCCTCGCAAGGCCCGGGTGCCGCTCCGGACGCGATTGCCGGCCCTTTTTTGAACGGGCCGGGCTTCTCCGGTCAGAGACGATTCATTCACCGGGCCCGTTCCTTCCAGGATCAATCCGTCGGCGGGGAAAATCTCCCCTTCCTCAACGATGAAGACATCCCCTTCACGAAGCGCTTCAGCGGACGTGTAGCGTCCGTGGGGAAACTCCGGGCTGCAGCGCTTCACTTTCATGGGTTTGAGCGAGAAGAAATTGCCGAGATCTTCCTGTACCGTATCCCTGGCCCTTCCTTCCATAATTTTACCCAGCAGGGTCAGGGTGACGAGCATGGCGGCGGTGTCGTAATACAGATGGATGCTGCCGGAGAGGAGGTTGACCGTGCTGTAGATATAGGCACTGAAAGCACCCACGGCGATCAGGGTTTCCATGCCGAAAGCGGCGGATGTGAGTCCGGTCCAGGCCCTGCGGCAGATCGCGGCACCGCCGTAAAAAAGAACAACGGTGGCCATTACAAAAATCGGCAGGGAGAGGTTGTAAACGGCATCCGGAGAAAGTTGCGTAAAAAAGCCCGAGTAAAGCGCGAAAGAGAGCATCATGATGTTGGCGGTGAGAAAGGCCGAGAGCGCAAAGCGGACAAACGCCCTTTGTTTTTCTTCGGAGTTGCGATCTTCGCCGGGAAGAAAGGCCCGGTATCCGAGGCTGTCGACGGCGGCGATGATTTCGTCCGGGGACGACAGCACGGGATCGTATTCACAGCGGAGCCTGTCTGTTGAAAAGTTGCAGGAGACATGGGTGATCCCGGGCTTTTTTTTCAACACTTCTTCGAGAACCCAGGCACAGGCCGGGCACCACATATCGGACACGGCCAGGTTCAGACTCAGGGCGTCCGGCCTGCCTGAAGGATCCGGCCGGGCCCCGGTTTCGGGCGGACCGGAATCGGAACGGTCCACCGGGGCGTCCGGGGGGACGATGCCCATTTCCCGGCATTTTTTAAAAAGCTCGGTTTCTTTGAATCGGGCAGGATCTTCGCCGTCGGATGCCTCGATGAGCATGTGAAAGACCTGCCTGCATCCCATGCAGCAGAAGTGATAGGTTTTTCCGGAAAGGACGGACGCGCGCGCGGCGCTTCCAACGGGAAGGCCACAGAGATCACAGGAACCTGAACGGGTGCGCATATTAATTTCGGGGGGGCAGAGATTTTAGAAAAGCGATGATTCGCCAGCGGTCCATTGCGTCAACGGTGGTCGCCAGGGGCGGCTGCCGCCCGTTCGGGATGCCGTAACTGACGGATTTGAACAGGACCCCGTCGGGAAGAGATTGGACTTTTTTCCCCCTCAGGTCGGCGGGCAGCGGGTGAAAACTCTGCCCCACGGTCCCGTTGCCGTCGAAATATTTTCCATGGCACTGGGCGCAGTAGGTAAAATACAGCGCTTTTCCGGATTCGATGACTTTTGGATCGTCTTTTTTGACGGGGGATATCAATTCCTCTCCCCGGACGCTTTTATACAGGGCTTCGCCGCCGTTGACCGGAACGGTGCCGGCCTCCATTACGAGGATTTCCTTTTCGTACGGGCGTACGGCGGGGGTTTCCCACATGCGGCCCACCCTGAGATTTTCATCGTACAGTGTCAACGCCGCGTAGGCTGTCACCAGGACGATTGCGATCAGCAGAACCAGTATTGAGATTCGCTTCATTTACTCCCCATCGGCTCCCTTTACGTGCTGAGGGTGCGGCACCAGCCGGTAGACCGCGTAGGGCGATTCTCCGGGAACGTCCTTTACGGGTCTGTAGTTCCAGGTGGGCTGTCCCAAGTCGCCCACCGCAAAAAAAGAGAAAACCCCTTTTCCCAGAATCCACGCCAGAAGCAGAACGATGATGACCCAGGTGACCAGCGTGGATTGTTTTGCTGTTGAATGCGCCATTTTATATCTTGACTCCCATCAGGCCCGTTCCCAGAATGTAAAAGAAGACCCAGATCAGGGTTCCGGCGATGATTAGAATCATGGCCAGGGGAAACGGTGCGTCCCTGTCCTCTATCCCGTCGGGAAAACGGTAAATGATTTTCTTCTTCCGTTCTTCGGCGTCTTTGCTGTTCAGGTGGCTGAAATTGAGCGCCAGCCCGAATATCACCATGAAGATCAATGTCGGGAAGAGATAAAGCATGATATGCTGGAAGTTCAGCAAATAAAAGAATCGCATGACGATCTTCCTCGAACGCAAGGGTTATTTGGTCAAGTGGTTAAATGGTCAACCGATTAAAGGTTGATTAAAATTGGTTCCCGCTCAGCAACGCAAAGACAAGCACCGCCGCGCTGGCCGCGAGCCCGGCAACGGCCAGAAACAGGAGGCCGTAGGCTTCATAGCGGTTGAACGCGGAGATCCGTGTTTCGCGGGTTTCCGGTTCCGCTTCCAGGGGCAGAAACCGGGCCCTTTTCTGATCTTTGAACTGATCGTTTTTAAGCGCCCAGAAAAAGACCACCAGGCTGACGGCAAAGCCGACGGCCATGTATGTTATGAAGTAAGGGAAGTACATAAATTAATTTCAAATTAAAAAATCCAAAGTTCAAATCAAGGACATCCTCTCCAAACCGGCCTGTTCGCTCTTCCAGGTCGTATACCTTTTGGCCATTGGTGCTTTGGGCTTCTTTTGTCATTTGTAATTTGTCATTTGAAATTTCACGTCACGGTTCATTCGCAGCGTCGATCCCTTTCGGTTCCGCGTCGGCATCGGTCTGGTTGATGAAGTATACCGCCACATAATTGCCGACGTCCCAGATTTTTTCCGATTCCAACTCGCGTTTGAAGTAGGGCATGGCCGTTCCGGTGATGCCGTTCATGATTTGGTAATACAGAATCCCGCCGGAAATGCCCCTGCCTTTCAGAATGGTGAAGTTCAGGGGCGGCGGATACAGGTGCGGCTGTGCCGGGCCCATTCCGTCGCCGATGGGACCGTGGCATCCCAGGCAAAAATCCTGATAAATTTTATGGCCCCTTGCCAGCCCGGCCGCGGTGGTCGGATACGGGTTGGGAAGGTTTCGCCAGCCCCCGGGAATGTGATCGTGGAGCCATGTCACATTGGCCACCGGGCCGCTTTCATAGGCGGCGCCGGATTTTTCCTTCCAGTGTCGCTGCCTTTCCGTCCGCTTGTCCGCGTCTTTGAGGCCCAGACCCTGAACATAGGTCGTCAGCATCCTCATGTTTTCCGCACCCAGAAAGGCAAATGCCGGCATAATGGACAACGGGCGCGTGTACCTGGGGTTTGTGAAATGGGCCGCGTGCCAGTCGTCAGGGTGCTCCCCGCCTTCCTGGGAAAGATCGGGGCCGGTTCTTTCCGAACCCAGCAGTATGGGCTTGTCCTGAACATAATCCCCGGCCTGGGCGATTCTCTCGGCGCCCTGGCCCCAGTCGATGGAACGGATGGATTGACTGTGGCAATAGACACAGCCGTTTGAGATATAGACGTCCCTGCCGTCGGATTCCTTTGCCGTCCGTTCGCGGAAGATTTCAGACGGCGCTTCGATACGTGTCGCGTAAGGGATGACCACCACCACCAGCACGATGAAACCCAGTATCAGGAGACTGCCGAAGACAACGGTTCTTGGTGTCATGTTCATGCGGCACCTCCGGAATTGAAAAACATGGATCTCAAAATGTTGTACAGGCCGATAACGGCCGAGACGAAAATCATGAGGCCCAGGGCCGCCCGCGCGACATAGTACATGTGCATCTCCGGAAGAACCCGGTAGACGGTTTCGCCGTTGAGCCAGGCGTTGCCCTGAATGAGCCCTACGATGGTGAGCACCACGGTGAATCCCACAACGCCGATCAGGATCATCCAGTACTGGAATTCTGCAAGGAACCTGCTGTACAGCGGTTTCCCGGTCATTAGGGGGATGAAATAGTAAAGCCCGCCCAGGGCGATCATCCCGGCGAACCCCAGCACGCCGACATGGGCGTGGGCAACGACCCAGTTGTTAAAGTGCGTCACCCGCTGAACGTCCGGCAGTGCCATCATCGAACCCTGGATGCTGACGAAGAAATACATGATTGTGCCGGTGAAGACAAACTTCGCGCCGATGTCCGTGTGAAGTTCTCCCAGTTTTCCCTTTGCCGTGTACCATATGTTAATGAGAAACGCCATGACCGGAATGACCATGGCGACGCTGTCCACGATGGAAATGACCTTGAGCCACGTGGGAACCGGGACCTGAAGCAGGTGGTGGGTCCCGATGTGCGTGTAGACGACCAGCAGGGACCAGAAACCGAAAAGAGACAGGGTGTGGCTGTAAAGGGGGGCCTTGCATGCCCTCGGAATGACGTAGTACGCCACGCCGGCGGACAGAGGGGTCAGGAGCAGGCCGAAAACGTTGTGCCCGTAGAACCAGAGAAGAATCGCGTCCGGGATGCCGACAAGGGAACCGCTGTCGGGCCGCCAGACGACATTGCCGAGGGCGAAGGTCACCGCCGTCAGCACGACGGCGGCACACGCGTACCAGACGGAAACGTAGAGAATGGACTCTTTTCGCCGGGCAACGGTCATGATGAGGTTGACGAACAGCAGCGCGAAGGCCGCGACGATCATCACGTCGATGGGCCAGATCATTTCGGCGTACTCCCGCCCCTGAGAATATCCCAGGGCCAGGCTGACGACGACGGCGACGAGGGTAACGTTCCATGCCAGAACGGTAACCACCCCCAGTTTTTCACTGTAGAGTTCGGTCCGGAGCAGCCTCGGCACGTAGCAGAAAGCGGCGGAAAGGAGCCCGGGCGTTACAAATCCGAAGAGCACCAGGTTGACATGGATGGGCCGGATTCTCCCGAAAACCAGCCAGCCGATGTTTTCGGTCAGATCGGGCGCCATGAGTTCGGTGGCGCCGAGGAGTCCCATGAAGGTCGCAACCGCCATCCAGAACGCCGAGGTGATGCAAAACCCTTTCGCGGTCGTATGATTTTGCGCTGATGGTTGTGATGTGTCGGTCAATGGCGCCTCCTGTGTCCGCTATGCTCAGAACCGTTATCCGTTACGCGTTATTTGGTATTCGTTGGTTAACGTGAGTCGGCAAACATTATTGTTTCAACTATCGGTGATATATAATTTCGTTTTTTAATACAAGAAAACCAATAACAATTAATAATTAACAATTAACAATTAACGCATAACA
>JBDRPF010000089.1:0-27933 GCA_043827325.1 Pseudomonadota bacterium | reverse complement strand
GGAAGAGATCATAAATTTAAGTGTCATGGATATCCATCCCAAGGAAGATCTGCCTTATGCTATAGAGCGGTTTGATAAGCAATGGAGACAAGAGATTACGCTGGCAAACGATATTCCGGTACTCAGGAAAGACGGCACCATTTTCTACGCGGATATTAGCACGTCTCTGGTAAGTTTGACTGGGAAAAGTTATATGCAGGGAATTTTCAGGGATGTCACCGAGCGCAAGCAGGCGGAGGAATCTCTCCGTGAGAGCAGGGAGAAATTTCACTCCATGGTGGACAACATCGGTATGGGGGTGGCACTGATCAGTCCGACAATGGAGATACTCGAACTGAACCACCAGATGCGTGTGTGGTTTCCAGACATCGATCCGAGCATGCGCCCGATTTGTTACCGTGCCTTCAACAACCCGCCGCGCGACGAGATCTGCGATTACTGCCCGACGTATAGGACGCTTCAAGACGGCAAAGTGCATGATGCCACAACCGTCAAGCCGATGGCGGGCGGCCCCCGAAACTATCGCATCGTCTCGTCACCCATCTTCAACACAGAGGGCAGAGTGACTGCCGCCATCGAAATGGTCGATGATATAACCGAGCGTCTATCGCTGGAAGCCCAGCTTCGCCAGTCTCAAAAACTCGAATCCATTGGGACTTTGGCAGGCGGTATCGCTCACGATTTTAACAATATACTTTCATCCATCCTTGGGTTCACCGAACTGGCGTTGGATGATGTTGCGAAAGACTCGATCATCGAAGACCATCTTCAAGAGGTATATACAGCAGGCAAACGGGCTAAGGATCTTATCATGCATATACTGGCTTTTGCCCGACAATCAGAAGAAAAGCTCAAACCAGTTCGAGTCGATACTATAGCTGAAGAAGTTCTTCATTTTATTAGATCCTCCATTCCAACCATGATTGAAATCAAGAAAAGCATAGACAGCAATTCCATCATCATGGGTAACATAACCCAGGTTCATCAAATCCTGATGAACCTTTGCACAAATGCCGCTCATGCCATGGAGGATCGCGGTGGGATTATGGAGGTCGGTTTGGCAGATGTCGAAATGGATGAAAGATCCTCCTTGATTCCATGGGGATTGAAACCCGGCAACTATATAAAAATGACCGTTTCTGATACTGGTTCCGGGATCGATCCAAGCATCATCGACTCAATTTTCGAACCCTACTTCACGACCAAAGGAGTTGGTGAAGGGACAGGTATGGGCCTTGCATTGGTGCATGGCATTGTCGAAAGCTATGGCGGCAGGATAACGGTAGACAGCAAATTAGGGAAAGGAACTACTTTCTCAATCTATTTTCCAATCACCAAAAAGCGTGAAGATTATCGACCATACGAGGAAGAGAAACTGCCTTCCGGGATCGAGCGAATTCTGTTTGTTGACGATGAGCTGCCTATCGCAAAAATGGGCAGCCAGCTTTTGGAACGGTTGGGATATCAGGTTACCGTTCGCACCAGCAGTGTTGAGACCTTGGAACTTTTTCGGTCGAGACCCAATGACTTTGATCTGGTGATAACCGACATGGCCATGCCGAATATGACCGGCGACAAGCTGGCCGTTGAATTAATGAAAATACGGTCCGATATCCCAGTTATTCTTTGCACCGGCTACAGCAAAAACATCTCCGATGACTCAGTAACGGCAATCGGCATCAAGGCATTTGCTTATAAGCCCGTTGTAAAAACTGACCTTGCGAAAACGGTCCGAAAAGTGCTGGATGAGGCCAAAAAGTCCGACTCATGATTAATCCCTATTCATGAATTCCGGCCGACCTTCAAAGGTCAACAATACCAATCATAATCATTAGAAAAACCACAATATCTGGGGTTTCAAAATTCAGCTACAAATCTGAGATAGCTGCAATGACGAACAGTTATCAACCCGTTGAATTTATGTGATATACAAAACGTATCTATCAGGAAAAGGTTATAGGGATATATTCATTTAAGGCATCCAATTTGATTTGGGGGGCTGGCCATAAAGATTTTCAATCACCTTTATGGTTTCAAAACCGAAGGTTTTACGTTATCGTATAATGACATCCACAATCATTCTATTATGGTATCAAGGCTTGTCGCAAAAGCCTCATGTGATATTAAATGTATTAAATAGCTACACTTCCCCGAGGTGGTCATAGCCTTAAATTTGCCAACCAAAAACAATCTATAGCTCTTTACATGTATATATCAGCATTTTTACACAGGAACGAACTTTTTGACATTACAAACCGTTGGCTTTCTAATCAACTTGATTCTGAAGATCCCCTTCAAATTACAAAGATAATCGCCTATGACAGTTTTTCAGCGTGGGAAACGCTGCTGTTATTTTCAGATAATTTTTTACAAAATCTCAATAGTTCCCATATCCTTAGGAAAAAAATATCTCAAAAAAAAGATTTAAAGGATTTTATATGTAATACGAAAAATCAAAATTCAGGGCGGGCGGAATCTTTGATTTCCGAATATATGAAGATGCCTGAATTTTTTTACATCGGGTCTCCCTTCGCAGGTTACATCTATCATGATTCACATTTCCAAATATTGAGCATATGCCGATTTAAGCGTGTAAAGAGAATAGCAGAAAAGGCGAGTCGATATGCGTCGATTTATTTTTTTGATAAAATAGAAGCAGCAACACAAGAAATTCTAAAAAAAAGAATGCAATTCTTACCTTCTACAAAGCAGTTATCCAATGATATCTTTATTGAAGCAGAAAAGATGATTATGCTACGTATTAAGAAGAATGGAATAAAGCTTCCGGTCCAAGCTATGACAATAAAGGATATATTGGGAATAAAAGTAATTGATAACGGATTTGGAGCAAAAAAGCTTGAATCTGCAATCGCCCAATATAGCGGAGCAAAAATAGTTGAAAAAGAGAAACACTCAGGCCAATATAATGCTGTCCATTATGTTGTAGAATTGAAAGTCGATTTCATCCATCTGATCGACAAGTTCAAGAATAATAGGAAAGAAATTGATTTCATCCAAAAGGGTTTACCAGTTGAAAGGTTAAATGAGGATTTTGCAGAATTTGTTGTGACAGGAGCCGATACTGTCCATGTTGATCTGATATTTACATCATTTGAAGAATTAATCGAGTCGGAAATTGGCCGTTCGATGCATGAAAACAGAATTTTCAGGCAAAGGCAGCAAAACAAGGTTTATGGCAATATTCCCATAAATATTGAATACATAATTGAATTTTTAATTGCAGTAGGCTTGAGTCCAACAATTCAGATAGATGAAATCCCGATAAAAATTTGGGGACGTTATCTTCCAGATACGTTAAGCGACAGAATAAGAAAGATCTATCAAATGTCCAATTATTCCATGATTTGTGAATAGAATTTTTATTAAAAGAGGATGTTCTGCTATATTGCAATATTTTTATATGCCACCGAAAAATTATATTGGAGAAAAATGGACATTAGTGAACAATATCTACGTCGAAGTCAGGAAATTATTGGAAATCGTACTCAAGAGGAAGAACGATATGATAAAGAAGTTATAAAATGGCTTCGTAAAGGAAAAAACATCATAAAAGCTATAAATAAAGCAAATAAGAAGTATCCAAAAGAGGCTCTTCGGGTTGATGAATCAAACATCAATGATGTTGCCACTCATTATGAATATTTGTTAGAGCATGAAAATATCATGCGGAAAATATCATATTGATATTAAATGGCCGATTAGACTTTAGCAGGTTATCAGTATGGTGTAACTTGAGAGGATTTGGGGAGAGACCATCGGATTTTAAAAATGAAAATTGAAAATGTGTGCTAAGCTTGGACAGTGATACGATTAACGTATCGTCCAAATATTTGTTAATTCAGATAGTTGCTAATTTTGCAAGGTATCTGGTATTGAAAGACCCATGTCTTGACAACCCGGCTCGCCTCTGATATTTTAGTTTCATTTCATACCACAGCCGACAAGTTTCCATATGTTGCGGTCTGCACGGTTTCCAAACACAACCACAAATTTTCGATAATACGCTTTCAAAATAGCAAGTTCTTATCCTTGTGCTTGCCGCATAATTCGAGAAGAAGCCGTAATTCCTTATACTTCAACCAAAAAACGAATACAGAGGCCACTCAATGAAAAAATTGCTCGCGTCCATTGCACTTCTGACCTTTCTTTTTTCCGGTTGCGCTGTTGCTCCCCCGACGCCTACGGGCCCGATAATGATCCCGGGCCACATGTTCAGCCTGAAGGACGGCACTGAATTAACGTTTGCCATAGAGCGCAGCTCAGGCGTCGGAATCATGACCGCCCGCAACCTTACGACAGGCGAAGAATTCACCGGTAACTATACTGCAATGGTTGTGGACGGCGGTGTCTCCACCGGAACCTATAAAAACGCATGGGGTACTAATACTGGCACAGTAACCACAAACACGCAGGCCACCAGGGGTGTCGGCAAGGGCATTCTGCGAGGAAACATGGGGACTGTCATCAGCATCTCGATGGACATCAATCCCAGCTACAACCCCAGAATCAACCCATCGGGATTTGGCGAAGGCACTGACAACAATGGCATCAAGTACCAGGTGCAGTTCGGTGGGAATTAACGGAGAAGGGAAAGATTCTCTTTCAAGCGCCAGCATTTTTGCCCTTCCTGCCATCAGAAGCGTGTGATTGAGTTCGGAGAGCGGCTCTGCGAAGATGTGCTCAAATATGTCCCGCACCGCCAGTGGGTGTTCAGCATTCCCAAAAGACTGAGAATCTATTTTATGCTTGACCGCAGTCTTTTGGCAAAATTGAGTCAATATGTGTGGCATGTTCTATCAGCTTATTTGAGATCGGGCATTTCATATGAAGACGCTGTTGCCGGGGCGTGATAGCCGTTCAGACATTCGGGGGCTTTCAAAAATTTAATCCTCATCTGCACATTATCGCTACAGATGGTTGCTTTTATGGAAACGGCGGATTTATGGTAGGATCAAAGCCGAGTCCCATTGATTTGAAAACGCATTCCGGCGGGAGGTCTTCAAAAAGCTCAAAGCTGAAGGCAAGATCAATGACTTCGTTATTGAAAATATGATAAACTGGCATCACAGCGGCTTTAATGTATATTGCTGTGAAGTCATCTGGCCGCACAATGAAGAAGGGTTGGAAAATTTAGCGCGCTATATCATCCGCGAATCCTTTGCAATGAGATAACTGCAATGAACAAAAGCTATCAGTGGCTTGATTTTGTTTAGATATGATAATAGCATATCACCAACCGAAATTTAAACCTAACTGCCTGTTCCGTCAACTCAAGTAAAGGTCTGGAACATAAAACCTGAATTTTGCAGGATTCAACCCCCCCCTCTTCCGTGCGGCATTTCATTTGAATTATCCGGACGTTGAATTTAGTGTGTCGAGATAAGATTTCAGCGATTCGAAGCGCCGGCTTTTTTCAAGTTCGTTTCCGGAATCAAACTCATAGATGTCGACCTGAACCGGCGATTCCAGAGATTTGGGCAGGCCGGAACCGGTATCGTCGGTGATGGTGATATACGCGTCTTTTCCCTTGTGTGTCAGTGCTTTCGTATACCACTCAAAACCGCTGCAGCTGGATGACACACTGAAACCATAATCTTCAAGTATTTTATCCATGTCCATTATTTCACCATAACCGTTCCCTTATATATGAACGCATTTCACGCCCCGGCCGGCGGAATGGTGTCAAATATCAGCCGGCAGGGCGTTCGCTCCAGAGTAAATTATAAACTTATATTATAGACCGGTTTTAATCCTTGTCAACAAGAGCAACCGTTTAATTTGGCCCCAAAAACGCCGCTTTCTTGTGGCGTTGGGTATGGTTTTTTCATAATTAAACCGACATAATTATTCTGCCCTCAATTATTTTGCCAAGAATGTTCACGACAAATGATGTTTGTCTTCCTCCCCGGCCTGTGCTAATTTTATCATCATTAACCCGATTGATCGACCCATCTTAAACAACCTGCCGTGGAGAGATCTGAAGATGAGACTCCGTACAATCCTGCTGGCACTCTCCTTGCTGGCCTTTTTATCGGCCGCTTCGGGCGGGTATCTCTATTATTCGACGCTGAAAAAATACGCCTTTCACGAGGCGAACAGGCTGGCCGCCACCCACGCGGAGATGATAGAGAAAAATCTTTCTTCATTTCTTTCGGAAAACAAACAGCCGGTAAAAGCACTGGCCGGTATGAAGGAATTCCAGGCGCCCCTCCTCGAACCGGATGATGATTCATTGACCGGAGCCAATGCCATGCTGGATCATTTCAAGGCGACACTGGACGTGGATGTCTGCTACCTGATGGATGCCTTCGGAAACACCATCGCTTCCAGCAACCGCAATGATCCGGACAGTTTTGTCGGACAAAATTTTTCTTTCCGTCCCTACTTCCGTGAAGCGATCGAGGGGACACCCTCCACTTACCTGGCCCTGGGCACGACTTCAGGAAAACGGGGGGCCTATTACAGCCACCCGGTTTACGAAAAAAGGCGGGGGGCTCCCATCGGAATTGTTGTGATCAAGGCATCCATCGAACTGATTGAAAATGAACTGGCACCGGCCTTTGGTGAAACCATACTGGTCACGGATCCCAGAGGAGTTATTTTTATCTCCAACCGTAAAGAGTGGCTGTACCGGACCCTGAGAAAACTCTCACCCGATGATATCGCCCGGATCGACAGGTCTCTTCAATTCGGCAAAGGCCCGTGGGACTGGACCGGCCTGGAAATCAAAGAAAACCAACAGGTCGTGGATCCGTCCGGAAACAGATATTTGACCCACCGGCTGGGACTTTACAACTATCCCGGCTGGGACCTCATTCTTCTCTACAACCTCGACGCCGTGTCCAAAATCGTATCCGATCCACTCATCAAAATTGCCGGCCCAATTGTTCTGGCCCTGTGCCTTTTTGTGGGGCTTGCGGTTTTCGTGCTCTATCGGAAGGCCAGCGATGAAATTGCCAAACGGAAAACATTTGAAACCGCGCTTCAAAAAAGTGAGGAACGATATCGCTCCATCTATCACAACACGCCGGCGATGCTTCACTCCGTGGATGCGGATGTTCGATTGGTCAGTGTCAGTGACAACTGGCTTGAAGTGATGGGGTATGAACGAAATGAAGTCATCGGAGAAAAGCTGACCCGGTTTTTTACACCAACGTCCCGGCGCCTGGCCGAAGAGTCGGTCTTTCCCCAATTTTTCAAGACCGGTTTCTGCAAGGATATACCGTATCAATTTGTAAAGAAAACCGGTGATACCATAGACGTCCTCCTCTCCGCCATCGGGGATCGCGACTCAGAGGGAAATGTCATCCGATCCCTTGCTGTCTCCATCGATGTCACGGAGCGAAATCGTGCTGAAAAAGCCCTTCAACGTGCAAAGGAAGAACTGAGTCGCTATTCCAAAGACCTCGAATACCAGGTTGAAGAACGAACCGGAGAAATCACCAGTATCCTCAATCAGCTCCGGCGTCTGTCGGGCAGCATTATGGTGAATCAGGAAAAAGAGCGTTCCGCCATTGCCAGGGAACTCCATGATGAGCTGGGACAGGTCCTCACCGCGCTGCGTATGGATGCGGTGTGGCTGTCGGATCGACTGAAAGCAGCGGATACCAAAGCTGCCGGGCGAGCCTTGACAATGTGCGGCCTGATCGATAAAACCATCGAGGAGGTCCGGGGCATGGCCATACGGCTGAGACCGGGCGTTTTGGATGACCTGGGGCTTGTCGATGCCCTGGAGTGGTACACCACCGACTTCGAACGGCGCACCGGAATTACATGCATTTTTAAACACGGGGATGTCCCCTCCATAAGCGATACGGTGGCCACGGCAGCTTACCGCATCACTCAGGAGGCGCTGACCAATGTGGCGCGCCACGCCGCCGCAAAACGCGTTGAAGTTACCCTGGCGGCCCGAAACGGCATTCTGACACTGGCAGCCGTTGACAACGGCAAAGGTTTCAACACCGCGGTACTGTCGGAAGCAGAGGCGCTGGGTGTTGCCGGCATGCGGGAACGCGCGGGCCTGACCGGCGGTGTTCTGAAAGTCCGGTCGCAATCGGGAAAGGGAACCCGGGTCTATTTCAGAGTGCCGATCGATGGGCGGGGTGGGGTTGCACAATGATCAAGGTTCTACTGGCAGACGACCACAGTATCGTTCGCGCCGGGCTGCGCCGAATTGTTGAAGAAAGCGGAGACATGGAAGTGGTCGCGGAAGCGGCCGACGGCAGAGAAGCCATCCGGCAGGTCCGGGAACACGCCCCTGATGTCGCGGTCATTGACATTTCCATGCCGGACCTGGACGGGTTGGAGGTTGTCAGCCGGCTCCATGCCGACTATCCGAAGCTGCCCATCATCGTTTTGACCATGCACGAGGAAGAGCAATACGTGGTGCGAGCAATCGAGGCCGGCGCCATGGGATATATCACAAAAAGATCCGCGCCGGAACAGCTTGTCAATGCCATCCGCAAAGTGCTCAAAGGCGGTCGATATCTCACCGATGAAGCCGCCGAACTGCTCGCGCTGCGGGTCGCCCGTGGGAAAAATGCCCGGTCGCCGCTGGATACCCTGTCCATGAGAGAACTTCAGGTGCTCAGACGCCTGGCCATGGGGCACACCAATCGCGAGATTGCCGAATCCCATCACATCAGTATCAAAACCGTGGACACCTATCGCTCCCGATTGTTAAAAAAACTCAACCTTCGAAACAATGCCGAACTGTCGCGTTTTGCCATTCAGAACCGTATCATCGAGCCGTAAATAAAATCGCACATAAAATTGCGCAGCGATTTTATGTGCGTAAGAAAAACTCTTACATAAAAATACAAACATGCCTGATTGACAGCTTTCATTTCACCTGTTAACCGTAATAGATGTACCGCTGTTTATACTGCCCGTAATCTGACGCAATGGGTGAAGATGATTTATGGATGGAAACCAATTAACCATTAACAAATAGAAGGAGGAGGAGGAAATGAAAAAAATCTTTTTTATTGCAACTGTTCTATTTTGTTGTGTGCTGCTGGCGGTCCCCGCAGCCATGGCCGGAAGCGCGGTAAAGATCCGATTTTCCCATGTGGTATCGGAAAACACGCCAAAGGGATGGGCGGCCAACGAGTTTGCCGCGCGGGTCAACAAGGCTCTGGAAGGAAAGTATGAGGTTCTCGTCTTCCCCAACTCCCAGCTCTATGACGACAACCAGGCTGTTGAAGCGCTTTCCGCCGGGTTTATCGAAATGGCCGCCCCGTCATCGGCAAAATTCGTCGGGTCGGTCCCGGCACTTCAGCTGTTTGACATGCCGTTTCTCTTTCCCAAAATCGAAACCGTCCACGAAGTGGTTGACGGAAAGATCGGCGACGAGATTCGAGCGATGTTCGTGGACCGGGCACTGGGCATTAAATTGCTGACCTTCTGGGACAACGCCTTCAAGCAGTTCAGCAGCAATGTCCGCCCCTTGATCAAGCCGACTGACTTCAAGGGTGTCAAGTTCAGAATTATGAGTTCCGACATTCTGGAAGCCCAGATGGATACGCTGGGTGCCGTCGGGCTCAAACTACCCTTTTCCGAGGTTTACAATGCCCTTGAGCAGGGGGTTGTGGACGGCCAGGAAAACACCGCATCCAACATCTACACCAAAAAATTTCACGAAGTGCAAAAATATATGACCTTTTCAAATCACGGCTACCTCGGTTATGCGGTGATCGTGAACCAGAAATTCTGGGACGAGCTTCCCCCCGACGTTCGAGAGACCCTGTCGAAAATACTGATGGAAGTGACCGCGGAAGAACGCAAAAAAGCCGTCGAGCTCGATAAAGAACAGGGCGATCTGATCAGGGAATACGCCAAAATGAGCGGCAAGCTCCAGATACTCGACCTGACGCCGGCACAGATGAAAGAGCTGCAAACCGCCATGAAACCGGTGCACTACAAGTTCCCCGATGTGGTTCCCACCAAGTGGATCGATGAAATCAAAAATATGAAATAGCACCCTTTAACTCAAAAGCCCCGGGGGAGCGTTCTCCCCGGGGCACCCCAGGAAGACATCATGCAGAAAATTATCCGAATCTGGGACAAAACAGAAGAAATCCTGATCTTTATCCTGATCGGGATTGCTTCGTATCTGACCTTCCAGGAAGTGATATTGCGATACGTATTCAACACCGGGTGGGGCGGCTCCTATGAAGTCACCACCATGGCACTGATCTGGTGTACCTTTATCGGGGCCAGCCTGGGCATCAAGGAAAACATCCACATCGGGGTCGATGTTCTTGTGGTGAAATTCGGCCCCAAGGCCCGCCGCATCCTGATTCTTATTGCCATTGCTTTCTGTTTCCTTTTCGGAATCATCGTCGCGGTAAAAGGCTTTGAGTTTGCAAAATTCATAAGCCACCGCAATCTTCTGTCCCGGGATTTGCGCATGCCCATGGAGATCGGTTATCTGGCCGTGCCCGTGGGCGGCGTTCTGATCTGCCTCCGTTTCATCGAGCGCATGGTCTACGTGCTCAAAGGGGAACTGTTCGAAATCGACCGGATGCACGAATTGACCGATGAAGAAAAGAAAAAGCTTTCCCAAAAAGGGGATGAATAACCGGACGGTTGGAATTCTATATAAACCGTCAAATCAACCCATAAGGAGAAACCCATGGAGAGCCTGGGTATCACACTGTTTGTTGTCTTTTTCATATATCTGCTCCTTGGGATGCCTTTGGCAATATGTTTAGGCCTTTCCGTCATAACCACTTTCTGGTACCACGACGCGCTCCCTTTGATGGCTGTAGCCCAGAAATTATTTAACGGCCTGGATCATTTTACCCTCATGGCAATTCCCTTCTTTATCCTGGCCAGCAATATCATGACCACGGGGGGGGTCTCAAAACGCCTTATCGACGCGTGCAACGCCTTTGTCGGACACTTCAGCGGCGGGCTGGCCGTGGCCTCTATTATTTCCTGCATGTTTTTTGCCGCGATTTCCGGTTCCAGCCCATCAACGGTGGTGGCCATCGGCACCATTATGATCCCGGCCATGATCGCCTCGGGCTACGGCCCCAGGTACAGTGTGGGCCTTCTGGGTTCGGCCGGTTCCCTGGGTATTCTCATTCCGCCCAGCATCCCCATGATCG
The DNA here is from genome assembly GCA_043827325.1 of Pseudomonadota bacterium. Taxonomy (GTDB): domain Bacteria; phylum Desulfobacterota; class Desulfobacteria; order Desulfobacterales; family UBA11574; genus JBDRPF01. The sequence continues at coordinate 16,798 of JBDRPF010000089.1, read as the reverse complement.
TTTACTGTGTAGCCACGGAACAGTCCGTGGGAAAGCTCTTTATGGCCGGTGTGGGTCCGGGTCTGTTCATGGGGAGCCTTTTTATCATAACCGCTGTTATTTATGCCCAGGTAAAGGGGTTTAAAGGCGGGGATCGCATGCCCTGGAAAGATCGAATGGTGGTGCTGTGGAAAGCCCTGCCCGGTTTGTTTATGCCGTTTCTGGTCCTTGGCGGCATCTACGGAGGGATATTTACGCCCACGGAGGCTGCAGCCGTCGCCGTTTTCTACTCCCTGTTTGTGGGGCTTTTCGTTTACGGGGATCTCAAATTCAGCGATCTTCCCAAGGTGTTCGCCCGCAGCGCTGTTATGATGGCCATGATACTTTTCATTATTACAAATGCCATGCTTTTCGCGTTTATCCTGACCACCGAAGGGATTCCCGGCGCCATCGCCGACTTTATTATTAAACATGCCGTAACCCCCTGGGTGTTCCTCCTGTTTGTCAATATACTTCTCTATTTTGTCGGTGATTTCATGGAGCCCAGCGCGGCCATCCTGATTCTGGCGCCGCTTTTTCTGCCCATTGTCTTGAAGCTGGGCATAGACCCGATTCACTTCGGGGTCATCATGGTGGTCAACATGGAGATCGGCATGATCACGCCGCCCGTCGGCCTCAACCTTTTCGTGGCCAGTGGTATCTCAGGCCTGTCCCTCTGGGAGGTTTTCAGGGGAGCCGCGCCGTTTATGGTCATCATGCTGGTCGCCCTCTTTATTATTACCTATATTCCGATTATATCGCTCTGGTTCCCCAAATTTCTCTACGGGGCACTGTTTTAAGGGCATATGACATCAATCCATGGAACAGCAATGTACCAAAATCCTGGAAAGCGTCCGAAGAAAACCGACCGATCTTGGAAAATATATCACTCTGATGGCACTTTACGACCGCAACCGCACCTTGTTTTATAAAGTGATCGAAGAGAACCTTGAAGAGATGATGCCGATCATCTATACCCCGACGGTCGGCCAGGCATGCCAGGAGTTCTCGCATATTTTCAGGAAAACTCGCGGCCTTTATGTTGCGACAAAAAACAAGGGAATAATACGCAAAATTTTACGAAACTGGCCCCACCAAGACGTTCGCATTATCGTCGTCACCGACGGCGAACGGATACTCGGGATCGGGGATCTCGGCGAGCAGAAGTTTTTGTTTCTCGGTGCCGGGGCAGGGAAACAACGTGTATATCTTTCCCGGCGTGGGGTTGGGGACTATTGCGGCGGAAGCCCGGTATGTGACCGATGAAATGTTTTTGGTTGCCGCAAAAGTTTTGGCCGATCAGGTATCTGAAGAAGATTATCAAGCAGGATGCATTTACCCCCCTCTGACAAAAATCAGAAAGGTGTCGGCAAGCATCGCCACCGCCGTTGCCGAGGTGGCTTACAAAAGGGACATTGCGGCGAACACGAAGCCGGATGACCTGGCGGCCCATGTCAGATCTTTGATGTACGAGCCTGTATATCCGAATTACATAGACGCTAATTATAAACGGTTTCCCTTTTAGATCAGAACAATTCGAGATGCTGTACGTACTGAAATTTTGGTGCGAAACCTGAGTGTTCGGGTCAATCGACACCGGGACGGTCCTGCTCCTCGCGGGTGCCACGCGATTTGATGAGGTACGGTTTCATCCGGTAAGCAAAAATAAAGGTGAGCGTCGCGCTGATGAGGATCATAAAATTGGATGCAAAAAATGTCATGATAAACAGATGCGGTTCATTGAGGCGGTAGGACGAAACAAGGATCAGAATTCCGAAGATCATGAAAAAGCATCCCAGAAAAAAGAAAACGATCTGGCGAATCCACCAGAAAAAATCCGGGCGGTGCGGGTCCGTTTGATCGGGATCCAATCTTTCAACCCCCCGGCTTTCCGTCAAGTTCGAATTTTCCCCGGAACAATTGTCAGCCGTCGATGAAGAATCCGGTGTCTGTTTCAAATTCAAGGCGTGTCACCGATACCACCAGGGGCAGGTCGAGCAGTTGTTCAATAACCTTGTCCCGAAGCGGAACGTCGGTCTTGAGGAAAATGATATTCAATTTTCCGGTTTCCTCCTTGCCCACCTGCATCTGGTCGATGTTTATTTTGTGTTTGCCGAGAAGGGTTGAAAAACTTCCGATGGCCCCCGGCTTGTTGAGGTTGTATAAAAGCGCCAGGTGACCTTCCGGAATCAGTTCGAGCCGGAAATTGTTGATCTTTACGATCCGCGTCTGGTTCTTTCCGAATATGGTTCCGGACACCGTGTTGGTCACGTCGGACGTCTTTACGCGTACCGTAATCAGGTTGACGTACTCCTCGGTCGCGTCACTCGTGGTCTCCTTGACCTTTATACCTCTTTCTTTTGCCAGGACCTGGGCATTGACGAAATTGACATCATCCGAAACAACGGGCGCCAGCAGGCCTCTCAACACCGCTGTTGAAACCGGAGACAGATCGAACCCCTTGAAATCTCCGGCGTATTCGATGGAGACCTCTCTTATGGGGCCGTGGATGAGCTGGGTCTGGAGTCTGCCGATCTGGCCGGCAAGGGTCAGCAGCGGTTTCAGTTTTCTCAGAAGATCCCCGGTTACCGACGGCGCATTGACGGCATTCATAATCGTGCCGTGCTTGAGAAAGTCGATAATCTGGCCCGCTACATCCACGGCCACCTTGGTCTGGGCTTCCTGGGTGGAAGCGCCGAGATGCGGTGTGCAAACGAACCGGTCAAATTCAAACAGCGGGCTTGCGCCGGGCGGTTCCGTTTCGAAAACATCCAGAGCGGCGCCGGCAACCTTTCCGGATTTCATGGCATCATAAAGATCCGCTTCGTTCAAAATACCGCCCCGGGCGCAGTTCACGATCATGACCCCGTCCTTCATCCGATCGAAGGCCTCCTTGTTGATCATTCCTATGGTGCTTTTAAACTTGGGAACATGGATGGTGATATAGTCGGACCTGCTGTACAAGTCTTCCAGCAAAACACCTTCAAAGCCGGCTTTCTCGATCTGCTCGGGCGTCACGTAAGGATCGTGAGCGATCACCTTCATTTTCATGCCCCGGGCAAGCTCGGCGACAATCGAGCCGATTTTGCCAAAACCGATGATCCCGAGGGTCTTGTTGAAGACCTCTCTCCCCTGGAGTTTCTTCTTGTCCCATCGGCCGGCCTTTAACGTGGCGGTCCCTTCGGGGATGTTGCGGGTCAGGGCCATGAGCATGCTGATGGCGTGCTCGGCGGTGGTGATAATGTTGCCGCCGGGCGTATTCATGACAATTATGCCGCGCTTGGTCGCCGCCGGGATGTCCACGTTGTCCAGGCCGATCCCCGCGCGGCCGACAACCTTCAATCGCTTCGCCGCGCCGAGAAGATCCTCGGTCACTTTTGTAGCGCTGCGTATAACCAGGGCATCATAGTCTCCGATAATTTCTTTGAGCGCTTCGGGCAAAAGCCCCGTGTTTACGTCGACCTCGATCCCTTCTTCGGCCTCGAACATTTTTATGCCGGCTTCACCCAGATTGTCGCTGACCAACACTTTCATTTCTTTTCTCCTGACAACAAAATTGGACTTTTTACGAAGCCGTCACCAGTCCGGATACAGTTCATCCCACTCCTCGTAAATCCTGCCGGGGTCGCGACGGATATCGAGACGGTTCGCCTTCTCAAAAGCCGCCTTCGCCTTTTCAAATTCCGCCGTGGGAATAGTGCCCTGCGAAAACAGTATCTCCGCCGCCTCAAAGGTTTCCTCTGCCTCGCGCGGAACCACTCTGGCTAGACCGTGGTCAAATGCCTGCAAGAGCATATTCCGCAGAATTTTCGCCACGTCACCTCTCTTTTGCCCGGGTTTCACGGTGGCATTCTTGCTGAGGTAAAACACCCGGGACCCGTCGGATACCAGCCGTTTTTTCTCCTCGTCCCAGCTGATATTCGACGGCACAATGAGGATGCCCCGCTTTTCGAGGCTCTTAAAGTTGATGACAACCGGTTCATACTTTGTGTACGATTCCGGATATCCCTTCTGACCCCTGGGGCCGCCGGGGCCGGTAACCAGTGCCATGCAGATTGAAATCTGCTCCTCGCGGACATCGGGCGCGACCGCGTCGAGCCGTCCCTCGATGGTCGCGACAACCAGTTCGCCCAGATTCTTGAGACGTCGCGCGACGACCTGCATCTCCGGTTCGCCCGCCCGTATATTCATTTCATAGACCAGGATATCCACCGGCTTTCCGGTGACCGGATCAATGGATACCCGGCAGCCCGGGTACAGAATGCACGGCCGCAGAATGCCGCCCTCCTGCATCTCCTTCACGAACAGCTGGAAAACTCTTTCCCGGACCATTTTTATAAGTTCAGGCGTCTCGGCAGGATGCATGCCGATGGCCGCCATGCCGCCGGTCACGGGGTTGGTCTGGCTCGGGGGGCCTTCGAAGCGAAGCGGGTAATCCATGGCCGTGGGGAGCACGCGAAAATTGCCCTTTCCGTCGACCAGGGTAGTAAAGCTGATCTCAATCTCCGATTTCCAAGCCTCGATCAAAAGGGGCCATTTTTTATCCCCGTGCATTTCCGCGTATTTTTCACTATAGGCTCTTTTGAATATATTCCACACATCGAGAATGTCTTCGACCCGGAAAACAGGCCGGGAGCCTTTACCTCCTGCACTGTAAGGATACTTGAGAACTGCGCCGCCGTGTTTTCGTATGTACTGTGTTACGATCCCCTTGATTTGCTGAAGGTTTCGGGCGTCAGCCACCTTGAAAGGGGCAACCGGAACACCGGCCCTTCTCATCCACACCTTTGCCTTGACCTTGTCGCCTTCGATAAAGGCGGCTTCCTTTGTCAGCCCGACAACCCGATCGCCATACCCCTCTTCGATGAGATCGTTGACGATGCCTTCATAAACAAGATCTTCCGGCATGATGACAACATAGTCAACCTCGCCCGCTTCAAACGCCTTTACAATAACCTGCTTGTAGTCCGCGACAGACTTTCCCTCGACAGGAAAAATTTTCAAGGGCCATTTTTTCTTTCCCCTGACGGCGTCCAGCACCGGGCCCATGCCCGTCATGCCCTTGATCACGGCACCGACATACTTCTCGCTTTCAACCGTGGACACCGAGTAGGCGCACATGCAGCTCCTGCCGTCAGGCCCGACAAATCCGATGGTCTTCTGCGTCATAACATTTTCCCCTTCATGTGCGGTTTTGGAACCGTTTCCAATGCCTGCATGCCGCCCGGAGCGTTTCAGGCCGAACATATCAGATGGGTTCATTCACACCGGCCACCATGAAACCTCCGGCACGATCTGTAATTCTCATATCGGGTGTTAAACATCAAGCACTTTGTATTTGACATGCACCCTTGAACTTTTTAACGGATTGGGTTAACGTATCTATTTTGTATGAAACACTTTTCTTCGAAGGTGTTTCATAGAAAATATACCGGGCAAATCCTCCTTCCAAAACAGGGGAGAACAGACATGAAGGTAATTAAAATCGGCGGCGGGTGCCTGAAGGGGAAAAAAAACATCGCGCACATTCTCGACCTCATTGCCGACCGCGGAAAAGGCCATATCATTGTTGTTTCAGCATTGAGCGGGGTTACGGATTTTCTTATCGACAGCATGTCCGACGCCCTTGCCGACGAGAGCAATATCCCGAACATCATCAGCCGCCTCAAAAGAAAGCACCTGCTCATCGCCAAGCATCTCATGTCCGGGGGTAACGTTCAGGACACCTTTCACCGGGATTTGAACAGATCCCTGAGCAAACTGGAACGCCTCTATTACGGCCTCAGTTTTACCCGGGAAATCACACCGAGAATCAGGGACATCATCAGCAGTTTCGGGGAACGCTTTTCCGCCGTGCTGCTGTCCAGCGCACTTCGATCCCGGGGTGTTCAGGCCGCGTATCGCATGCCCCATAAAATCGGCCTGATCACGGACGGTAAATTCGGGGACGCGACCGTCAATTTGCCCAAAACAACGGAGAATTTCAAGAAGCACCTGCAGCCCCTGATGACAAAAGGGAGGGTTCTTTTTGTTCCCGGATTTTTCGGGGTGAGCGAGACCGGTGATATCACGACCTTCGGCCGCGGCGGGAGCGATTACTCGGCCGCCGTGGTCGCGGCGGCTGTTAAAGCGGAATTGCTGGAGGTATGGAAAGACGTTGACGGCTACATGAGCGCCGATCCGGGGCTTGTCCCCGAGGCAACGCTTATCCCGGATCTGTCATATGACGAAGCCGCCGAGCTGTCGTATTTCGGCGCCAAAATCCTTCACCCGCGCACGGTCGAACCCTTGAGAAAAAGTCGCGTGAACATTGCCATAAAGAACACCCTTGATCCTGATGCCACCGGAAGCCTGATTTCCGCCCGCAGCTCCAGGCTCAAAAGCATTATCAAGAGCGTGGCCCATGACGACGATATCGGCATACTCAAAGTTCACGCTTCAGGTGTCGGCGCGCGGCCTGGAATCCTGTCGCTCGTGGCGAACCAGGTTGCTGAAAACGGTATTAACATAAAATCCGTGGTCACGTCCCAGACCTGCATCAGCCTGCTGCTCGCCCGCGAGGACCTCGAACCCGCCCGTTCCGCTCTGAAGTTGCTGCATCCAACGCCTTACCGGCGGCTGGAGAAGGTTGAAGATGTAGCACTGGTGAGTATCGTCGGCAACGGCCTTCTGCGGGGCAAGGGGGTTGCGGCAAAGTGCTTTTCCGCGGTGGCGGGGTGTAACGTCAATGTGGAGATGATCTCTTTCGGCCCTTCGTCTGTGGCACTGTATTTTCTGGTTCGAAATCGGGATTTGCACAGCACGGTCAACGCCATACACAGCACATTTTTCTCCACGCCCCGCTGCCAATGACCCAGCCCGATTTCCAGGACAACCGCCCGACGCCGGGAAACATACCGTAAAATTGATTACACGGAGCAGAAGTTGTTTTCGAACCACTGGGCTGACTTGTATTCCGATCTTTTCAAACCGTGCGGCTCCAGGCAGTCTATGACCAGTTGAAAGGTAAAGTAGTCCAGTTCAAAATCGTTCCATCCCATGTATTGCAGCCGGTCGTTTATCTGCTTGAGATTTATGTGCGGATAGTAAGCGAAAGAATTTGTCAGGCTCCGGATAAAGCCCGGAATCATTTTCAGCTCCATTCCTTTATTATTCAATCGCTGTATCAAGGTTTTTTTAAGCCGGCTCATGTCTGATCCCTGGCGGGCATCTATTGGGGAAAAGGATCCGCAGTTCAACACGCCCTTTTTTCCGGTCATGTTTTTATATTGTTGATTCGATCTGGTCCTCTATCGTATTGTGGCAGTATAAAGAAATCAATCGAGTTGAGTCAAACCCGCGTGCGTCGGATTAAGTTATTAAATGGCAGCTGCGAAGTGTTCGAATATAACACTTTGATATCTTTATATAATAAAATTTTCCACCAAACAACTGTTTCAAAATATAGGGTTTTTTGATACACGCTTTTTATGATAGATATTAAGCATATCCGCTTTTATCGAAATGATGTTGCAAGCATGAAATCTCCTGGTTTCTGCCAATATCATCGATTATCTTTAATCTCAGAAAGGCCGAGTCGCCTACCACCCCGCTCAAAGGGCGGGGCGGTTTGTTTGGAAAGAATCGCCGGAGGAAACCATGCGCTCGAACAGTCGTCCCAAAGGAAAAAAAGTCCATACCAGAAACATCGAAATGATTTCAATCTGTGCGCTCCTGATTGTACTGCAGGCCTGTTCCGCGGGACGGGCGAATCTGTCCGGAAGAATAAACTCGAGCCAGGAAGTCACCCGGTTGTTTGAAACGTACACCGTTCTTCCGGATCACAACTATTATTACAGCGGACCGGACGGCAAACCCGACGCCATCATCGGAATCGATAAACAATACATCCTTGACACTAAACTCTGGAAGCCGGTAGATCTCACACCCGAGCAGTTGAAAAAATGGATGAATTTCATATTGGGCTCTATCGGATTCGTACCAATTAAAATTTTCGGCGCTCACATTTTGAACCCGTCCGGGCAGCGGGTGGGGGTCTGGTATTCGCCCTGGGCGCCGTCCACGGTTATAATGGGAACCGACAACCACATCTCCGTCTATCCCCCGAATATCGGCCCCGGCGGATCCATGTCCGGGTGGGGAACGGACGATTACAAGTAAAGAATCCTGATCCAAAGGGCCACGCTTTGGTTTTCCCCCGGAAATGGTTACCGTGCCGGCAGCACTACCGGGTCAATCGGTTCCAGAACGCCCTGCCCGCGTCCCGGGCCGTGCCGCCGCCGCCATCGGGATACGGCGTCGAAGGGCGAACGCCTCTGAGCCTTGCGATGCGGTCTTCCAGGGGCGGGTGAGTCGAAAACAAACTCATCATTTTCCGGCCGGAAAGCGGGTTTACGATAAACATGTGCGCCGTGGACGGATTGGCATTCATGGGAAGTCCGGCTCTACGGGCGAGATTCTCTACGATAGAATAAATCTCCGGGGCCTGGTCGGACGTCACTTCACGGGCCCGGTACATGCGAAGAACGATTTTATCGGAATACCAGTAGCTGAAAAAATTCAAGCAACCCTTCAAATTGTGAGCCGCTCCCGCCCTCCTTCCCGCTGAAAGAGCTATACTTTATATACACTTGACACCGAAGGTGTCTGGAATTGTACTTCTGTCAACCTGAGAATATTGAATACTGAATCGAAGAAGGATGAAGTGTTCACTTCGACATTCGATATTCCGTGTTCGATAGCCTGCGGTTCGGTCAGGAAAAAACACCGCCCTGAATCTGCGGAGCATACACGGGAGTATGTGAGCATTTTGAGACGACTCGCAACACAGCCATCGGGCATTAGAGGGGGTTTTTAAGGCACTTCTACTATCTGTACATCGCTTCAATAAGATCGCTGAAGGCTTCGTTCACGTATTTTCTCTTGACCTTCATGGTCGGCGTGACCTCCCCGTCTTCCTCATAGAGCTTCTTCGGGAGAATCGTAAAGCGCTTGATCTGTTCCACCCGGGCCAGGGTTTCGTTGACCTGATCGACCTCGCCCTGGATAAGCTTCCGTATCCCGTCACTCCGGGTGAGGTCTTTGTAGGTGGAAAACTGGACCTTGTGGTCCTGGGCATATTTGACGACAGTGTCTTCGTCGATCAGAATAAGGGAAGAGAGAAATTTCCTGCGGTCACCGATGACAACCGCATCGTTGATATACGGGCCAGCTTTTAGTTTATTTTCTATGAATTGCGGCGAAATGTTTTTCCCACCCGCGGTGACGATAATATCTTTTTTCCGATCCGTTATCGCAAGATAGCCATCGCTGTCAATTTTTCCCACATCACCGGAATGAAGCCAGCCGTCTTTTAGGGTTTCGGCGGTTTCTTCAGGGTTCTTGAAATATCCTTTAAATATGCCCGGAGAGTTGACAAGGATCTCTCCGTCTTCGGCAATTTTGATTGTTACGCCGTCAAGAGGCGGTCCGACGGTGCCGAATTTGACGCTGCCGATTCTGGAAAGCGTCGTCACCCCGGTTCCTTCCGTCTGCCCGTATCCTTCGACGAGATTGACGCCGATGGCTTGAAAAAAACGAAGCACATCGGGAGAAATGGGCGCCGCACCTGAATAGGAAACCCGCATTCGATCAAATCCCAACCGTTCCTTCAACTTTCTAAAAACGGTGAGGTATGCAAAAAAATAAAGGGCTTCAAGAAAGAAGGGCACCTTTTTGAAGTTCATCCTGAGGGACGCTCTTTTTTGTCCGATCTTAAGTGCCGAATTGAAAACCAATCGCTTGAACCAGGTCGCATCGGACATTTTAATAATGATCGCGGAGCAGTATTTCTCCCATATTCTCGGCACCCCGTGCCCGACGGTCGGTGAAATCTCGATCATATTGTCCATTACGGTGTCAAGCGTTTCGATGAAGTTTACCGTATACCCGACAGCGATGTGCCCCATCACCGAAAACAGCTGTTCGAAAACATGGCACAGGGGAAGGAACGACATGACGTCGTCCGTATCATACATGGGATTGTTCGAAGTAATCGCCCGGCCCATCCATATGAGATTGTCATGTGTCAGCATGGCACCTTTTGGCGGACCGGTCGTCCCCGAGGTGTAGATGAGCATCGAAACATCTTCGGGTCGGACATTTTCTGTCCGGACTTCAACCCGGTCCGGGTGTGAAAGGGCAACTGTTTTGCCGACGTCGATCAATTCCTCATAGGTCAACACCGAAGGGTCCTTGAAATGGCGAAGTCCTTCCGTATCCCACACAACGACCTTTTTGAGCCCGGGGGTGTTCTCCCGGAACATAAGCCACGTGTCCAGCTGCTCTTCGTTTTCGACAAACAGAAATCTGGAATCCGAATGAGAGACCACGTATTCAACCTGCTGCCAGGCATTGGTGGCATATATGCCGGCGACAACTCCGCCCGCACATTGAACAGACATGCTGATGACAACCCACTCCGGGCAGTTGTCACCGATAATCGACACACAATCGCCTTTCTCAAGCCCCATGGATATCAGCGCGGAAGCGATGCACTGCGTCTGTTTGAAGTATTCGTTCCAGGAAATATCATGCCAGAGACCGTAGGCCTTTTTCCGCATGGCAACCCGGTCGCCATACTTTAAAACCGCCGCTTTAAAAACCTCGGGTATGGTTGAGTTATTGCTGTTTTGCATTTTCAGGATTACCGCCACCTTTTTTTCCGTTTCCACCGCTGATAGCCTTTGGCGGAGGACTCGGATCGAACGCCCATGTAGAACTCTTTCACATCTTTATCTCTGATGAGGTCCGCGGCGTTTCCTTTCATCACAAATCTGCCGTTTTCCAGTATAAGCCCGTAGTCGGAAATGGACAGCGCCATTCTGGCATTCTGCTCGACCAGCAGAATGCTCACGCCTTTCCGGTTAATCTTCTGTATGATCCTGAATATCTCTTTAACCAGAATGGGAGACAGGCCAAGAGAGGGTTCGTCCAGACAAATGAGTTCTGGCCGATTCATCAGCGCCCTGCCGATGGCCAACATTTGCTGCTCTCCCCCGGAAAGCGTTCCTGCCCACTGGTTCCGTCTTTCCTTCAAAACAGGGAAGTGATCGAATATCCCGTCAAGATCCGCACGAATGTTGTCTCTGTCTTTCCGGGCATAGGCGCCCATCTGCAAATTCTCAAAAACGGTAAGCTCCTCGAAGACCTGGCGGCCTTCCGGAACGTAGGAGATCCCCATCCGGACAATCTCTTCCGTATCCAAACCATCGATCCGTCTCCCTTTGAGTTCGATGGTGCCCTTGTCCGGCTGGTCTTCGATAAGCCCCATGATTGTTTTTAGAATGGTCGATTTCCCCGCGCCGTTGTTCCCCAGAATCGCGGTAATCGTTCCCGCTTCGACGGAAAGAGACGCGCCGCGAATCGCATATATCAGATCATAGTAGGTCTCGATATTCTTTACTTCAAGCAGCATGCTCAAGGTCTTCATCCTCTCCCAGGTAAGCCTTGAGGACTTCGGGGTGTTTCTGAACCGCCTCCGGCGTTCCTTCTGCAATGGAGCTTCCGAAATTAATGACCAGAATCCGATCGGAAATGTCCATCACCATGTTCATGTCATGCTCGATCAGCAGAATGGTGATCCCCAGTTCATCCTGTATGTCCTTTATCCAGAAAATGGCGTCCTGCTTCTCCTCCGCATTCATCCCCGCACACGGTTCATCCAGGAGAAGCAGTTCAGGCTCCAGTGCCAGGGCCCGCCCCAGTTCGACCAGTTTTTGTGTGCCGTACGGCAGCCCGCCCACCGGTTTTTCCCGGACGGTCTGCAGGTCGAGAAGATCGATGATCTCTTCTACCTTTCTCCGGTGCCGCACCTCTTCCCTGCCCGCAAAAGAATGCTTGCCCCACATAAACATACCATGAAAGAGGCCTGTTTTAAGATACAGATGCCTTCCCAGCATGATGTTGTCCATGGTGTTCATGTGGCTGAAAAGCTCGATATTCTGAAACGTGCGCGCAATTCCGAGCCCGGCAACCCGGTCCGGTTTCAGTCCAACAATTTGTTTGCCTTTGAAATACGCATCCCCCGCATCCGGCCTGTAGATCCCGTTGATGCAGTTGAACAGGGTGGTCTTACCTGCGCCGTTGGGGCCGATAATGGCGTAAATTTCGCCTTTGTCTATTTGAAAGGAAATGTCATTCAGGGCTCGCAAGCCGCCAAATGAAATGGAAAGGTTTTCAACCTTGAAAAATGCCATAAGCGTTCTTTTGAAGTGGTTGATGTTTAGGAATATGTGTTTTGGTTGAAATATGCAATGTTATATCAAAATGTTAAGCATCTAAACACTAAACACCGGATACAAAACACTCTCGTAAAAAATCGTTTTTTGACTTTTTACGAGAGCGTCAGTTTTAACTCCCTTAAATGTCCGGATTGGCCTGGTTTTCTCACGGGTTATTCAGCGGTCATCCAGTCCGTCAGCTTTTCATATTTGCCGTCCGCCAGACACTTGACCAGAAAAACCTCGTTGGTGCCGAGCCTGCTGGAGGGATCTTTCGGATCAAACGGTTTAAAATTGATCGTTCCCATAATTCCCTTGAAGTTTTTGATGCCTTCCATTTCTTTGACAAATCTCTCCCGGGTCAAATCGCGGCCGCACCGGTTCAATGCCTCTACCATCGGTTCGATAAAACCAAAGCCGGCATAGAAAAAGACACCCCATCTTTCCTCTTTTGCGGCATATTTTTCATAGGCGTCTTTATATTTTTTCATCAGCGGATTTTCGGAATCGGGAAGCTCGGCAAATGACCCCGTGATGACACCCTGCCACAATCCTTTGCTGATTTGGTACATCAGCGGGAAATCGGACAGTGTGCTGGTGCTCATCCACTGCGGCTCGAATTGCATGGCCTTGGACGTTCCCATGATGGTAAGTCCGTGCGTCGGGCTTACCCACAACAGCACCGTGTCCGCCCCGGCCTGTTTCATTTTCATTACATGGGACTTCATGTCCGTGTCCGTAACTTCTACCGGGACTTTGGCAACCAGTTCCAACCCGTGTCGCTTCAGCTCATTCTCCGCGCCTTCAACGCCGTTTTTCCCGTACCCGTCATTCTGATAGGCCATGGCAATTTTCTTGCTTCCCAGGTTTTTTACCGCATACCGGCAAAGTGCCATTGCCTCGTTATAATACAGGGGATACGTCGCAAACTGGTATTTCTCAGGCGGTGTGATCCAGTAATGAGACCCTGACGCCGCGCCCACCCACGGGACTTTTCTCTCCATGAGATATCCCCTTACCGCCATACCCGGCGCGGTACCCACGCCCGAAGCCCACGCAAATATGCCGACACCTTCCTGCAGTTCTTTCACGCCCGCCATTGTCTTGGCGGGGTTATAGCCGTCATCGAACATGTGGTACACAAACTTTCGTCCGTGTATTCCGCCGGCATCGTTGATCATCTTGAAATAGGCCGCCGAACCCCGGGCCACCGATCCCCAGGCTGCTGCCGGACCTGTCTGGGGACCCCACTGGCCGATGTGGATTTCCGTATCCGTAATTCCTTCTTCCGCCGCCGCCCCAAAAGCAAATCCCAGAACCATGACCATTACCGCCAATACGACCCACAATTGTTTCTTTTTCATGCATGCCCTCCTTTTTTTAGTTAGGTATAATATAAGATTCAGGTTACACTTTTTTCACGTAATGGCGTGCAAAAAGCCCGCTCGGCTTAACGCAGAGAACCATCACAATGATCAAAAAAGCCACGACCGATTTAAATTCGATGGAAATGTAACCGCCAAACAGATTCTCGATGACGCCGAGGATATAGGCCCCGAACACCGCGCCGGGCAGGGACGTCATCCCCCCCATGACGGCCGCGGCAAACCCTTTGAGCAATGGGTCCCACATCATGAAGGGCTGCATGGCAACCGGCGAAATCAGCAGGCCTGCCGTGCATCCCACAAGAGAGGAAATCCCCCAGGTCACCATCATGATGCGATGGGTCCGAATCCCCATCAGACGCGCGGCAGTGCTGTTTTGCTGGGTGGCCTTCATCGCCAGCCCCAGTTTGGAAAACCTGAAAAAAATAAAAAGGGCCCCCATTAGGAGAAGCGCCACAAAAAATGTCAGAACCTCCAGCGTGCTGACATAAACCTTTCCTAAAGCAATACTGTCATACGGTGAGATGGGAAACGCCATGGTTTTAAGGTCCGCGCCGAACTTCCAGGAGACCAGGCCCAGCAGTACCATCTCCATGCCGATGGTAATCACGATCATGCCAAGATTGTTCGGTTCTTTTGCTCTTCTTAACACGGCGAACTCTATGATGCACCCGAGCACGACCGAAAACATCAATGCACACGGAAATGCGACATAATACGGCAGTCCATGATATTCAATGATCATGTATGCAAAATAGGTGGAAATCAGCGCCATTTCACCTTGGGCAAAATTGGGGACTTCAGACGTTTTGTAAATAATGACCATGGCAAGTCCCATAAGGGCATACGTACTCCCGACCGCAATTCCGCTCACAACCATCTGCAAAAAATCGAGCATAAAAAAAGTTTCCCCCTAAAACGGCCATGTCTTCCAGTACTTTTTAATTCGAATCCAGATGCCGTAGATCCCTAACGGTTCAAACAGCATAATCAGGACCATGATGGATCCGAACACAATGAACTGGATATTCGATATCCCGGTGGTTGAGAAATAGCTTCTGGAAAAATTCTCCAACCACTCGCCCAGGTAAGGAATGCCTAAAATATTCCTCAGCTGCAAATCCATCCAGCTGAGCAACCCCGCTCCCGCGATGGATCCCATAATCGAACCCAACCCTCCCACGACGATCATGGCGAGAAACATGATCGACATCATGAGGGTAAAAATTTGCGGTTCGATAAAGCGGAGTACAAACGCGTAAAGGCCGCCGGCGATACCGGCGTAAAAAGCGCTCAGCGCAAATGCCAGGGTTTTGTACAGCACAAGGTTTACACCCATGGTTTCGGCGGCGATATCCGCGTCACGGATGGCAATGAATGCTCTGCCCACCTTGGTTTTGATCAGGTTGCGGGTCGCAATCGTCATCAGCACGGTTATGGTGATCAAGAGGTAATAAAAATGCCTGTCGGAGTTCAGGTGCCAGGGGCCAATGGTCAATTCAGGGGCATGAAGACCGTCTCTGCCCCCAAAGATTTCGAGTCTGCCGATAATCTGGGTGATGGTCAGCCCGAAGCCGAGCGTGGCAATGGCGAGATACGGGCCTTTGAGCCTCAGCGCAGGCAGGCCGAGCAGAAAGCCGAACAAAGACGCGATCAATCCGGACAGGGGCAGCGCGAGAAGAAAGGGAAGGCCGGCCCGGGTCATCAGGACGATCGTTCCATAGGCCCCGATGGCAAAAAACCCCGCATGGCCGAGAGATATCTGGCCCGTGTACCCGACAAGAATATTGAGGCCCAGCGCAACAATGATGTTTATGGCCATAAAATTAGCCACATACACATAGTAATTTTTAATCAGGAACGGAAATACCGCAAGAAAAATGATGAGGACGGCAAACCAGAAAAAGATAACGCCCGAGCTGAAGAGCTGCAGGTCCTCGTAATAATCCCTTTTCATATCCATGGCAGGGCTTCTTTCCGGTTCGTATGTTATCGAGGTCGGCGCGTCATCAAAATACGCATTGAAATAAATATATTATGCTCGTTATGGATTTTGTTTGCGCTAATGGAGGTTATAACACCTTCGGCCTTATTTTCAATCTGTTTTTCCGATACGTATCGGATGGATTGGTGTGGCGCAAGGGGTGGCCGTGCATGTGGATATTGGGGCAGCTGTCAGCGGGAATTTATTCGTCCCAAACAGCGGGTTTCGCTCGTTCCTGTTTAAGCCTGCTTCGATGCATTTTTTTCTTTAATCGGCGTTTTATGGCCCCGGCCGAGGTTCGGGTCTTTTTTCTGGTCTTAACCGGCGTAAGCGCTTCCTTTAACAGCTCGACAAAACGCTCAACCGCAACCTCCCGATTCGCCGCCTGGTGACGATGGCGCTGGGCGGCAATCCGGAGTACGCCGTCTTTATTCACCCTCGTCCTCAAACGGGTCATGATCTGATCTTTATGCGCTGCAGAAAGACCCGGTGAATTCGCCACGTCAAACGAAAGTGTCACCCGACTGCTGACTTTATTGACATTCTGGCCGCCCGGCTTGCTGCTGCGGGAAAAGGTGAAAAACAGTTCACCCTCTCCTATCGAAATTCCGTCTTTGATCTCGATCATGTGTATTTCTTTCTAGCGGTTCACTAAAAACACTATCATTTATACGTCGATCGGTTTTACACAAACCTTTTTTATTAAAACAAAAAAGATATAGATAACCGATGCCCATAACACACTATTGATAAAAAGGGGTATGTACACAAAATTTCCGGGGAAAAACTGCCGCGGATACCATGCAAATGTAAAAACCGGAAAATACAGCACTTTGGATATTACCATGAGTGCTCGACCGATGAAGGGCATCCGGGGTTCATAGACACCGGCTGCGACAACCGACAATGCCAGGGTTGAAATCATCTTCGTGAAAACAAAATGGGTTGCAGCGATTATCAGGATTGTGAGAATTTTTTTCATCATTTAAGGCCTTGGATATGGATTCAAATGAATGTAGCGTACCAGCGCTTTAAAATAAACATCTTCTTCACAAATGATCAACGTATAACGGTCTCTTTGAGCGTTTTCAGCCCTTCCCACGATCGATGCTCACTTCAAACTTCTGCAGCTTGATGGCGGCATCCTTTCC
>JBDRPF010000088.1:0-13965 GCA_043827325.1 Pseudomonadota bacterium | reverse complement strand
AGAGCAAATTTGTTTAAAAAAAATGTTGACTTTATCCGGAACAACTAAAGTTATGGAGTCGCTTCGCTCCGCTGATTTTATATAATTGGCAGAATTCCTTAACTTTAGCTCACTTTAAACTTTATCCGCCACCGTACTTTGGCGGATTTAGTTCACTTCAAACTCTCGCAACGATTCTTTAGGCAGAACCGGAGAACTCTGACCTGGCCCAGACGACCAGGTTTTCAAGGACTGAATAAAAAGGAATCATGAAACGGATAACAGATAAAATTCAAGTCCATGTTCCGTTTGCGATGCTGCACGCGTCCCTTCATGAAAAGTTCGCTGCGCACGGGTTGAATCCGGAAATCTTCCTGGATGCCGGCACCCTGGAGCGGTTCTCTTTTACCGACTTCAGAGACATTGCAACGCGGCTTCACGACAGTTCCCTCACCGTCACCCTTCACGCACCCTTTTTAGACCTGTCTCCCGGATCTGTTGACCCGGCCGTGAAAGCACTGACCCGGCATCGCTTTGAACAGGTGCTGGGACTTGTCCCCGTCTTCAAACCCAGAACCGTCGTCTGCCACGCGGGGTATGACAGAAAGAGGTACCGGCCGTGGCGCGACCAGTGGATCGAAAACAGCCTGAACATGTGGTCCTGGCTCGGCGAACGCGTGCTGAATGAAGGCGGGCGCTTAGTGTTGGAAAATGTTTACGAGCACGGGCCGGAGGACATCCGGATCCTTTTCGAAAACCTGGAAGCCCAGCGTGTCGGGTTCTGCCTGGACACCGGCCACCAGGCCGCGTTCAGCGGCACCTCCCTCGAGACGTGGCTCGAGTCCATGGACCCCTTCCTGGAACAGCTTCATATCCATGACAACTTCGGCAATTGGGACGATCATCTCGGGCTGGGGCAGGGAAACATCGATTTCCGAGTTGTCTTCGACCATTTGAAAGCCAGGGGAAAAGACGCCCCGGTCATCACCCTCGAAATGCACAGAGAAGAGGACCTCTGGTCTTCCATCGCCTACCTTGAGAAAATGTGGCCCTGGTAGGCTGCCCTAAATAGTAAACATCCGGGCAAATATATTGACACCTCCGGATTGTTTTTCTATGACAACTGTTATAAAAACTAGAATCGGAAAATAACAAACCATGAAAGCCTATCAAATCACCATACCGGCGGAAAACAAACCCGGCGTCCTGGCCCGAATCACATCCATCCTGACCCGGAAAAAGATCAACATCCGGGCGACCACCATAACGTCTTTCGGTGATTCGGGTGTCTTCAATTTCATTGTCGACGACCCCAAACAGGGGCAGAAGGTGCTCAGCAAAGAGGGCATCCCGGCCGAACTGAGAGAAGTCATCGCGGTGCTCATTGAGGATCGTCCGGGCGGGCTCGACAAACTTTTGCAGGTCCTTCTCGCTAAAAATATCAACATTGAAAACGGCTACGGATTTGTCATCGAAAGCCGAAAAAACGCGGTCTTTGTTTTAGAGATAAAAGACTCGGCGCATGCCAGGGGTCTGATCGAAGACTCGGGGTTTAAAACGCTCTCCCCCAATCAGCTCTCCGAAATTGAACCGTTTCACTATGTGGGATATTAGAAACTAAAGTTCTTTAGGCGTAAACGCCACCACATCATCGATCTCCGCTGTATCGGCAAAAAGCATGACGAGCCGGTCGATGCCGAGGGCATTGCCCGTGGATTCTGGCATGAATTGTAAGCATTCCAGAAACTTATCCGGTGACGGGTACATTCGCTTTCCGGTTTTTCTCCGGCGTTTTTGTTCTTCGTCAAACCGTATTTTCTGTTCGACCGGGTCTGTAAGCTCCGTAAATGCGTTGCACAGTTCGAGGCCGGCGATATACAGCTCGAATCTCTCGACAAGAGAGTCGTCACCCGGCTTCAGCCGTGCGAGCGGACAGCTCGATGCCGGATAATCGAAAAGAAAAAGAGGGCGTTTCCTGCCGAGGTTGGGTTCGATGTCAAACGCCATCACTTCGTCGAACCGGTCTTTCGCCATCGCCGCTTCCATGGATATCGAAGCGAATCCGTCAAACGCGTCTCTCACCGTCATCCGTTGCCACGGAGCTTTCAGGTCGATGACTTCACCTTGATAGGCCATCGAATCCCCATGCCCCGCAACCGCTGCCGCGTGGCGTATCAGGTCTTCACACTGGTCCATCATATCCAGATAATCGCGGCCGGCCGTGTACCACTCGAGCAGGGTGAACTCGGGAAGGTGTAGCCGGCCCCTTTCATTCCGCCGAAAGCACCTGCAGATCTGAAAAATACGGGGATACCCGGCGGCAAGCAGGCGCTTCATACAGAGTTCCGGTGATGTCTGCAAAAACCAGTCGCCTGAAACTTCGGCGTCGATGTGCGCTTCGGGCGCGGGTGCGGGAATCCGGCAGGGAGTCTCGACTTCGAGATAATCACGATCCGCAAAAAAGCTCCGGATCGCCTGGATCACCTTCGCTCTTAATTGCAGGTTTTGTTTTCTGGGTGTCTGCCCGTGAATGTTCATGGATCAAATCGAAATCAGGAGAATCGTGTCCCCTTTTCGTTCAACCTTCAGACCGTAGATTCTGATGGTCTCCGTAATGGGCAGGCCGAACAGAAAATCGGTCATGTCCGCGTCGAGCCCGCCTTTTGAAACGACCAGTTCCCGGATCCGCGCGTCGTAATCGATGATGTCCCGGATGCCCGCGAGCGCTTCATCCTTTTTGTCGGTGTTCAACGCATCGATGAAACGCTCCAGCCGGTGATAAGAACAGCGTTTCTGATGGTCTTCGACCAGATCCCAGAGCCCTTCGACGGACGAGATGAGATCCCGTCGCGCAAGGCGGTCCCTGGCATAAACCTTCTCGATCGCGCGGGTGTCCCGGCATTCAAGAACCCTGCATTCAAGCGGTCTAAAATCGTAGATCGTGCATCCGCTCTCGTCTTCATCGAGAAAAACGCACGTCAAAACGCCTTTCCGGCCCTTTATCTTTATGACATCCGAAGGGGCGTTGAAAAAGATTCCCTTCACGTTGTCGTACGCGCGCTGACCTTCTCTGATCGTAAACAGATGCTTTGATAAAATACGGCCTCTTTCAATCAGCATTTTATCTTCCAGATGAAACGACGGGCCGCCTTTTTTACAGCAGGTGCCGCATCGGATGCATTCTGAAACAGGGGATTCTGTTTTGGATGGTTTTCCGGGGTCGGTATCCGTCACGTTGCCGGATTCTGTCTGTTTCGTGTAATTGGGGGTCCGCATGGCAAGATCAGAAGCCGACGCCGGGAACGAAGATCCCCGGCGTTGCCTCAGTCCGAATATGTATTGAACGGGAGCCCTTCAAATGTCCGGCCTGCGAGGTACCCGCCTTAGTCCTGAGCATTGGGGTTGTAGCGCTCCCGGACGATGCGCTCCACTTCATCTTCAGTCGGCATGTTGTCCCGATGGCCGGCCAGGTACTGGTTTCTGAACCACCTGAAAAGGGACACCGTCTCGTTCACCAGAACCAGTTCGGGGATCACGCCGCCTTCCTTTGCCGTGATGTGCCGGTTGTACTGGCCCAGCATGCTGACCACGTCGTAAAAGGTGGCCGGGTCTCTCTTGACGCCCTTTTTGAAGGATTTCCCTTTGGCGGGATAGATTTCATCCGGCTCCGGATTGGCGGAGATGTCCAGCTTCTGGAAGGGTCTTCTCACCTGTATCTGCCATTTCCTGGATTCATTCATCATTCTCGAGATCAGGGGACCGGCCCAATCATGGCTCTGGTGACCCTGCGAGCAGTAAGAGAAAAATTCCACCACCGACGGGCCGCAGTACGCGATGGCCTCCTTCAATATCCGGATGGCGTAGAAGGGGT
This sequence comes from Pseudomonadota bacterium, assembly GCA_043827325.1. Lineage (GTDB taxonomy): Bacteria > Desulfobacterota > Desulfobacteria > Desulfobacterales > UBA11574 > JBDRPF01. Next base: position 10,115 of record JBDRPF010000088.1, on the reverse strand, counting down.
TGTCCACGGTGAGCTTGGCGGAATAGACGTGCGAAATCGCCGTGGCCTGAGCAACGATGCGACGATGCAGGGTCGTTTTGCCCGCATATTTTGTCCCGATGGGCGACGTGGACCGGTCGCACCCGAACCGGGTGGCTCCGGATTTCTGGGCACCTGTGTTCATGTACCCTTCGTTGTTGTAAATCACCCAGGTGATGTCCAGGTCCTCGCCCAGTGCATAGTTGAAAGGCCCGTTGCCGATATCGTAGATGGCGCCGTCGCCCGCAAAGACAATGATCTTGGTGAGCACGTCGTTGTAACCGTTCTCGTAAGCCTGATCCATGCTGAACTTGGCCCCCAGAGCCGCGGCGGAGGCGGTGCCGAAACCGTAGTGACCCGACTCGTAGATCCGCGTGTTGAAGGGATTCACCAGCTCCGACACCTGGTTGCAGCCGGTGGAATTGATGGTGTAGATCTTGAATCCGCGGTCTATGATATGATCGATGGCCTTTCTGTTGATATCCGAGAGCACCTTGATCCCCTGGTAGAATGTCTCGATCCCCTTGGGGCTGTTGCGCAGGCTCTCCAGGGCGAAAAAAGTCAGCAGGTTGATCGTCCCTTCGCCGCAGCCGGGACAGAGGGTGTGTTTGCCCGGGTAAAGCTTTGAAAAAACAAAGAGCACCTGGTGGTTGAGTGACATGCTGTCCACGAAGCGCGCGGCGTCATACGTATTGTCAAGGTCATGGTATTTTTCAGGGAGAAAATCCGTTTTGCTCTCCGAGGCCTTGTCAGCCATTTTAAACGCGTCCACGGGACAGACCTGGACACAGATCCCGCAGCCCTTGCACGTGTCTTCAAGAACGTTGATGTTCATGGCGAACCGCTTCCAGGGGATGCCCTTGGGCGGCTTTTTGAAAACCTTGAAATAACGGGCCGCGTCCTCGGGCAGCGTCTTGTCGGTGATGGTGGCATACAGCGCGGAGTCCGGACAGGATGCGGTGCACATGCCGCAGGCAATGCATTTCTCCGGGTCCCATACCGGCAGCTGGGTCGCGATAAAACTCATATCCCGAAACCTGCTGGTGGCCGCCGGAACAACGGGTAAAAACCGGTCCCAGGAGACTTTTTTACCCTCCAGAATGGGCGAGACCATATCCTTCCTGAAAAGCTCCTGGTAATCCTCGATCAGGTGAATCACCTTGATGGTTCCCCGCTCGTCCTTCTCGGAGAGCTTGACGCGAAGTCCGGCGGTTCCCGGAGCCTGTCCGAAATCTTCGGGCAGGGGCAGCGCGGCGCCTCGGCCTTTAGCGGCATCGACGATTGACGCACAGGCCAGATCCGATACCGAAGAAACCAGCCGGGCCCCTTCCCTTAACAGCGAAATGTTGGAGTCGACAATCGCACGACCCTTTTTCGGCCCCAGCTTTTCCACCAGGATGCTTTGAAATTTCTCTTCGAACGCATCGGGCGAAAGGATCCCTGTCTCACCGTTGATGAGGCCGAGCAGCATGGCGCCGGGAAGGTTCCGCTTCAGGTGTGTTAGGGCTGCCTGGGTGGCGTTCACCGCGATGACGTTGATCTTTTTTTCCGCGATACCGGTCTGTATTTCCGGCGGAAACGATGCCAGCAGTTCATCCGCGGTTTTGGGGCTGTTGATCACGAGCAGTCCTTTCTTTTTCAGCCCGCCCACATACTCTCTCAGGATTTCTCCGAACAGAAACTTGTCGTTGAAAAAGGCCAATACATCCCGCTCCGTGAGTTCCGAGGAGTTACGGATAGGCTCCAGGCTGATTCGGAGATTCATGAACACGGGGGCGCCCTTTCTGGCCGCACCGTAGCGCGCGCCGGACTGGATGTACTTTCGTCCGTTGCAGCCCCCTTCTCCGTAGATAACCGCCGCCGTCTCCAGGGCGGTCTTTACGCCTTCGGCGCCGATGCCGATAAACGTCATCCCCAGTTCACGGTCATTATACTCCGGAAGCAGCGCGGGTTTGAGCGTATAGGGGCCTTCAATGCCGACAAAAAAGTCCCGGAGGAAATGCTCCCGCGTTTTTTGCTGGCAGCACGCCCACATGTTCTCTACGACGGCCGCCGCGTCGTACTTGTTAAAATCCTTGCCGCCCAGACCATACACGCCGTGCAGCAGTGTGGGCATGTCGTTTCGGCCGTAAACCCGGTGTTCCGCCCTGCCCTCACGGCCCGCTCTGAGGGAAACTTGCAGCGCGGCCTGAACGTCCGCCATGAGGATCTGGCCGTGGGCCATGCCGGTCCGCTCCAGCACGGTGACGACCTTTGCGTTGCGAACGCCGTAGGCCAGCTCCTGGTAACAGGGAGGGCTGAAAATCACCGGCCGGACAACACCGACTTTCAAGCCCTTGACATCCCGATAGTAATCCACGACGTCCTTGAGAACCCCCGCCGCCGACCCCAGGATCACGATGACCATTTCGGCATCTTCCGTGCGGTAGCAGTCCACCGCCTTGAGGTTGGTGCCCATGATCCTGTTCATCAGGTTCATGGTGGCGATCAGCCCCCTTTTGACAAATCGAAAGGCAAGATCCTGGGCCACCTGGCCTTCCATGGTCAGGTCCACATCGGTGAAGGTCCCCGTCAGCGACCTTTGCTTGAAATCGGGCTGGTAGAACCGGTTCGGCGATCCGACAAAATACTCGAGGAAAGCGTCTGAGAGAACCTGCACATTTTCCAGCGCGTGAGACTTGATAAACCCGTCTCCGACAACCATGCAGGGAAGCATGACCTGGCGCAGCTCCATTGTTTTAAAGGCTACGGGTAGAAGATCGTGTAGTTCCTGATTGTCCCCGGAAACCATCTGCACCCACCCGGTATTCCGCACCCCGTAGAAATCATTGTGGCCGCAGTGAATGCTCAAAGACCCTTTATTGACCTCACGGGCCATGATCGTCATGATGACCGGCAGACGTTTTCCCGCGACCGAGAAAAGATTTTTCGTCTTCAAGACCAGCCCCTGCGACGAGGAGTTGTCCACATAGCGCCCGCCCTGTGACGCCATGGCCTCCACGGCCGCAATGGCGGAAAGTTCGTCACTCGGCTGAAAATACATCAGTTCCGTACCGAACAGGTTTTTCTGCCCGTTGGCGGCGGCCTTTGCAAAATCCTCGGCGATGGGGGTTGACGGCGTGATGGGATAGCCGCAGAGCCCGTCCACGAGCCTCGTGAGGATCGAAAGCGCCGCGTGGTTGCCGTCCAGGATACTTTCTTCCCGCTTCCGAATCGCCTCTAATTTTTCAGGAGGTATGGTGGAAAGGTCGAACTCAAACAGTTTTTTGGCGTCGAAACGCTCCCACTCCGCCTTCCAGTCCACCTTGGTCCGTCTGTTTTTTACTTTTTTCCTGTTAAAGGGAAGCTGCCACAGGAGGGTGTTTATATCTATCTTCTTTCTCATCGAAGTTCTCTCCTCTATCCTATTGCCGGGCCGCATTTCTGTACAGCAGGGGTTACACCGGATTTCTCCGTTTTTGAAAACGCTTTTCAAGAAAATAAAACCGGGCCTGTTTTACACGATGCGACTTTTTCTCTAAAAATATCCCGGAATACGCTGAAACGTCAACGCTCGACATAGAGAAACAAAACCGAATCAGGACCAGTTGACACGTCCCTGGTCGGGAGGTGCGACTGTGAAGGGAGGGTATGGTTCCTTTCAAGCCAGTTCAAAAGGCATACCTTATGGGTATGCCCTCCGGTATTTGCGTTTATAACGCGTATAATTACATATAACGAAAAATATCTGATTTTGTCAACACCATTGTCCGGAGCTCACACCTAAGTCCATCGATTCATAAAATCGGTAACGAATTTATTTTACTCAGGACTTAGTGCTGAGTGAGCATTTGATCGATTCTGTTCATTAAAATATGTGACCGTAATTGCGAATCGAAGTACTAATGTCTCTGTTTAACTTCCGCCCCGATAAACCCTTTGACGATCTCCCCGGCGAAAAAAAGTTGGGTGTACCCTGCTTATTTCATTTTCCCGGGGTCACTTCAGCGGGGTGTGGTGTTCGGGTTCGCCTGTTGGCGCTTGACTCTGTCCCCCGTTTGGGGTATATGGAAGCTATCTTCAACACACAGGGAGAGAAAAATGCGCAAAAAACATTCTTTCATTCTAAGCTGTATCTTTTTACTGGTCTTCTCCTCGGCAGCCCTTTGTGCCGAAGGCTTTTACGCCGGTTTTAATGCGGGTTTCAGCTATCTTGACGACGCGACCGTCAGTCAGGTCGGCGCCGGCAACACGGTGGAGGTTGAATACGACTCGGGGCGTGGCTTTAGCGGTGTTTTTGGATATGACTTCGGAACGCCGCGCGTCGAGGGTGAGATCGCATATCTGAAAAATGATATCGACAAACTTTCGACCCAGGGGACAACGGTTTCCGGAAGTGGAGATGCAACCACCTGGAGCTTCATGCTGAACGGCTATGTGGACATTGAAAACAGATCGGCCTTTACGCCGTATTTCGGAGGCGGTATCGGGTTGGCCAAGGTTTCGGTCGAAAACATCATTATCTCAAACTTTAACCTTGGATCAGAGACTGACACCGCATTTGCTTACAATTTTACGGCAGGCATCGCGTGGGAGATCAAAGAACCGATTACCCTGGACCTCCGTTACCGCTACTTTGCGACGGTCAATCCGGAACTGGGTTCCTACGAAGCAGAGTACGCCGCCAGCATGGTTATCCTGGGGATACGATACACGTTTAAGTAAAAATACCGGCCGGATTGATATTCAGTTTAAAGCAATCGCAACATACAATCACTGTCACTGTAGGCTGTGGGGTTGAAAACGTCTTTTCTGTTGCGGGATGAAACAGACCCGTCTTTTTTTCCTTTTTGCATGAATCTGTCTCGCCGTGCGTCCCGTCAAAATTCGAATTTTACACTTCTTATCCTGATGCTGGGTTGCGCTCTCCTTGCATTGAACGGTTGCGCTTCAAAACCGCAGGTGTTCAAAGAACCCCCCGGCCATCCGGCAAAATCCCAAACAGAAGAACTGCTTCGGGCCGAAGCGAATCAATGGCGCGGGACGCCGCACCGAATGGGCGGGAACGATCGTGAAGGCGTTGACTGCTCGGGCCTGGTGGTGCAGGTTTACAAAAATCTTTTCAACATACGGCTGCCCAGAACGACCCGGGAGCAGCTGCGGGTCGGCATCCGGGTTCAGCGAAGCCGGATACAGGCCGGAGACCTCCTTTTTTTTCTCCCGGAGGATAAGACAAATCACGTCGGCATTTACCTGGGCGGAGGAGAGTTTGTGCATGCTTCCAACTCCGAAGGCGTCATGATATCAGAGATGAGCGATCCCTACTGGCGCGGCATTTTCTCGACCGCACGGCGGGTTCTGTGAGTCAGAGGGTGGGCGTGATCGTGAGGCGATCGCCGTCCGTTGACAGGGTGACGGCGCCATGGCTGTCCGTGCGGAATATGCGGCACCCTCTGTCCCGATATCGCTTCAATACCTGCGGGTGGGGGAATCCGAACCTGTTATTCCACCCGGACGAGACAATCACGATCTCCGGTTTGACGTTGTCCAGAAAAGACGCCGTACTCGATGAATTGCTTCCGTGATGGGGAGATATCAGAACCGTACTTCGCAGGCCATCCCCCGCCGTTTCGATCAGTTCCTTCTCCGCCCTTGCCTTGATGTCTCCCGGGAAAAGAAACGATTTTGAGCCGAATTCAACTTTTACGACAAGGGAGCTGTTGTTTGTGCCGCGCCACGGCTCGTTTGTTCTTCTCTCGATGAAATCTTTCGGCGGATACAGAATTTTCAGCAGGAGGCCGTCCATGCGTTGGGTTCGGTGTATTTCATCGTATTCCGGCACGAAAACCCGCGTCGCCGCGATCGTATCCAGAAAATGACGATAGCTCAGGGTATTTGCCGCGTCGCCGTTGGTCCATATGCGCTGTACATTAAAATGCCGGGCGATGTACAAAAGACCGTTCAGGTGATCCGTGTTCGGGTGAGAAAGAACGAGGGTGTCCACGGTTTTTATTTTTTTTCGCCACAAAAGGGGGGCAACAATTCTGGCGCCCGCATCAAATATCCGATTGTCGGAAAAACCGCCGCCGTCAATGAGAATGCACCGGCCTCCCGGGAGCTCCAGAAGGGCGGATACGCCCTGGCCCACATCGATTACCGTTACCCGCAAATCATCTTGCCAGAAACGCTGATTCAGCCAGTACAGCGCATCAAGCCCCAGGGCGAGGATCACGATCACGGCGACGACCGCCGCCGGTCTTTGGCGAAAAACCGTACGCGTGCTTCCGGGTTTTAATCCGTTCGGGGCACGCGTGGCGGTCTGAACGCCGCTGTCATTTTCAGCCGTTTCCGGCCGAACGTTCAAAAGGTTCAAAACCGCCCAGAACAGGAGATAATAACACACTGTTTCAAAATATGTCGGTGTCACGGTTTTTACCGCCGCAAACGGCAGGCCGGCAAAAAAATCCGCGGCAACCAGGGCCGGCATCAGAACAGCCGCTGCCGCTTTAAGGCATGCGGAAGCCAGAACATTGGTCAATGGATACAAAAACACGGAAAGCAATCCCAGGGGAACCACGATAAATCCGATGAGCGGCACGAGCACGACGTTTGTTAAAATCCCCACCACCGAGATCTGGTTGAAATACATCATCACCAACGGCAGCGTGCCGAAAATGGCAAAAACCGACGCCATGAAAAAGTAAATCAGCTTTTTTAAAAACAGGTGCCGCTGCTGTTGCGCTGCTTCCGTCACACCGGAAAACCATTGGTTTTGTAATTGGGACAGGCCGTAGAGTATCGCGAGCACAGCGCCGAACGAGAGCTGAAATGATATTGAAAACAGCGAGGGCGGATGAACGGCAAGAATCAGCATTGCCGCCAGCGCCAGGGTGTTCATCAGGTCCTGCTCCCTTTCAGCCAGAAAGGTCGAAAGAAAAACAGCAACCATGATCAGCGCCCTCTGGGTAGAGGGCGACATCCCGGACAGCAGGCCATAGATGAGGACGGGAATGGCGGACAGAATCGCGGCGCCCTTCTGGGCCCACGCCTCCCACAGAAACAAATCGATACGGGAAAGCATCCATCTGAACAGCACAAATGCCGCGGTCGCCACAATGCCGATGTGAAGTCCCGAAATGGCCAGGAGATGACCGATGCCGGCCCGGTTAAATGCCTCTCTCAAGCCCGCCGGGACCGCGTTCCGGTTACCGATGATCAGGGCCTTCAATACACCCTGTACCCTTCCCCGTGTTGAGGTTTCAATAAAATCCGAGACCCTGCCGCGGGCCCGGTCTATTGTTTTGGCGACGGCCCTTCCCGAAGTTTTTCCGAGCACGGCAATACGTTCTCCCGAAACATATGCGGTTCCCCAAACACCTTTAAACGCCATGTATCTCCGGTAGTCAAACCCTCCGGGGTTGCTGAAGTTTCTTATGGATTTTATCCTGGCCGAAAACGCCACCCGGTCGCCCCTGCACAGCCGGCGGCTGTCTCCCGTCACGGTGACGCGAATCTTTCCGCAAACAGGAAACGACCGGGTTTGATCGCCGAGCGTCTCAACGCGTAAGATAATTTTTTGTCGATCCAATTCGTCGGAAGGCGGGGCGTCGAGAACGCCGGTAACCTCCCATGGGTGCGTGTCCAGAAAATGAACCACGTGATCCGGCGGAAACTCAGGCGCGACCCATGACTGTATGGAGAGATACCCCAGCGCGGCAAACAGCGCCAGTGGTGATGTAACGGCAGTTTTTCTGCCGATGAGGACACGGCAGATGACGGCGATGCACCATAGAACGACAATACCGGCCGGGATCCTGTGACCGGGAAACCAGGATCCCAGGGCGATCCCGGACATCATGGACAAGAGCAGGGGGATAACGGGACGCGCGTAAAATATATCTTTCATCGCTCAGATATTGGTCAGCCGGAACAGGTTGAGGTGTTATTTTTCGTGTATGCATTGCCGGGCATGTTGATAAAGCAATCCGGCTCGATTTATCCGTTTGTCATCATCAAATTCCGTGCCAACGCCGGCTGCGGGTGGCTCTTTTTCCGTTGACAATGATCCAACAACACGCCCCGCAACGGTTTCGGTGGAATTCACCCGGTGAACGGCGGAAGGGGACCAGGGGGTTCAAAATACAAAAAGGCCTGTCTTTTGCACAAAAACCGGTGCACTCACACCCGGTTTTGTGCATTTTCCGGTTCGGATTTATAGCAGGTTCCAATTGAACGAAAACAAGCGGCGTGAGCTATGACTTCCACATCATGGCGATCTCCCTGGCCAGCGAATCGACCCAGTGGTGGCGCTCCATGGCCATTGTCGTCATATTCGGCCTCATTGTCTCGACCCTGCTGACGCTGGTGGTGGTCCCGACCCTCTACGCGCTGATCGAAACGTTAAAGGACCGGCTGTCCGCATGGTCTTCCCGCGCAAAGCGGTTGCATTGGACACCGTTTGCAAAGGGTCGGGCAAGATAGCCTGAATATTTCACGTAAAAATCGAGTCAAATATGCTGTCTTTGAAGGCTCACCGCCTCGACATTTTTCGATTCCGCATTATCTTCTTATATGTATTGAGAAATTTTGGAGGTGTGCCATGAAATCAATCTATATCGCACTCGCGATTTTTACAGCAGTCTTTCTCGGCTTCACTCACGCCGGGAGTAAGGATAAAATGGAGAAACCCATGAATGACAAACCCGAAAAAACCGCATCCGCCGTGTTTGCCGGCGGCTGCTTCTGGTGCACGGAATCGGATTTCGAAAAGGTTGACGGCGTGATCGAGGCAATTTCCGGCTACACCGGCGGCCAGGAAAAGAACCCCGACTACAAGCAGGTGTCGGCCGGCGGCACCGGCCACATTGAGGCCGTGAAAGTGATCTACGACCCGGACAAGATCACCTACGAAAAATTGCTGGAAGTGTTCTGGCAGCACGTGGACCCCACGGACCCGGGCGGCCAGTTCGTGGACCGGGGCTCCCAGTACCTGAGCGCCGTCTTTTACGCCAACGAGACGGAAAGACGTCAGGCCGAGGAATCCAAAAAGCGGCTTGCGGCCTCGGGCCGCTTCAGCAAGCCCATTGTCACCGGCATCCTTCCCCTGGGCGAATTTTACACGGCCGAAGAATACCACCAGGACTATTACCATAAAAACCCGATTCGGTACAATTGGTACCGGTCCGGCTCGGGCCGCGACGAGTTCTTGAAGCAGGCCTGGGAGGGCATGAAGGCGGACAGGGAAAAAACACAAAAATAAAAAAGGAGGGACCACCATGAGCAAACTCATCGTCGTTTATCACAGCACATACGGGCACACAAAGATTCAGGCCGAAGCCGTACAGCGGGGGGCCAACAGCGTCGAGGATGTCGACGCGGAAATCATGACGGCCGCGGAGGCCATTGAAAAGCTTGACGAGCTCGACAAAGCGGATGCCATCATTTTCGGGACCGCCACCTACATGGGTAACATCGCGGCGGAAATGAAAAAATTCATGGAGGCCTCTGTGAGCAAATGGTTTGCCGCGGCATGGAAAGACAAGATCGCCGGCGCGTTCACCAATTCGAGTTCCTTCTCCGGCGACAAGCTGAACACACTTCAGGGGCTGGTCATCTTCGCCATGCAGCACGGGATGATCTGGGTCGGCCTGGGAATGTTCCCGTCCGCGAACGACCCGGACGCCATGAACAGCGTGGATGGTCCCGGGCCAACTGCCCACAACCGGATCGGTTCCTTTATCGGGCCCATGGCCGCGAGCTTCCAGGTCAACCCGCCCGATGCGCCGCCCACAGGAGACCTTGAAACCGCCGAGGCCTACGGCAGGCGTGTTGCCAAGATTACGCTGCAGTTCGTGCGGGGTCGTTCTTGATCGGGCAGATATAGCCCTTTTTTCTGACAGGATTTACAGGATGGACGCGATCATTACGCCTTTTTTCCCCGCTTTTAGCGGGAAAACCAAAAAATATCCTGATAATCCTGTTTATCCTGTCAAATAAAATTGAATTAAAGAAAGTAAGCGGAGACTGTATGGAAAAACTGAAAGGGTTTCAGAAGAAATACCTCAAGGGCCTCGTGCACGGCATGAAACCGGTGGTCTTTGTGGGGCAAAAGGGGATCT
>JBDRPF010000087.1:0-7597 GCA_043827325.1 Pseudomonadota bacterium | reverse complement strand
GAACAGCTTCAGGGCAACGCGGTCGGCGATGATGGAACTCTGGCCCACGGCGATGTTGGCGAAGGGGCCGGCGTGGACAAAGCAGGGCTGATACTCGGCGGTGCTCATGAGGGTGGGGTTGATGGTGTTCCGCATGAAGGCGGCCATGGCATTGCCCACCTCCAGGTCGGCGCAGGTCACGGGCTTGCCGCTCTTGTCAAAGGCCACGGTGATCTTGTTGATGCGGTCCTTGAGGTCGGCCAGGTCCTTGGCCACGGCCAGGATGGCCATGAGCTCGGAGCCCACGGCGATGCCGAACTTGCTCTGCATGGTGTAGCCGTCCGTGCGGCCGCCCAGGCCGATGACGATGTTGCGGAGCGCCTGGGCGCAGAAGTCGATGATCCAGCCGAACTCCACGCGGGTGGGGTCGATGTCCAGGCGGCGCATGCCAGTGAGGCGCTTGAGCTGCTCGTCGTTGTAGTTCCGCTCGTGCTGCATGCGGGCGGTCATGGCCACCATACCCAGGTTGTGGGCGTTCATGATGTCGTTGATGTCGCCGGTCAGGCCCAGGGAGAACTCGGTCATGGGGATCAGGAGCGAGTTGCCGCCGCCGGCCGCCGTGCCCTTGACGTTCATGGTGGGGCCGCCCGAGGGCTGGCGCAGGGCGCCGCCCACGTTCTTGCCGCGTTTGCCCAGGCCTTCCATGAGGCCGCAGGACGTGGTGCTCTTGCCTTCGCCCAGCGGTGTGGGGGTGATGGCGGTAACCTCAATGTACTTGCCATCTGGTTTGGCTTTCAAACGGTTAATAATTTTAAGGAAATCCAGCTTGCACAATCTTCCCATGGGCAGGATCTCGTCCTTTTCCAGGGCCAGTTTCTCCCGCCACTCCTCGGGGGTCGGCATGTTCTCTTCGGCCGCTTCGGAAATCTGCCAGTCAGCCATTTTTACTGCATCGTAAGCCATGTAGTTAATCCTCCTTCCTCGGTTTTTGGTTAACAACGACAGAACTCCGGCGATTCCGCCCAAAGTCCCTTCAGTGCTGCTCAAATACAATATTAAGCCTGAAAATCACCCTGAAATTCAACACGCGTTTTCAGACTAAAAAACTCGGCTCTTAACGGTAAAGATTGCAATTTATTTAATAATTTCAATAAATAAATTGACATCCGGAACACTCTCACAAAGCTTTCCAGCGCAACAGTTTAACCTGCGTAAGCAAGTTCTGCTTTAAATCATACGAAATTCGATTAATCAAGCAATATTTTGTAACTGATTCAACCTGAAATAAAAGCCCCCCTGTCTCATCAATTCATCGTGTGTGCCTGTCTCGATTATTTTTCCCCGGTTCAGCACGAAGATCCTGTCCGCGTTTCGGGCGGTCAACAAGCGATGTGCGATGATAATGGATGTCCTGTCTTTCATCAGATTAAAAAGCGCCTCCTGGATTTTCTGCTCTGTTTCTGAATCTATGTATGAGGTTGCTTCATCGAGGATAATGAGATCCGGATCGCGGGCAAAGGCCCTTGCGATGGATATGAGCTGGCGTTCGCCGCTTGAAATTGACATCCCGCCTTCCGAGAGCACGGTGTCAACGCCGTCCGGCAAACGGTCTACAAGGTCCCTGCAATTCGAATCGTCTATGATCCGTTCCAGCACCTCTCCTGAAATGCGTCGATTTTCCAGGACCATATTCTCCTTTATGGTTTCTGAAAACAGAAAAGGGTCCTGCATGACCAGCGCCAATTTTTCCCGCAATATCGACGTTTCTATTGTTTTAATATCCCGGCCGTTCACAAGAACGCGTCCCGCCGTCGGATCATAAAACCGGACAATGAGATTGATCATGGTTGTCTTTCCCGATCCTGTCGGTCCCACCACCGCCACCGTCTCACCGGCCCGCACCTGCAAAGAAATTTCCTTGAGAACGGTTTCTCCGCTCACATAGGCAAATGAAACGTTCTCCAGTCGGATTTCCGATATTTTTTCTAAGTCATACCTTCTCCCCCGCTCCGCGGACCCGTCAGCCGCAACCGGCTGCGGCAGGCTTTCGGTGCTGTCCAATATCAGAAAAATCCGTTCAGCCGATGCCATGGCATTCTGGAGGATGTTGTATTTTTCAGCAATGTCCCGGATGGGCCTGAAAAACATCTTTATGTAAGATATAAAGGCCACCAGAGCGCCGAGGCTGATCCGTTCCGACAGGACACTGCCGCCGCCGTAGAAGATGACAACCGCCAGTGCAGCCGATCCAAGGACCTCTATTGCGGGCATAAAAACCGCGAACACATGGACCTGTCGCATACCGGCCCTGTAATTTTCATGATTTAACCGCGCAAATCTGCGGTAGTTTTCATGCTCCTGCAAAAAAAGCTGTACAACCTTCATTCCGCCGATGGTCTCTGAAAATCGGGTATTTATCTCTGCCAGCTTTATCCGGAGAACCCTGAAAACTTCCCTGGCCTGGCCTGAAAAGCGAAAGGAGGCCAGCAAAACAAAGGGAAGCACCGAAAACGACACCAGCGCCAGCTTCCAGTCGATCCCCAGGAGGACCACTGCAATACCTGTGAGCAAAAACAGATCCTTGAAAACAAATGCAACAACAGAGGTGAAGAGTTCATGCATGTTCTGAATGTCGTTGGTGACCCGTGTAACCAGCCGGCCCACGGGGTTTTGCGTGAAAAACGCAACAGACAGATTCTGTATGTGGGAGAATAGGCGTACCCGCAGATCATGCATGATCATCTGTCCCGTGTATTCCATTATCATGACCTGAACAAAATTGAGGATGAAATTCGCAACGATGACGGCAAGAAAAACCACGGAGACAATGCCGAGACCTGCAAGATCGCTCTTGCGCAGTGTCGAGAGATCATTTTCTTTCAATCGCTCCAGTTTGTCGTAGGATATCACGGCAAAAGATTCATGTATCTCGAACAGGACCGGATACTTGTGAACAATCGCTTTAATCTCGCTGTCGGTTATATCCGCTCTCAGATACCGGGTTCTGCTTTCCCGAACATCCGAACCTGTTGTTCCGGCAACCCCGGCCGGGTTCATTTTCGGCACAATATACCTGTCGATGGCGATTTTGGTAACGTAGGGCAGAGAAAGATCCAGAAGGGTGATCAGCATGACCATGATGATCGAGAAAAACAAGAGCAGTCTGTAAGGCCGTGTAAAGGGGAAGAGCCGGCGCAACAGCCCCAGGTCATAGGCTTTCCCCAGTTCTTTTTCCTCGAAATATCCATAATCAGTACGCATGACAATCCTCTTCTACCTCCTGGAGACGATATGTCCTTGCATAATATCTGTCCTGTTCCATCAGTTCGGCATGCGTACCGGACTCCACGATACCACCCTTGTTGAGCACGATGATACGATCGGCAAACCTCACGGCGGAAAGCCGATGCGAAACAATAATTACGGTCCGGTTTCCGTTGGTGGCCCTGATGGCCCGTATAATTTCCGTGCCTGTTTCCATGTCCACCTGGCTGATGGGGTCGTCGAGGACCAGGATGGATCTTTCCTGCAGGAGCGCACGGGCAAGGGCGACACGCTGCTTCTGGCCGCCGGAAAGAATAACCCCTCTCTCTCCGACCATGGTATCAAACCCGTCCGAAAAGGATTGTATCGTTTCATAAAGCGATGCTTTTTCCGCGGCCCGGACCAGTGTTGACTCATCGGCTTTTGCACTGTCGAAAGTTATGTTTTCCCGGATGGTGCCGGAGAACAGAAAGGGCTCCTGGGATACATAGGCGATATGAGATCTGAGATCACGGACCCGCATCTTGCGAACATCCGCACCGCCGATCCGGATGCATCCGCCGGAAACATCATAAAGCCTCGGTATAAGATTCAACAGTGTTGTTTTGCCGCTGCCGGGCGGCCCGACGATACCTAAAACGCTGCCCGGACCGATGTGAATATTAATCCCGTTCAGGGCGGGTGCGGTATCGTTTTTACCGGTGTCAGGGTGATATGAAAAGCGGACATCTTCAAAAACGATGCCTGGGCGCAGGTGTCGAATGGATTGTGCGTCCGGTGCATCCGCAATCCCGGGGCGCGTTTGCAGTATCCTGTTGATCCGGTCCAGTGATGCCTTGCCGCGCTGCAGCAGGTTCGTCACCCATCCCATGGCCATCATCGGCCATGTCAGCAACCCGAGATAACTGATGAACGCCACAAAATCGCCCGGGGTTATGGTTGCCTTGATGACCTGCCGACCCCCCAGATATAAAACAATGGCGAGGCTCAGGTTCGTTAAAAAAAGCATCATCGGGAAAAATGAGCCGGTAACCTTTACCAGTTTCAGATTTTTATCAATATAATCTCTTGATATGGCTTCCAGCCTGGATGTTTCCTGCTTCTCCCTGTTGTACGCTTTAATAACGCGTATGCCCGAAAACCGTTCCCGCACCACTTCCGTCAAGACGGAAAACGTACCCTGCACTTCCTGATACCGGCGGTGCATCTTCCTGCTGAAGAAACGAGCGCCAAAAACAATGAACGGCATGGGGATGAGTACAAAAAGAGTCAACCGGACGTTGATATAGAGCATGAATCCCACAGCCGCAGCGCCGAGGACGATGGCGTCCGTAATCGCAACCATTCCCATCCCCGTTGCCATGCGGATATGGGTGATGTCATTGGTCGCGTGGGCCATCAAATCCCCTGTCTTTACCCTGTCGAAATACGCGGCGGAAAGCGTCTGAATATGGGCGAAAAGCCGGTTTCTCAGGCCTTCCTCCACACGTCGTGACGTGCCGATGAGACAGCGGCGCCACACATAACGCAATAAACCGATGATGAGGGCGATGCCGACGATCTCAAGCGAATAAAACAACAGCGATTTTATATCGACCCGGAATGCCGTAATGTCATCCACCGCCCATTTAATGATACGCGGTATGCAAAGCTGAAGAAAATCAACGACAATCAGGCACAGGAGTCCCAGCAGTATGCGATTTCGGTTTTCCTTAAAATACGGTTTAATTAACTGTGTGGATTTCATAGGGGTTAAAAGGTACACCAGAATCTCAATTTGGTCAAACATCAAACCCGACGAGACTTAACGATAATGAGCTAATTAAATTGAGCTCCGTTCAGGAAAAAAAGACATTCACTGATGCGGTGCGTTGACTTTCACAATACCGGTTGTTATTAAGTACGATTATGGAATCGGGAAGCATCGTCGAATATATCGACCACCAGGACATAATCTGTGCGGTGGTTCTTGAAATCAAAAAGCAGCGGGTCAGGCTCCTCACCGAAACCAATCGGGAAGTGAACCTCTCGTCAAGCCGCCTGTCACATCAGTCCGGGTCGCGCCTTGATATCGCGATGGGGAGGGACAAGCTCCTTGGTGCCTTAAAAGAGACAGCGAACCGCCGGACTGCCCTGATAAGCCAGATAAACATCAAGGAGTTGTGGGAGGTCTTAAACACCGAACAGGAATGGATCGACCTCCCCACAATGACCGAATTTTGTTTTCCGGACAACCCGACCGCTGATCACGAATCCGCAGTTATCAGGGCTTTTTTTAAGAATCGGCTCTATTTTAAATTCAACCCGGACCGGTTTTTTCCAAACACCGAAGAGGCAGTTGAACACAAACTGGCTCTGGAAAGGGAATCCATCCGGAAAAATCAAATCATTCGTGACGGCGGCGAATGGCTGAAAAGCGCCCTTAACAACCACAACCCTCCGGCGATTCCGAATGAGAATGATATTATAAACATTCTGAAATCATTATATATTCACGACAAAGATCCCCGGCACTATGACCTCGGAAATGCAATGCTGAAGAGAGCCGGCATGAACTCGGTTGATGGTCTCTTTCATGTTCTGGAAAAGCGAGGTGCATTTGATAAAAACGAGAACATCGATCTTTATCGATACGATATTCCGACCGCCTTTTCCCCCGGCGTGCTGAAAAGTGCGGACCGGTTGATTCAATCCGCAAAGGATTTACCGGTCGATAACACGCGCAGGGATTTGACCGCGCTGCCCCTCATGACCATAGACGGTCAATCCACCCTCGATTATGACGACGCGATCAGCATCGAAGACCTTGGCGACCGTTATCGTTTAGGAGTGCACATCGTCGACGTCGGCCATTACGTCGAAAAAGGGGATCTTCTCGATCAGGCGGCCCTGACCCGCGGCAGTTCGATTTACATGCCCGATCAGAAAATACCCATGCTGCCGCCATCCCTTGCAGAGAATGTTTGCAGCCTTAAAGCCGGAGAATTGCGCCCTGCCATCAGCATCATGGTAAACCTGAGCCGGTCTTTGGACCTGATCGGCCATGAGATTTTTCCGAGCCTGATCAGAATAAAGCACCAGCTCACCTATTATGATGTCAACATGGCGGCAGAAGAAAACAGTGATTTCAAAATTCTTCATGGTATCGCCACGAAATTCCGCCAGAAAAGGATGGATGCGGGCGCTGTTCAAATTACCCTGCCGGAAGTCAATGTCTGGGTCGATGAAAACAACGAAGTGACGGTAAACAGGATAAACAGGGAAAGCCCGGGAAGAATGCTGGTATCGGAGATAATGATTATGGCCAACTGGCTCATGGCCGGGTTCCTCGCGCAACACAATGTCCCTGCTATTTTCAGGACCCAGGTCGCACCCAGAGAGCGGCTCTACAAAGGGAATGATGGAACCCTGTTCCAGAACTGTATGCAGCGGAGGCTTCTGAACCGCTTTGTATTAAGCAACAAACCCGAGCATCACTCGGGATTAGGGCTCGATGTGTACGTGACGGCGACATCTCCTATACGGAAATATTTTGATCTTGCGACCCAGCGTCAGATTCGGACGATCTTCGGTCTGGAAACGCCGTCCACCCCGGAAGAAATTAAAACGATTATTCAGCTTCTTGAACAGCCCATGAGCGGTGTTTCGAGGCTCCAACACAACCGTCACAGATACTGGTTGTTGAAATACCTTGAAAAAAGAATCGGCCAAAAATTAGAGGCGATCGTGCTTTTCAAACGGAGAGACATCTATCAGGTGCTCCTGACGGAATATATGCTGGAATGCGACCTGCCGGTATCCGGCAGGATAGACATAAAGCCTGAAGATCTGGTTCAGATAACCATACAGCATGTCGATGCGAGAAAAGGTTTGCTCTCCGTGTTTCTGGGCTGATCGAGAGTTTAAATAAATGGATAAGATCTTCAGTATTTTTTCTCCATTTTTCCTGATGAAAAAGGTTTTTTTTGCCTCGTCATAAAAACCCCGGAGCACCTCATGGTATAGGTTTACAAGGAATTGTAACGACGATATCTGAAACTCATTTGTTTTAAATTTGCTCGAAATACTGGCAAGAAATCACCACTTTTAGGAGATTGATGATTAAGGCAATGAACCTTTACTTTATCTGCCAGAGGATGCCCAAGCCGGAAAACCTCTTTTCCAGTTGCTTTACATCCCCTTGAGGGTGTCGAGTTCCTCGATTACGTTTTCTTCCATGCTACTACTTCTTCTTGTCTTCAAAGGCATAGCATTTCTTGACCACGTTGAAGTCTGCTACACACCAGTAATGGGGCCAGTGGATCTTCTTGCACCAGCCGATAATGTCTGCGGGCGGAAACTTGGAGCCCTTGAG
>JBDRPF010000086.1:0-31014 GCA_043827325.1 Pseudomonadota bacterium | reverse complement strand
TTGCAAAGATGGTTTTTTGGGCAAAATCCAGCATTTCATACATCTTGTTTTATAAGCTCGCGATTGGGGATACCTTGCAAGTACCTGGGTTCACTCGCAATTGAGATACGGTAATATCGTATCACAACAATTATGTCCTGTCCATTTTTTGGAACATCTTGCCAAAAGTTAAATCCAACGTTAACTTTCTCCTATTACATATACCATTGTGAATTCAAGCTGCAAGTGCACCACAAATAGCATTTTAAAGACTTCATGAGGCGTCAAGAAGGACAACGGGGATCGCCCTTTAAAGGGTTTAGAACTTTTTTCAGGTAATGTCCGGTGTATGACGCTGGCATGTCCGCGATGGCTTCAGGGGTGCCGCATCCGACAACGTCGCCGCCGCCGTCCCCGCCTTCGGGCCCGAGGTCGATGATGTGGTCCGCCGTCTTTATGACATCCAGGTTGTGCTCGATGACAATGACCGTGTTTCCCGATTCCACCAACCTGCCCAGCACGCCGAGCAGTTTACGGATATCGTCCAGATGGAGCCCCGTGGTGGGTTCATCGAGAATGTAGACGGTGCTGCCGGTTCCTCTTTTGCTGAGTTCCCGGGAAAGCTTGACCCGCTGGGCTTCGCCGCCGGAGAGCGTTGTGGCCGGCTGACCGATCCGGATGTAGCCCAGCCCCACGTCGGCAAGCGTTTGCAGCTTTGTTCTGATGTTGTTTATATTTTCAAAAAAGCGAAGGGACTGGTTGACGGTCATGTCGAGAACGTCTGCTATATTTTTCCCTTTGTACCGGATCTCAAGGGTTTCGCGGTTGTATCGCTTGCCCCGGCAGACATCGCAGGTGACGTAAACATCCGGTAAAAAATGCATCTCGATTTTTATGATGCCGTCCCCACCGCAGGCCTCGCACCTGCCGCCCTTGACGTTGAAACTGAACCGGCCGGGCTTGTACCCCCCCATGCGCGCGTCGGCCGTCCTGGAAAAGAGTTCCCGGATGTAGGTGAACACCCCGGTGTAGGTGCCCGGGTTGGAACGCGGCGTCCTGCCGATGGGGGACTGATCGATGTTGACGACCTTGTCGACATATTCCATGCCCAGAACCCTGGAATAAGACCCGGCACGCACCCTGGAATGATAGAGCCGCTGGGACAGGGCATGGTGAAGGGTCTCCAGGACGAGGGTCGATTTACCCGAGCCGGAGACGCCGGTCACACAGACAAAACAGCCCAGGGGGAAATCAACGGTGATGTTCTTGAGATTGTTTTGAGACGCCCCTTCCACAACGAGTTTTTTCCCGTGTCCGGCGCGGCGGTTCGCTGGGACTTCGATACGCTTTCGCCCTGAGAGATACTGGCCGGTCAGTGAGGTGCTGCTTTTGACGAGTTCTGCCGGCGGGCCGGAGAAGACGACCTCTCCGCCGTTCACTCCGGCGCCGGGGCCCATGTCCACCACATAATCGGCGGAACGTATGGTCTCTTCATCGTGCTCCACCACCAGCACCGTGTTGCCGAGATCCCGCATCTGGGAAAGCGTGGCCAGGAGGCGGCGGTTGTCTCTCTGATGCAGGCCGATGCTGGGTTCATCCAGAACGTACAGAACGCCGGTCAGCTTCGATCCGATCTGCGTGGCAAGGCGTATCCGCTGGCTCTCGCCGCCCGAAAGCGTATAGGCCGGGCGGTCGAGGGTGAGATAGGAGAGCCCCACATTTTCAAGAAAGCTCAGCCGTTCCGAGATCTCTTTCAAAATCCGTCGGGCGATAAACTCTTTTTTGCCTTCCAGCGTCAACGCGTTAAAAAACGCAAAGGCCCTTTCAACCGAAAGCGCCGTGATTTCGAATATGGTAAAGCCTCCCACATTCACGGACCGGCTCGCCCGGTTCAACCGCTGGCCCCCGCACTCCGTACAGGGACGAAAATTCATGTAGTTTTTAATTTCTTCCCGGGCCTGGTATGAATCTGTCTCCATGTAGCGGCGCTGCAAATTTGGAATGATGCCTTCAAGGGTTTTTTTGTAGGTGTAGCGGCGTTCGTTTCGTTCAAAGTAAAAAGTGATCTGTTCATCCCCCGACCCGTAAAGAAGTGTGTTTTTGAAGTCTTCCGGCAGGTCCCTGTACGGTGTGTAGATATCAACGCCGTAATGCAGGGTCAGGGCATCCAAAAACTCCATGAAATGAACGGAATTTCTGTTGGCCCACACCGTGACTGCCCCTTCTCTCAGTGAAAGCTCGGGGTTCGGGATAATCAGGTTGGGATCGAATTCGGTGCTTGAGCCAAGACCGTCGCACTTCGGGCACGCGCCCTGGGGCGAGTTGAAGGAGAAACTTGCCGGCGTGAACTCGGGGTAGCTGATACCGCACGTCACGCAGGCCGCCTTTTCGCTGAACAGGATGGACTCTACGGGAAGGTCCGGGTCTCTGTCTATGGTGTCCACCGTCACGATTCCGTCTGAAAGGGACATGGCCAGTTCGAGGGAATCCGCGAGCCGGTTTCGGATATTGCTCTTTACGATCAGGCGATCCACAACCACGTCGATGAAGTGTTTTTTGTTCTTGTCCAGCCGGTCGGCTCCTTCAATTTCTAAAGTTTTTCCGTCGATTCGTACCCGGGCAAAGCCTTCCTTTTTAAGGCCTGCCAGAAGCTTTTCGTGGGTTCCCTTCTTGCCGGTAACCAGGGGGGACAAAATGACAAGGCGGGTTCCCGTATCCAGGGACATGACCTTTTCCGCGATCTGGTCCAGCGTCTGCGAGGCAATGGGCAGCCCACACGTGTAACAGTGGGGCGTGCCGACCCTGGCAAAGAGCAGGCGAAGATAATCATATATTTCGGTCACCGTCCCCACGGTCGACCTGGGGTTGTGACTGGCTGTTTTCTGTTCGATGGCAACGGCCGGCGACAGCCCTTCGATCATGTCCACATCCGGCTTTTCCATGCGTTCTAAAAACTGGCGCGCATAGCTTGACAGGGACTCCACATATCTGCGCTGTCCCTCAGCGTAAAGGGTGTCGAATGCCAGCGTGGATTTGCCCGAACCGGAGAGGCCGGTGATCACCACGAGTCGATTTCGCGGCAGTTCGACATCGATGTTTTTCAGGTTGTGCTGCCGTGCGCCGCGTATGATGATTTTGTCAGACTCCATGGATATTTTTTATTTCACTTCAAATTTTAATCGCCCATTGCTCTTTTATAAACCGCCTGTTCCACCGCCATGGTAATCGCCGCCGCAAGGCTCCCGGGGTCCGCGCTGCCGGTCCCGGCAATATCATATGCCGTGCCGTGGTCAACCGACGTCCGTATGATCGGAAGACCCAGTGTCGTGTTTACACCGTCCGTAAAATGAATCATCTTAAAGGGGATCAACCCCTGGTCGTGATACATGCAGACCACCACGTCATATCGACCGTTTGCCGCGTGGTAAAACAGTGTGTCCGGCGGCAGGGGCCCGTGAACGTCAAACCCTTCTCTTTTGGCTTGCTGAACTGCCGGGAAGATAATATTCTCTTCCTCATTGCCGAACATTCCGCCTTCTCCGGCGTGGGGGTTCAATCCGGCCACGGCAATCCGGGGCGCTTTAATACCGAAACGGGTGGACAGCCCGTGAGCGGCGATCTTGATCGTATCCAGTATTTTTTCACTGGTGAGGCTCGAGGGGACATCTCTCAAGGGCGCATGCACGGTTACCAAAACGACACGAAGCCTTTTTCCCGCAAGCATCATGGCAAATCGGTCTGCCCCGGTTTTTTCGGCCAGCAGTTCGGTGTGACCGTTGTATGGAAAACCGGCCATGCGCATGGCCGATTTGTTTATGGGGCAGGTAACAACGGCAGCGATGCGCCCTGCTTTTGCCATGTCAACGGCAGCGGTGATATAGCCGACCATTGCTCTGCCCGTCTCGACCGTCGGTCTGCCCCATGCGGTTTTTTTCCGGTCCAGCCCGGGATGGTGAATCAGATCGACGCGGCCGTACCGATACATGCCGGCCTCAGGTTCGTTGACGGGTTCAAGGGCGAGACGGCTTCCAAGGGATTGCCGTGCAAATTCAAGACGGCGCACGTCTCCAAACACGCAGGGTTTGCATGTCCGGTAAACGGACGGGTCACCGAGGGCCAGGAGAATAATTTCAGGACCGATCCCCACCGGGTCGCCCATGGTAATTCCTATAACCGGCCGGTCATCTTTCAATGGCACCTCTCGAAAAGGGTTGTGTTCGGATCGATTTTCATATTCATTTTCGTTGACGGATCAAAAGTTCAGTATATTACAGGGCGGGCAATTTTTTTTCAAACAAATTCCGGAACAATTTGTCCAAAGAATTTGATTGTTAACAGGGTGTTCGGCGCTTTGAAAAATGCACGGCGATGCTGTATGAGAAAATAGAAGATATTTAGCGATAAAGAGAGTTATCAGAAGAAAACAAAATTGTTGACATTCAAATTGGAGCGATGGATATGCCCAGAATGCTTAAAAAAATTACGATATTCAAAAAGGGTTGTATGTAAAGGTTCTTGGACTTATAATATAATTTAAATCATTAATTATAGATAGATATAAATTGTTAATAACTTTTTGGCTAACAGGTTAAAACTCGGATTATTCAGGTTTGACACGACATGGGGGATGCCCTAAAAAAGGATGAACTTTTTGGGAATCTTTCCCTAACCTGGTTTAATTCTCCAAAACCGATTGATATCCTTACTGTTTACCGGTATTTCTCCACGGAAATACAAGTAATACCCTATCATTTTCAAACAAATGAGTTGTTTCCGATGACTTCTATCTGGGATGAGGTAAAATCTTCGATTCGAAAACACATTCCCGTCCACAGCTACAGGATGTGGATCGAACCCATGGAATATCTTAAAAGCCGGGAAGGCAGCATGATCCTGTCCTGCCCGAACCTGTTTTCCAAGAAACGCGTTCAGGACCACTACGGAGCCCTGATCGAATCGGAGATCAAAAGAATTTCAGGTGAATCAGGCAGATTCTTCATCGAGATCTCAGGAGAAAACGGCGCTTCAAAACAGAAGCCGCCGCATGTTCTCCAGTTGCCGCTGCCAAGCATGAATGTTCATCGAAGCAATGGATGTTTTTTACGCAAAGATTTTACGTTTGATCAGTTTGTGGTGGGGGGGAACAATGATTTTGCCTATTCCGCAGCGCTTTCCCTTGCCTCACGCAAGAATGGCCGGCAGAGTTCACTGCTTCTGTTATCAAAAACCGGCATGGGTAAAAGCCATCTTTCACAGGCCGTCGGCAACTTCATATTGACCGAACATTCAACGGACCGCGTCTATTATATTACCGCCGAAGACTTCAGCAATGAAATGGTCCAGTCGTTTCGAACCGATTCCATCGATAAATTCAAAACCAAATACAGAAGGGGCTGTGACGTTTTACTTCTGGAAGACATCCATTACCTGAGCGGCAAAACGCGAACCCAGGTTGAATTGGCGCTTACACTCGATTCGTTGTTTGAGGCGGGCAAAAAAATAATTTTTTCAAGCTGCTACCTGCCGGCGGACATACCGAAGTTAAATGACAAATTGAGTTCACGTCTCTCCTGCGGCATTATTTCCAATATCGACCCGCCAAACTTCAGGACAAGGGTCCGGATATTGCAGAAAAAAGCCCAGTTAAACAACTATACAATGCCGAACGACATCATCGAATATCTTGCCGGTGAACTCACGGAAGATATCAGACAGCTCGAGAGCGGACTCATCGGGGTCAATGCCAAATCGTCTCTGCTGGGCGTGCCCATCGATCTCGGACTTGCGGAGAGTGTTGTCAAGAATATCATTCGGCACCGAAAAGCCATCACCATAGATGTTATCAAAAAGCTGGTATGCAAACATTACAATATTTCCATCAGCGACATTGTTTCGAGTTCCCGAAAACAATTTTGCGTTCGCCCGAGACAGATTGCAATGTACCTCTCACGCAGATATACGGACTCCCCCCTGCAGATGATCGGAAAAAGCTTCAACAGATATCACGCCACAGCACTCCACGCCATCGGTGTCGTTGAAAAAGGATTGAGAGAAAACGGCCCCATTCAAAAGCAGGTCGAATTTTTCAGCAGGAAGCTCGAGTCCGGCAAATTTTAGTTTCCAGTTCGTAAATGGTTCTTTTTTTGATGCGCCGTGTTCTCCGCATCAATAATAATACATAGAAACCGGGGTAGTGCACACAATGCCGTTAGAGGATTCAACGTTTAAAAAGCTTAGAAAAATTGTAGGCAAGGCCAACTGCACCGTGCACAAGGAGGACCTCGCCTGCTATGCATATGATGCAACCGCCAGGACATATTTGCCCGACGCGGTGGTGTTTCCCGGGAATACCGAAGAAGTTTCCGCTGTGTTGCGTCTCGCCAACGACGCGGATTTTTATGTCGTGCCCCGCGGTGCCGGCACCGGAATGACCGGAGGGTCGCTTCCCGTCAGAGGGGGGGTGGTGCTGGTAATGACCCGTTTAAACCGGATTTTTGAAATTGACACCCACAACCTTGTGGCCCACGCACAACCCGGTGTTATCACGGGACACCTGCATGAAGCTGTTGAACGGAAGGGGCTTTTTTATCCCCCGGACCCGTCGAGTTCCGACTTTTCCACCCTGGGCGGCAACCTGGCGGAATGCGCGGGAGGCCCCCGCGCGTTTAAATACGGGGTAACCCGGGATTATGTGCTGGGTCTTGAGGTCGTCCTTCCCACCGGCGAGATCATCAAAACCGGCGTGCAAACGGCCAAGGGCGTTGTCGGATATGATCTGACCCGGCTTTTGGTCGGGTCCGAGGGGACGCTCGGCGTTATTACCCGAATGACACTCCGACTGTTGCCCCTTCCCGAAGCGTCGCGAACCATGACCGCCGTTTTCCGCAATATCGAAACTGCGGCGGAAACGGTTTCAGATATCATCCGAAACCGTATTATTCCCCGAACCATAGAGTTTATGGACAATGCCGCCATTCGTTGCGTGGAGAGCCACCTTAACATCGGCCTGCCGGTTGACGCCGGCGCTTTGCTTCTCATGGATGTGGACGGTGACACGGAAGCGGTGGACAGGTCCGTCGAAAAATTACAGGCCATTTGCGAATCCCGGGGGGCGGAACGAATTCAAGTCGCCGGGACGACAACAGACGCCGCGGATCTCTGGAAGGCTCGCAAGGCGATTTCTCCCGCGCTGTTCAGATACGGCCCGGACAAGATCAATGAGGACATCGTCGTTCCCAGGAGCAGAATACCGGATATGGTGAGAAAGATCGAAGACCTGCGTTCCGAAACAGGGCTGACCATGGTGAGCTTCGGCCATGCGGGAGACGGAAATATCCATTTCAACATCATGCTCGACAAAAAGATAGACGCGGAACGGGCAAAGGCCGAAGCGGCTGTCGGCGCTCTGTTCGATTACACACTCAAACTCGGGGGAACGATTTCCGGCGAACATGGCGTGGGTATCACCAAGGCACCGTACCTGGAAAAGGAGATCGGCCGAGTAGAACTCGAACTGATGAAAAAGATAAAGCAGGTTTTTGACCCTAAAGGGATACTCAATCCCGGCAAGATTTTTCCCGACGTATCGACGGGGTCACTGAATTTTCATTGATATTTCCTGGTAAGATATCAGATCTTCCAAAAGCTCGATTCGGTCATTTTGATCCCGTTCTATGGCGCAGCGCAAACTCAGCACGCAATGCCTTTTGCAGATTGTGCTTTCTATGTTGAAATCTCCGAAACATCCCAGATGATCATCAAAAGAGATTTTATCTGAAAACTCTTTTTTCATGGCGTATCCTTTATTTTCATCAATGAAAGCATTTCATCATGAATTTTTCCGTTCGTTGCTAAAATCTCTTTTTTGTCAATCGTAAAGGGCCGGTTGGAAAAATCAGTGACCACGCCCCCGGCTTCTTCCGCAATTAGAACGCCCGCCGCGGTATCCCATGGTTTCAGGTTCTGTTCCCAGAACCCGTCAAAACGTCCGCACGCGACAAAGCACAGGTCAATGGCGGCGGAACCGAGCCTCCTAATTCCCTGAGATGCCTTAAGGCAGTTTGAGAAACGCTTCATTAGCGGGTTGTGAAATTTTTTGTGGTTATAAGGAAAACCGGTAACCAGAAGGCTTTCGGAGACGACGGCCGATTTCGAAACGTTCACCTCCCGGCCGTTCAGCGTTGTTCCCTCGCCCCTGACGGCAGTAAAAAGTTCGCCTGTCGCCGGAAGGAGAACAATGCCGACAACGGTATTTCCCTTCAAGGAAAAAGCGATGGAGATCGAAAAAAGGCTCAGTTGATGCGCAAAGTTTGTGGTGCCGTCCAGGGGATCGATAATCCACGTCAGGTCGGTTTCACCCTCTTTGAAACCGCTCTCCTCGGCTAAGATCGAATGGTCGGGGAAGGCCTTTACGATGGTTTGAATGATCGCCTTTTCCGAGCCTGTATCTGCTTCCGTAACCAGGTCAATGGCCCCCTTTTTTTCAATTTTAGACGTCCGCCCCAGCTTGGATCGGAGGACGCTGCCACCATTGTAAGCGGCGGCGATACCGATTCTTTTTACATATCCAAAATCCATAAGGAATAAACCTTTATATGGTTTTTCATTTAAATGTCAACGAAATTATTGGGTTGAATCCGCGCGCCCATATTTTTAATGAGGGGTATCAGGGTCGATTCGGTATGTGCCGAGACAGCCGTGCCGTTGAGTTTCCTGCTCAGTATGCGAACGATATCCGGGTCCAGAAGGTCTTTTTTGTTCAAAACACGAATTAAGGGGATTGTGTCCAGATTAAGATCGGCAAGTATTTTCTCAACAGAGTTGATCTGCTCGTCAAAACGGGGGTTGCTGATGTCGATCACGTGGAGCAGAAGATCGGCGCTTTCGAGTTCTTCAAGTGTTGCGCGAAAGGCGACCATAAGGTCCCGGGGAAGGTCTTTGATAAACCCCACGGTGTCGGTGACGATAACTTCTACATCTCTGGGAAATTTCAGCCGCCGGCTCGAAGGATCCAGTGTTGCAAACATCCGGCTCTCCGCTCGGACATTGCTCTTTGTGAGGGTGTTGATGAGGGTCGACTTTCCGGCATTGGTATATCCGATGATGGAGATAACCGGCAGGCCGCGTTTATGACGTTTTGCCTTCTGCTGTTTCCGCTGTTTCATCACAAGGGACAGGGCTTTTTCGAGGCGGACAATGCGGTCCCGAACCCTTCTGCGGTTTATCTCCAGCTTTGTTTCACCGGGTCCTCTCCCGCCGATGCCGCCGGTTAAACGTGACATGGCCGTGTTTTTTAAAATTAGTCGCGGGAGCAGATACTTGAGCTGGGCAAGCTCCACCTGAAGCTTTCCCTCCCTGGTTTGCGCCCGTTGCGCAAAAATATCCAGTATCAACTGGGTCCGGTCGATGACCTTGAGGTCCGTCTGATCGGTAATGGAGCGTATCTGGGCCGGATTCAGCTCTTGATCGAAAATAATCAGTGTCGCTGCGTTGCGAAGCGCGAGGATGGTTAAATCCTCGAGTTTCCCCGCTCCCATGAGAAACCTCGGGTCGGCTTTTTTTCGCTGCTGAAGTATTTTTTCAATGACATCTATTCCGCTGGATATCGAAAGCTCTTCCAGTTCGGCCAGGGAGGCGCTGGCTTTATCCCTGGGCGCCGTCGTAACGCTGACCAGCAGTGCCCTTTCCCTGTCGGAACTCGCATCAAACGCGGACTGTGCATGGGAAAGTTCGTCTTCAAGCGCGTGAATAAGATCCAGGCATCCGATGTCGAGTCTGCCGGGATCGAGCGGTGAACTGATCTGATACAGGTCACCATCGGGGTTTTTCGGTAAAATATGGCCCATGTGGATTATGTGCGGCTGCCCGTCGGGGTGCATGGCAATTGCAGCCATGATGTCGAGCCTCAAAAGCGCGAGATCGGTAAGGTCGTCCTGCGTGAGGGGTTCTTTTTTCAGGTGGGTGTGCACACACCTGAGCCCCATGAGGCGGCCCGGAGCGGCGCGGTATTCGCTGACGGTGGGAATGACGATGCCTTGATGGTCTCCGACGATTACAAAAGCGATTTTACCCTGTCGGTTAATCAAAAGACCGATCTGGCGCCGTATTTCCAGGGAGAGCCTGCTGATGTCACGCGCGAGTTCAAAAGAGATGAGAAACTGCGGCGGGATGCGGCGGCGGTAAAGATTTTCCAGCCTGCGAATCTGATCGGCCTTAAGTCCGGTGGTATGTCCGTAGATTCGCTTCATACAGGTTTACAGCAGTTGTCGATTTTCGATATCGCTGTTAAGCGAAATTTGAAATCTATTCGATTCCCAGATCATCTTCCGATGCCAGATTTTCAAAACGGGTATAGGCGGACAGAAATGTCAACTGCAATCTTCCGGTGGGCCCGTTCCTCTGTTTGGACAGTATGATTTCCGCTTTACCCTTGTTCGGGTTGTTTTCATCCCTGTTGTACATTTCGTCTCTGTAGATAAATGCAACAACGTCGGCGTCCTGTTCAAGCGCGCCGGATTCTCTCAGGTCCGACAGCTGGGGCCGCTTGTCACTGCGTTCCTCCAGTTTTCGATTCAGCTGGGAAAGCGCCACAACCGGAACGTCGATCTCTTTGGCAAGCGCTTTGAGAGACCTTGATATTTCCGAGATCTCGAGGTCTCTGCGTTCCGCCGAGGCGGGACCTCTCATTAGCTGAAGATAGTCGATAATAATGAGACCGAGGCCTTTTTCCATCTTCAATCTGCGGGCTTTTGCCCGGATAGACAGCGCGGTAATATCGGGTGAATCGTCGATGTAAATGGGCGCGTTGAAAAAGGTACTTGCGGCGCCCGTGATCCGGATCCAGTCGTCCTGATTCATGAATCCTCCCCGCAATCGGTACAGGTCGACCCTTGCTTCCGAACAGAGCATGCGCATGGACAATTGTTCCTTTGACATTTCGAGGGAGAAGATAGCGGTGGGGGTATTGGCCTGAACAGCCGCATGCCGTGCAATATTGAGAGCCAACGCCGTCTTCCCCATGCTCGGGCGCGCGGCGAGAATGATAAGGTCTGATTTCTGAAACCCTGACGTCAGCCTGTCCAGGCCGGTGTAACCGGTTGGCACACCGGTTACCAGAGCCTTGTTCTTTTCGTGCTCCTCGATGGTTTTAATGTTGCTGTCGATGATTTTGCTGATGGGGTGGAAAGATTGCCTGTTTTTCTGTTCGGATATCTCAAAAATAGCGCTCTCGGCAAAATCGATGACATTGTCGACGTCGCCCCCGTCTTCATAGCACTTCCGGACAATGAAATTGGCCTTAGCAATAAGGCGCCGCAACGAGGCCTTGTCATGGATGATCTTGGCATAATGCTGAGCGTTTACCGCAAGCGGAACCGAATCCACGAGCCGTGCCAGGTATGTGGCGCCGCCGATCTCTTCCAGTTGATTCCGATCTCTGAGGATATTGGAAAGGGTTACGAGGTCCGCGGGTTCATTTTTGGAAAAGAGGTCGGAAATGCCCGAAAAAATTTTTTGATGTGCGGTTCTGTAGAAATCTTCCGGAGAGAGAATCTCCAGCACATCCAGCAAGGTGTTGTTATCTATAAGGACCGCACTGAGCAAAGATTCCTCCGCCTCTAGATTCTGGGGGGGCAGACTGTACAGCGAAGGATCTTTCCGGATTTGTGTGTGGCTATCGGCCATTGGATTTCATCGACTTGTTTTTTATCCGGTTCTGTGTGGTGTGTTTTATTTAGTCCTTGAAAACCTGGTCCTCTGGAATAGGATATTTACACTATTCCGACAAAACTTCAACGGTAATTTCAGGCTTGACCCCCTTGTAGACGCGAATGGGGACCTTGAAGATCCCGATGGTTTTTATCGGTTCCTTGAGTAAAACCGATTTTTTTTCAACCACAATTTCCTGTTTTGCAAGCGCGTCTATTATGTCCCGGGCCGTAACCGAGCCGTAAAGGCGATCCTCTTCAACAACCTTTGCCGTAATTGTGCAGACGACCCCTTCCAGTTTCTTCGCCATCTCTTCGGCAAGCCCTCTTTCCTTGGCGATTTGAACGTCAAATTTGACCTTTTGCTGTTCCAGCATTTTTCGGTTGGCCGGCGTGGACTCCACCGCCTTGTCCTGGGGCAGGAGATAGTTGCGTGCATAGCCGTCGGCTACGGTGACTTCGCTGCCGATAATGCCGAGGGATTCTATGGTTTCTTTCAAGACTACTTTCATGGGAACCTCCATTTATGAACGAGAATGAAAATTGAGAAAGACGCATTATTCATCTATTTCCAATTTTCTGAAATTCAGCCATATGTCAAAAAAACCGAGACCGATAACGATGAACAGTATAACCTGTTGCACGGCAATGAAACCGTATAAAAAGATTTTCAATATCCGCGGAAACCGCTTTTTTTCAAAATAAAACGAAACAATGGCAATGCCCTGGAAAAAATATACGGCCATCAGGAGCAGCATACCGTTCAGGCCGATCATCCGTAGGGCCTTGTTCGGCAAAAGTATCATGACGCCGCACCCGATGGCGCCCCAGACCAGCTTCTCCGGTGCTTTCCACAGGTTGAGCCGGCCGAATGCCGGGTAAAAAAGCGCCTTTGCTTTCAAGATCGGTTTTGCAAGCAGCAGGCTTGTCCAGACCACAAAGAGGGTTGAGACAACCACGAGCCCGGGAACAATCCGAATCAGAACGTACCGGATATTTTCCAGCGAATTCGAAATTATTACCATGCTTTCTTCCGGCATCCCCAAATGTTTATACAGGGCCATGGTCAGCTCGAGGTTTTTCGCAACATACTCGGAAACCAGGCTGTATATCCCTATTCTGTGAAAACTGCTGTAAAAGAACAAAGCGGCAAGCCCGGGCAAGAGTACGGAACCACAGGCATACAGCATCGTCCTCTCAATCGAGAGGTTCAGCTGCATAAGCTCGCTCAGGACAAATCCGATCAGCAGAAGTTCGGCAAATATCAATGTGTCAATGGTGATCCTGCCCAAGACGAAAAACATCACAATGACCGTCAAAGCAGGAACGACAAATCCGTTTGTTCTGCCAAGTTTAGACCGGTAAAAAAGAATCGGCAAGGGAATAAACAGGGCGCAAAAAAAGCCTAAAACCGGGATATAAACGGAAACTGCAAATATGAGGGTGGTGATTGCAGTGCCCCGGATAATATCCTTGGACGTATCCCTTTGAAAAGTTTGAGGCATGACCCCTTTCTCCTTTGAGGCAGCCTGCGGGTGTACGCGATCAACTGTATTCCATGTAACCCACAAAAGGCAGAAGCGCGATTGTACGGGCGCGCTTTATCGCCAGTGTCAGGCCACGTTGATGTTTTGCACACGTTCCGGATATGCGCCTTGGAATGATCTTACCACGTTCCGAAGTGAAGTATTTAAGTGCTTTTGAGTCCTTGTAATTGATAACAAGGCTGGTATCCGCGCAGAAACGGCAGACTTTACGGCGATGAAATACGCGCTTTTTTTTGGACCCACCGGTTCTTTTTCTCTGGGTATTGGTGGTCGGTTTCATTTTTGTTCCTCTTCGTTGCTTTCTGATGCGGTTGTTTCGCTTTCCACCATTTCATCATCATGGGGTTCATCGGTCTTCTGTTCGGCCGCTGTTTCATCGCGTTGAACGGATTCCGCCTGCGCCGCAAGATCGGCCTCACTCGCTTTCCTGGCCATTTCTTCCTTTACGCTGTCAATGTCGACCTTCTCGTCCAGCAGAACCGTCATGTACTTGAGAACCCGGTCGTCGATCCGAAAAAATCGTTCCATCTCATCCACAACAGCGCCGGTACCGCAGTAATCCAGAAGAACGTAATACCCTCTGGGTTTTTTCTTGATTTCGTAGGCGAGCCTTTTGAGTCCCCATTCGTCTCGCATGACGAGGAACCCTCCCTGCTGGGGAATCAGTTCGTCCAATCTTGAGAAAAGGGGGGTGCGGTCTTCATCGGAAAGATCGGGGTCAACAATAAAAATGGTTTCGTACCTTCTCATAAAACCTCCTTGTGAATAATAGAGCCCTGGTTTGTCCAGAGCAAGGATTGTAGAAGATAAAAATGACGTAATATTTTGTAGTGTAGCAGAAAATAAAAATAGAATCAATAGCATTGGAAAATACCGGGTGTCAAGCCGTTTTTCCGGGGAATTTGAAATTGTCCCGATTGCGCAATACAAGGTCAATCCCTTTCACCCGCTTTTTCGGTTCAAGATAGGCGGTCCGGCCCGGAATCTCTGCCGCGAACACGGGGTTGAACCGCTCCTCCGGCAGGCAAATCTTGATAAAACCGTTTTTGTTTTGACACGCAATCTTCATTTTTCTATACTCCAGCGGCGGATGGGGATCCGCAGCCCATTCGAAACATTTAGAAACTATCTGCAAACAGGATAAAGCGAGACGAAATGATGCTTTCCAAAAAAGTTGCAATCGAAGCCGTCGCGTACGAACTGGCACCCCACAGAATCACCTCTGAATCCCTGGAAGCGCAAATCGCCGGGACCCTGGAGCGTTTGGGCAAGAAAACGGGTTTGATTGAGGGGCTCACCGGAATTCGGGAGCGGCGATTCTGGGACCCGGGCGTCATGCCCAGCGCGGTGGCCACAATGGCCGCACGTAACGTTATCGAAACATCCGGCATTGATCCGCAGGAGATCGGGTGTCTGATCAACACGTCGGTCTGCAAGGACTACATCGAGCCGTCTGTTGCCAGCCTGATTCACGGCAACCTTAAATTGCCCGCGGCCTGCGTGAACTACGACATCGGCAATGCATGCCTGGGGTTTTTAGACGGAATGATCACCATGATCCTCATGATCGAGGCCGGTCTGATCCGTTACGGAATGGTCGTGGACGGGGAGGGGTCGAGAGAGGTGGTTGAGGCGACCATTGACCGCCTGAAGGCCGACGATGTTACCGAGCAGGTTTTCCGTGAAAACTTTGCCACGCTCACTCTGGGTTCCGGCGCGGTCGCGATGCTGCTCTGCCACAGGGACATCTCGAGATCCGGACACATCATCAACGGGTCGGTTACCCGGGCGGCAACCCAGCACAGCCGGTTGTGCCTTGGACAAAGGGACCACATGATCGCCGACGCGCACGGGGTGCTGGTTCACGGGGTTGAGCTGGCACACGCCACCTGGAAGCTGGCCGGCGAGACATTAACGGATTGGGGTGATGACACCATTGATCTGTATGTGCCGCACCAGGTCAGCGCGCGCAACATGGACGCCCTGAACCGGACACTGGGCTTAACACCCGAAAAGTCCCATCTCAACTTCGATACACAGGGGAACATCGGACCGGCGGCCCTGCCCATTACCCTGGCCATGGCGGAAGAAGCCGGCAGGACCCGGCCGGGAAACCATGTCGCGCTCATGGGCATCGGGAGCGGGCTCAACTGCACGATGATGAGTGTTACGTGGTAACAGCTTGTCGTTCTGCTTTTTGAAAGGAAAGATTTCGGTAATTGATTGTTTTATGAAAACCAGCATTCACGTATATTCTTCCGCCATCTTGAGTGGAACCATTTATGCCCTGACGCAATCGACACAAATGACTGTATCGGCTTTTGTCAGCAGCGTGTTTATAGATTTGGATCATGTACTGGACTTTTTGGTTTTTTCAGGAGAAAGGTTTTCAATAAAGGGGTTTTTCTCATGGTTCGATGACACAAGATGGGAAAAAGTTACCCTGCTTTTTCATTCTTATGAAGTCTATCTTATTTTATGCATTATAACTTTTTTGTATCCTAACAATATTCTTATCGGTATTCTGTTAGGGTGCGGACTGCACCTGGCGCTTGATCAGATAGGACTTCGCAGTTTTGGTCTTCGTCTCGATGTGAAGCCTGCCCCGATGTATTATTTCTTGAGTTACAGATTCTTCGTGGGTTTTCATAAAAGCAAACTGCTCAAAAAACAACCCGATTGAGCATTGGGAAAGCTGAACGGGGTGTCCGGAAAATTCTATTTGAGAAGGAGTTGTAAATGAAGTCATCAGGATACGCTTCGTTCGATCTTTGAATATATCGAAACCTTCTACAATCGAGAAAGAAGACACTCGACCCTCGGGTATTTCACTCCCGTTGACTATGAAAAACAGCTTTTGAGAGTTTGCGCTTGAACGTGTCTACTTTTTTGCGGGAAATCCAGGTCTCTGGAACGTCTATGCCAACAAATGTTTTGAATAATACAAAATAAAATCGATCTTCAGTCGATCTCTCCACTTACCGTATAGGGAATTGGATAAACATAGATTTTGTTTGACTTGAAATTTTTGAATTGATATATATTATGAAATAGTTATATGGTTTTTATATAAACCAAAGATATGTTGTGTTTTAATTGGTTAGGCTCATAATAAGAAGCTCAGGGTGTTATGGCTAAATTAGTTATGGTTTTGCGGTGTTTGGACGGAATTGTAATAGGTGGCGATGTGCCTCCTGGAACTATTCTCGAAAATGAAGCTATAATAAGGCCTCTTTCCGATTTTGTGGCAATAATCATTCATGACAACACACCTTTTGGGGATTTGCTTTTGAGCGAATATTTAGCTTCGTCTCCGAAACTGGATGCACCAATTAAGGAAATCAACGAACAGGTAAGAAAAATATTTGATAGGAAGTGCGCAGAACTGCATAGCCAGGGAGAAAAAGTACCCTTCCCGATGGGAATAATTATAGCTGGTATTGACGATAATGGTAAAGGAAAGATGGTATTTTCTGGCCTCCATGTTGGTCGTCGTTTCAAGCCAATCGATTTTAAGGGGAATCTTTTTGGTGGAGAATGTAATGCCATCGCAAGACTGTTGGATAAAAAAATTCACTCCTTTAATATAAGCGTTGAACGTGGGTTGCAGCATGCTGCCTTTTATTTCACGGAAACTCGATCTGTTCCCGCAATAGATATTCATTCAGGTCTCAGTTTGGCCCAAATTACACATGACGACGGTTTCCGAGCTATAGAAAGCCAAAAAGCTAAGCAATATATAAAGACGGCCAATAGATGGTCTGAAAGCTTTTTTGGCTCATGTTCTTCGTTATTCACTCCGATACCCGATAATAAAACAAAGAGATAATTATGACACTTGCAATGGCCGTAAGGGCAGTTGATGGTCTCGTTTTGGCAACAGATAGCCGGATTACTGGAAGAGCGGGAACGGCCGACATTTCTGAGAAATTTTTGCAAGTTAACCGTGATATCGGGGTCCTTACATATGGACTGGCCCAGCCTGGCTACGATGGTATTTCGAAACTCGTTTCAGAAGTGAACCGAAATAAATGGGCCCATTTTAGTAAAATCTCACAAGAAGCAAGCCGAATCTTTAAGAATGCCTATGATAGTTGGTTAAATGCCCAAAAAAAACAACAGTTTGTTGCTCCAGTTGGCTTTATATTAGGAGGCTATGACAATCTTGAAACTAACCAGTTTGTTATTGTTCATTATGAAATTGTTCCAACCCCGGAAGAACCAAATGGTGCTATTGAAGTTAGACCAATGCCTGGTGATTTATTGGCAGCACAATGGCAAATTTCAAGATATCTTTTAAATAAATTTTATAGGGAAGGAATGACTGTCAATGAATTAGCGGAATTGGTCGTATTTTCAATTATAGAAACGATGTCAATTGAAGAAGGTGTTGGTGGCCCTATTCAAATGGCTATCATTACCCAAAATACTGGCTTTCAGCGACTACATCGGCAAAGGATAGCTGATATTCTGGATAAAAATCAATTGCGGTTTTCTAATTTTATTCGATTTATTAGAGAAGCCCTCTTTGGGGTTAAATAAAAGGAGACATCTAATGTCTTATCAAGAAGCAATATACAACCCACGCCCTGACGGACTTGATTTGACGGCAACTAACAGCGTAGCGCCTTGTATGAATATGCCATACGGTTCACTACTTTTTCGATTTCCTACACCACCAGAAACGGGTCTTTCGGCGGACACTTCTTCCAGTGATGACTATTCAGATGAAACTCTATTGGACCAAGTTTTAATTGAGTTTGCAGCAGAACTTGATGCTCCGATGTCAGCACAAGTTATAGCTAATATCGAAGCAGAGACTCCCGAAATACTGGCTATAAACGATCCGGCCACACGGGAATATGAGTGACTATGTAAGGCCGATACGATCCCTCTACAATCATGCCTTTTCCTAACTACTCGTTAAACCGAGGGAGACGCACGCGAGAAGTGCGTTGGGGAGATGTATATTGGTACGATTTTGGTAATCCCATTTCTAATCAATATACTATAGGGTTCCCTCGCCCTGCCTTGGTGCTATCGGATTGCCGCAGGGTGCTTCGACGCACCGTGACTGTAGCTCCAATATCTGGATTGGAACATCGAAAACCTAACTATACTTTCCATGTGCCAATAGAAGTATCAGATTATCCTGCTTTAGAGAAAGATTCTATTGTTAAAATTGATCAGCTATACTGTATCAATCGTGACGATCTCATCGACGAACACTATATCACGACTATCACGCCACAAACAATGAGACAAATTTACGCCCAACTGGTTCTATCACTAAATTTTCAAAATTTGCCGAGATGATAGAAGATCAATAATTCTTAGATCTGGTATTTCTCTTAGGCCATTTGCCCCAAACTGACCCAATTCAAATATTTTCTCAAACCAACTTTAAAAACAACCGGTAGCAAACCGGTAGCAAAAACAAAAAAGCTTACAGCGAAAAACGCTGTAAGCCCTTGAATTCATTGGTGGGCCGTATTGGAATCGAACCAATAACCTACTGATTAAGAGTCAGGTGCTCTGCCTAGTTGAGCTAACGGCCCGGGGGGATGTCCGTCGCAACAGGCCTCGTTTTGTATCAGCTTTGGAACAGACTGTCAATTTTTTATTGACGGCTTCGTAAAAAGTCCAATTACTGCGTTGCGCTTCATTCCGTGTTCACTGCGGCGTACATGAGTACGCCTCATTCCACAAAATTCGCGGCACCTTCCCGCTTCGCCCGGGGGCTACGCCGGACAGGTGAATTTGAACTTTTTACCTTGCCGTCTCTGACGTAGTCTTGGAAAGCCTGGCCCTCTGGGTCAGATCAGAGAACATTGGCTTTGCAACGTGCTGTTAGGAGTGCCTAAAATTTCAAGTGAACTAAAGTGAGCTAAAGTTAAGGAATTCTGCCAATTATATAGAATCAGCGGAGCGAAGCGACTCCATAACTTTAGCACTTTAGATCACTTTAGACACTTTTAACTTGTTCGGTTTTAAGTAAAACAGCTCCTTCAAGGGGCGAATCAAAGCCGGGTCCTCTGTGCTCGGATTATGCTTTAAACCTGCCCTCAGGACCGCCAGGGCGGGCGTTCCTTTCGCTGCCGCTTCTTCTTTTTAAAATCTTTCCACTCTTTTTTCTGCCTGTTCCGTGTTTGTTGCGCCGATTTTTCTTCCAGATCGATGATGTAACTGCCTCGAAGTCTCGGCGCAACATCTTCTTTTTGTTCCGGAGGCCGCCGGGTTTCCATCTTTTGTTTCGGGAGCGGGGGGCCGCTGAAACAGCCGGAATGAATTGATTCGGCGAGGTACAGGGTGTCTCCCGCCCGGTAGAAGACAACCCCTTCCTGGATGGATTTTCCGACATGCACGGTCAACATGACCGGCTCCGGGTCGAACCGCTTTCCGATTCTTTCAGCCAGTTCGCGGCTCGACGAAAGAATGACGTGGCGGTGACCCGCGGGTGATATGCCGTTCTCCATGACAAAGAGATGCGCCTTTTTACGCACACAGGTGTAAAGGATTTTGGGAAGGTTTTCCGCGGGTACGATCTGCGGGAGTTTGCTGCGATCTTTCGCGCGGATGAGATTTTCTTTAATTTCAACGGGCGGGTCCGGCAGGGAGATCAAAATTTCATCGATGTGAGACCCGCGGACATATCTCCAGCCCTCTTCTTCGCAGACAGCCTTGAGCAAATCATTTATTTTTACAAACCCTTTCGGGTCGGGGACCAGGCCGAACTCGTCGGGCCGCCGCCCGAGCATGTAGGACAGGAGTCCGGACAGCTGTTTGGGGGATTTTTGCTGTGCCATTGGTTTTCCGCTCTGCGATGGAGACTCAAATGCCTGCTTGACCTGATATAGGGTATCTGGTATTTTTTGATTGAATTGAAAAAAATGTCAACATGTTTCACCCATTTTGTTTACGTAAAAAGGGGACTCAAACCATGAACAGAGAAAAATCCCATATGTTTTACACTCAGGCGTTAAACCTCATTCCCGGTGGTGTGAACAGCCCTGTGCGAGCGTGTAAATCCGTCGGAACGGAGCCGGTGTTCATCGACAGGGGTTCCGGCTCCAGGATCTTCGACGCGGACGGAAACCGGTATATCGACTACGTGGGCTCCTGGGGGCCTATGATCCTCGGTCACAGCCACCCTGCGGTGGTTAAGGCGATTTCCGATGTTCTGAAAAGGGGCATCAGCTTCGGGGCGCCCATTGATCTTGAAATTCAGCTCGCTGAAATAATCATTTCCGCGGTTTCATCCGTGGAAATGGTTCGGATGGTGAACTCGGGTACGGAAGCGACCATGAGTGCCATACGGCTGGCCCGGGGGGTCACCGGCCGGGACGCCATCATGAAATTCGACGGATGTTATCACGGGCATGCGGATTCCCTTCTCGTGGCGGCGGGATCCGGGGTCGCCACCCTCGGCATACCCGGAAGCCCGGGCGTCCCGGAATCTTTTGTCGCGCACACCCTTTCGCTTCCTTTTAACGATATCGACGGGTTCGCTTCGGTTATGAAAGAAAAAGGAAAGCAGATTGCGTGTGTCATCGTCGAACCTGTTCCGGGAAACATGGGGCTGGTCCCGCCGGCAGAGGGGTTTCTGGAGGCGCTGAGAGAACTGACGGAGAAACACGGCAGCATACTGATATTTGACGAAGTGATGACCGGTTTCCGGCTGGGGTACGGCGGCGCTCAATCCCTGTACGGCATTACGCCGGATCTGACGTGCTTTGGCAAAATCATCGGCGGCGGGCTGCCGGTGGGCGCCTATGGCGGCAAACGGGAGATCATGGCGCACATCGCGCCCCAGGGGCCGGTGTATCAGGCTGGAACGCTGTCCGGCAACCCGGTTGCCATGGCCGCGGGAATCGCTACGCTGACACAGTTAAAGGCCCCCGGCTTTTACGAAACACTCGATAAAAATGCCCATCGTTTAGCTGGAGGCCTTAAAGAGGCCATAGAAAAAACCGGGATAACCGCATCCGTTGACAGGGTCGGATCCATGCTGGGCCTGTTTTTCACGGACAGAAAGGTCCGGAATTATGACGACGCACGAACCTGCGATCTCGATATGTTTGCAGACTACTACCGGAGAATGATGAAAAAGGGGATTTATCTCGCCCCATCCCAGTTCGAGGCGTTTTTTCTTTCCGCGGCCCACACGACGGAAGATATCGATGAAACCATCCGTGCGGCGGAGGACGTACTGGGCCGCTTGAACAAATGACGGCCGGAAAACCTCTTGGCTTCGTTCAGGTCACCGTATTAAAACGCGGCATTGACAATCGGGAAAAAATAGATCGGCGTCCGATTCCAGATAAAATTGAATAAGCCGATCTGAATTCCGCGGAGCGTGTCCGTCGAATTATAAAGAAGTCCGAGCTGGAGCCCCTCCATGGACGTGGCGGAGTTCATTATTCCGAGCTGGAACCCTTTGGTCTTCTGGGACGTGTTGAGCGCGCCGAGCTGAAAACCTTTGAAATCCTGGGCTTGGTTGTAGAACCCGGCTTGAACACCGGTGGCATTTCCCCTGACAAAATTGGCCACGCCAATCTCCAGTCCCTTCATGTCCCCGTTCAGGCGGTTCACCAGTCCGATGTCCAGGCCTTTAAAGTCCTGGTTGTAGCCGTAAATCAGATCGATACGAAGCCCGTGGATGGAGGTTTCCTGCTTCTGGATCTGAACCGGAGGAAAGAGTGATAATTGCAGGAATTTTGCAGGGGATTCCGCCAGGATATTCCCGGGGAAGAGTAAAAACACGAAAACCACGAATATGAGTCGAATATGCAGGCATTTTTTCATTTTATCCCCCTTTTCCCAATCATGCGCTGGGTTGCGTCGGTTACGTTCAGAAGGCCGTTGTCGATTTTTCTGGCTATATATCAAAACACGCGTATTAAATAAAGAGAATATTGTCAGAGTCGTATCATAAAAAGGAAAATAGATGCCGGTGTACACAATACCAAAAGGATTTGTTGACACGCCCGGGTTCTAAAGTTAAATTTTCAGCTTGGATATTGCATGAAAAATTCAAACGAGCGGCGAAGCCGCGGTATATAAAATTGCGGAGCAATTTTATCTGTGGAGGAAAGTATGGCATACGACCCTGATAAGGATAAGACATTAAAAAACTGGACATGTAACGAGACGGGTCTCGTGGTTTCTATCAATCGATACGGTGACGGTGAGGCCAAACTTCAGATCGGACCCCGGGTATTAAAAAAAAGAGACGGAACCGACAGGGCGCCGGTCAAGGCAGGCCGTCTGACCATAGAGGATTTGATGTGGTTTTACGATATCATCGATGAAGTCAAAGATGAGCTGTCACGTCTGGCAAGACCCGAGTAGAAGCTATCTCAAAAATGCATCCAACGCCCAATGGCCGTGTTATCAGCCCGTGGCGGGTAACCCTCTGGAGGAGGACTCACATACTCCCATGTGTGCTGCGTTTTTCGTCGGCTGATGCCCCGGGCTGCGGGATTTCGCTTTGCTCAACTTGCCCTTGAACGAAATCTGCTGTTTTTGAGATAGCTTCCAGTTGAAATCTTTCCGTTGAGAATTTAAGATCGAAGTCGGTTTTTTCTTTTTCGGAACAGGTAGGTGCGAGGTAGGCTAAACAAAAAATGAAAGGCTTTGTCGATCCCTCCATCGTTGAGAAAGTCGAGGAATTAAGGCAATCGCTTCACCAGCATAACTACCGCTATCATGTCCTTGACGATCCGGTGATATCGGATGCCGAATATGACCGGATGATGGCGGAGTTGACGGCCCTGGAGTCGGCCTATCCGAAACTTTTAAGTCCGGATTCTCCGACACTTCGGGTGGGGGCGCCGCCGCTGGACAAATTCGAGTCCGTTTCCCATTCCATCCCGATGCTCAGTCTGGAAAATGGTTTCAGCGATCGGGACATTCTCGACTTTGACAACCGTGCAAGGAAAATTCTCAAAACAGACAACGATATATTGTACACCGCAGAGGCGAAACTGGACGGCGTTGCCGTTGAGCTTGTTTATGAAAACGGCCGGCTGACCACGGCTTCGACCCGGGGTGACGGTGTCACGGGAGAACTGATAACATCAAACGTCAAGACCATTCGGACGGTACCTCTTCTGCTTCAGGACACGGAGGAGACGGTTATCCCGTCACACCTCGAGGTGAGGGGAGAGGTGTTTATAGGCCTTGAAGGCTTCAAGAAGTTCAACGCGGAACGGCTTGTTCAGGGCCTTCCGCCGTTTGCAAATCCCAGAAATGCGGCTGCGGGATCCTTGAGACAGCTGGATTCAAGGGTTACGGCCAAACGCCCTCTGGAGATATTTTTCTACGGTGTCGGGTCGGTCACGGATCTTGTTCTGGAGTCACACGGGCAGACACTGGAAATATTGAAACGCCTCGGTTTCAGGATCAATCCTCTTGTCCAACCGAAGATTTCCATCCAGGAGACGCTTGACTATTACAGGGAACTCGGAGAGAAAAGAAGCGTTTTGCCGTATGACATTGACGGCATGGTGATCAAGGTCGACAGCATTCCATGGCAGCGCGTTTTAGGCGCGACATCCAGAAGCCCCCGCTGGGCAATCGCCTACAAGTTCAAAGCGGTTCAGGAGACGACCCGCATCTCCGGTATCGACGTGCAGGTCGGGAGAACCGGTGTTCTGACGCCGGTGGCCCATCTTGCCCCGGTCAACATCGGCGGTGCCGTGATCCGGCGCGCAACGCTTCACAACGAAGACGAAATTCGGCGAAAAGACATTCGGGTCGGAGACACCGTTCTGGTTCAACGGGCCGGAGATGTAATCCCTGAAGTTGTAAAGGTGATGACATCCCGGCGAACCGGTGAGGAAAAGATATTCAAAATGCCGCTGAATTGCCCTGTATGCGGGGCTTTCGTTGTTCGTGAAAAAGACGAGACGGCAATAAGATGCATCAACCCCGCCTGCCGTGCACAGGTGAAGGAACGTATAAAGCACTTTGCGTCAAAGGGCGCCTTTGACATCGATGGATTAGGGGACAAGCTGGTTGCGCAACTGGTGGACAAAAAATTTCTGACATCCTATGCGGATATTTTTCATCTCACCCCGGAAATTCTGGAAAACCTGGAGCGAATGGGGCCAAAGTCTGCGGAAAATCTTGTCAACGCCATTGTCAAAAGTTCAGAGATACGCTTCAGTCGTTTTATTTACGCGCTGGGAATCCGCCATGTCGGGGAGCATATTGCAAAGATCCTTTCCGGAGAGCTGAAAGGCCTGAGCAGACTGTATTCAGCCGCGCCGGAAATCCTTTCCGCAATTGACGGCATCGGTCCCGCCGTGGCGGAGAGTGTTGTGAGGTTCTTTCAACAGCCTGAAAACCGGAAAATCGTCGAGCGCATACTCGAAAGCGGCGTAACAATAACCCCGGACGCATCACCGGAAAAAAGAGCGCTGGAAGGAAACGTATTTGTTTTGACAGGAACGCTTTCAAGTATGTCACGGCGCGCGGCAAAAGAATTGATCGAATCCTTCGGCGGCCGGGTTTCCGGTGCTGTGAGCCGGAACGTTGATTTTCTCGTTGCAGGTGCGTCACCGGGATCCAAGGTTGAAAAGGCCCGGGAACTCGGGGTCGAGGTAATCGATGAAGAAACCCTGAATAAAATGCTCGAAACATAGCGCATCGCCTATTCGACCCCTGATTTTTTCAGCGAAATGTCTAAATCAGAAGCCTGACACAGGCACTTTCGCGATGCTTTAGCGCCAATCGGGAAAAAGGGGACGTTTTGCATAGGTCTCTGAAAGGTGCCGGGTTCTCCGGGCGTTGCCGAGAGGAACGAGAAAAGGGAGGGGTAATATGGCGGAGAAAGCAAGGGCCCGTGCCGTTATCGCCGGAAAAGTTCAAGGCGTTTTTTTTAGAATGGAGACAAAACGTGCCGCGGAGCGGCATGACGTTTCGGGGCGGGTGAGAAACCAGGCCGATGGAACGGTTGAAGCTGTTTTTGAAGGGGAACGGGAAGGTGTTCTTGCGATGATCGAGTGGTGTAAAAAAGGGCCGCCGCTTTCAAAGGTGACACATGTGGATGTAACCTGGGAAACGTACAGCGGTGAGTTCAAGGATTTTGTGATTACCTTTTAATAATCATCGGTAAACCCCCAGCTCTTCTGGGGAGACCCCCGGAGTTTGACAGTTCCGGGAATAGCCGACCTTTGCAGACGATGATTATTAATATAAGAACAGAACGTAAGTTTCATTCCCCGGCAAAAAATCACAGACGATACAAAACAAAAAGGGCGATTTATTTGTTCAATAAACCGCCCGAAAACAAGCGAACAAGGCAATGGCCCCTACATCGATTCTTTGAGTTTCTTTCCGGCTTTGAATTTCACAACAGTTGAAGCTTTGATTTTAATCGGCTCACCGGTCTGAGGATTGCGCCCTTTTCTAGCTTTGCGGCGGGTCTTTGAAAACGTGCCGAAGCCCACGAGAGTAACTTTTCCGTCCTTCTTTTTCAAAGCCTTTGTCACGCTGTCCGTGAAAGAACCCAGTGCCGCTGCGGCTGCGACCTTGGAAATGTTTGCGTCCTTTGCCATTTTTTCTATCAATTCTGCCTTTGTCATCTTGCGTCCCCCCCTTTTGTTTTCGGTTAATGTCTATCAAGCGGCGATATTGATAAATCCTTACTTCATGTTATTTTTCATGTCAACAGAAATCAAATCCCTACAACACTTTTTAGGGTCAAGCGGCGTTGATGGGCTTTGTGATTGAATTTACAGCGGGTGGTTTTCTTAAAAGAGCGCATTCACAAACTGTACCGGATCGAAATCCTGGAGGTCTTCAATTTTTTCCCCGACCCCGATATACTTCAACGGGATTTCGAGGGTACTGCAAATACTGACGACAATTCCGCCTTTTGCTGTTCCATCGAGTTTCGTGAGGGCGATTGATGTCACGCCGAGCGCTTCGTTGAACAACCTGGCCTGGGACAGGGCATTTTGACCGGTTGTGGCATCGAGAACCAGAAGAACTTCGTGCGGTGCATCCGGAAGTTTTTTGGATATGACGCGCTTTATCTTTTTTAACTCTTCCATCAGGTTAAACTGTGTGTGGAGCCTCCCTGCCGTGTCCACGAAAACAGTGTCCGCGCCCCTGGCCAGCGCGGCTTCCACACCGTCGAATGCGACAGCCGCGGGGTCGGTCTTGTCCTTGTGCCTGACAATGTCCGCACCGGCCCTTTCAGCCCATATTGCAAGCTGCTCTGTCGCGGCTGCACGAAACGTGTCCGCGGCGGCGATCAGGACTTTTTTGCCGTTTTTCACGTCCCTTGCGGCCAGTTTCCCGATAGTGGTGGTTTTACCGACGCCGTTCACCCCCACCACCATGACCACGCGGGGTTTGGCAACGATCTTTTCAGACGCGTGCGCATCTGTTTTCAGGTATGCCAGGATTTCGGCTTTCAAGGCTGCCTTGAGTTGATCCGGACCGGATATTTTGCCGGGCTCCTGTGAGATGCGCTCAATCAGCGCCATGGAGGTTTGAACGCCGATGTCCGATGTTATCAACAGCTCTTCAAGCTCTTCCAGCAAGTCCTGGTCAATTGCTTTTTTGGTTGAGAAAAGTTCGTCGATATCGGTGGAAAGAATTTTTCGGGTCTTGGAAAGGCCGGCCCTCAAGCGCTTAAAAAAACCGGTGGGCGTTGACGGGTCTTTCCGGATGTCATTGCCGTCGCCTTCTGTTTCCGGTTGTTCGGTATCTCCTTCAACAGGGCCGGCCGGCAAGGACGGTTTCTTTTCCGATTCCAGAATCGTCGAGGCAGCGTCCGTTTCCGTGGAATCCGATGCCGGTGAATCATTT
Source organism: Pseudomonadota bacterium (assembly GCA_043827325.1). Classification (GTDB taxonomy): domain Bacteria; phylum Desulfobacterota; class Desulfobacteria; order Desulfobacterales; family UBA11574; genus JBDRPF01. The sequence goes on along the minus strand of JBDRPF010000086.1, from coordinate 3,959 downwards.
ATTTTTTGCTCAAGAGGATCTGTCTCTTCCGGAAGGCTTTTTTTCTTTTTGAACAGGCGAAACGCCATGATATGCCTTTGTACCGATACGGGACATCGTACAGGATGAACGGGGTTTAATTAGAAGTTTTGAAATCACTTCTAGTTCTTCACCGGATTGAAGTTGACGGAGACAATTTTTGAAATCCCCTTGTTCTCCATGGTAATTCCAAAAAGGGTATCGGCGAACTCCATGCTTCGTTTATTGTGGGTTATCATGATGATCTGATATTTTTCTCTTACGATTTTCAACAGGTTGTTAAAGCGAAAAATATTGACTTCATCAAGGGGGGCGTCGATTTCATCCATAAGGCAGAATGAGGCCGGTTTGATCAAAAAAATGGAGAATATAAAGGCGATAGCCGAGAGCGCCTTTTCACCGCCGGAGAGCAGACTCATCCGTGTCAGTTTTTTTCCGGGCGGGTGAATCAGAAACTCCACACCCGTTTCAAGAGGATTGTCCGGATCCGTAAGTTCGAGTCTGGCTGAACCGCCTTCAAAGAGCGCGGGAAACACCTCTTTTATCTTTTCATTAATCGCGTCGAACGTCTTGAGAAACCGATCTTTTGTTATTTTATTTATCTTCTTGATAACCCTGTGAAGATCTTCTACGGCCTTCACAAGATCTTCCTGCTGTTCGTGCAGGAAATCAAACCGCTCTTTGAGCTGATCATACTCTTTGATGGCACCCAGATTGACATCTTCAATTTTCTCGATCTTCGCATTGCACCGGGCCAGTTCTTCTTCCATTTTTTCAACGCTCATATCCGGAAGGCTCGTCTCCCCGTCAAAGTGTGACTTGATTTCAGAAATGGATTTGTGGTATCGTTCTTTTAGGCGGTTTGCAATGTTGTCCCGGTTAATCTGCTGCTCGGACAGATCCAGTTCGAGTAAACGAATCTTTTTCAAGGCCTCCTCACGTTGACTTTGAATATTCGACATGAGGCTGTCGCTGTCCTTCAATTTCGCTTCTATGTCTTGATACTCGGTCTCGGTGTTTTCAATCTCCTTCTCAATTCGATTCATATCGGCGTACATCTCGGAGAGCGTCCGCTCATATTCCATGATCTTCTGTTTTGAAGCGGCTCTTTTTTGATTTCTCAGTGAAATCTCCCGGACGAGCTCTTCGCCCCGCTTTATGTTGTCATCCTGGAATTCCTTTAGCCGTCTCAAGGTGCTGCTGCTGTTTTCCAGTCCGGCATTCCGGGCGGTCAATATCAGCTTCAGATCAACGATTCGTTTATTGAATTCTTCCATTTCCGACGATACGGAACTGATTTCCCGCGATGTCTCCGTGACTTTTTGCTGCGCCGCTTTAAGCCGGTTTTCGATTTCGCTGACAGCCTTGTCGTACTTTGTCATTTCCGCGTCAATATCGATCTCCTCGCCCAGCAGTTGCTCCTGTTCCAGGCAGACGATTTCAAGATGCCGTCGGGCCATCTTCAGCGCTTCTTCGGATTGATACAGCGTTTTTTCCGCTTCGATTTCTTCCTGTCCGGTTTTGTTTTTTTGCTCGATCAGTTTTTGTGTTTTGGTTTCAAGGGCCCTGGCTTCCGACTCCAGCCGGGTTTGATCGTGTCGGCCGGATTCCATTTTTTTGTCGCAACTGTCAATTTGATTTTCAAGGGATTTTATTTCCTGCTTTTTTGATAGAATACCGGACAGCTTCTCTTTGCTGCCGCCGATCATGATGCCTTGATGGGAGATAACGTCCCCATTTTTGGTGACAATGGTCTGTTGTTTCCCGTTGCCGTTGAATACCCGCAACGCAGCTTCCATATCCTCCGCAAGCACGACATGTCCCAGGAGCGCCTGGCCGATCTTTTCATAGCCGCCCTTTACGGAAACATGATTCAACAGCGCTTCCCGGGGGGCAGGCGTGTCTTCATGCCCGCTTTCGATGTTTTTAACGGACGAAATCGGAATAAATCCGCTACGCCCCTCCCCGGTGGTTTGAAGGTGGTCTATGGCCTGAAGGGCCGTCTCTCTGTCTTTGACAAGAATGTATTGCAGAGACTCTCCCAAAGCCGCTTCCACAGCAGCTTCAAAGGACGGTTCCGGGTCGATGATGTCCGCCATGAGGCCGATAATTCCATTTCGGTCGGGGTTCTTTTCCTTCTCACTTTTCAAGCGTTTCATGATGACTCGGACACCGCTCTTGTACCACTCGAAATTTTCCTCCATTTTTTTCAGAGCGGAATGTTTTGACCGGATCTGGTTTCGTTCATGTTCCAGGGTCTGGACGTGCTTTACCTGTTTCCCGAGCTGATTGCTTTTTTCATCAAGCTGCGCTCGGAGGATCTTCAGGTCTTTGTCCAGTTCACCGATTTGGGCTTTAACGGCGCTGAGTTTTTCTTTTGCCCGGGTTTCTTTTTTCAGCAGCTCTTCGACATTGTTTTTTGCCCCCGCCTCCTCTTCATTCTTCCTTGCCAGGCGCCTTCTGAGGCTCTCTTTACTGTTTGTTGCGTTTTGATAGATATTTTTATACCGGATCTCTTGCGACATCAGATCCATAAGGTCCGCCTTGAAACCGTCGAGGTCTTGATTCAACCCTGCCAGCCGTTCACTGACATTTTTCGAGGCCGAACGCTCCTGGTCGTGAGAGGATCTCGCGGTTTCGATTTCCATTTTCAAAGCGGTATTCCGGGTTTCCTCCTGGGCGATTTCGGTTTTTAGATTTTTTTTCTTTTCTTCGAGATTTTCACGCGCGGACTCAAGCTCTGACGTCTCCTGTTTGAGACGTTCGATATCTTTCCGCAGGTAAACCAGTTCGTTTTCGATTTTGTCTATCTTTCGGTGGGTCTCAAATTTACGGGACTTACGGTCGGAAATTTCCTCACCTTTCCGGGAGCGCCGGAGCTTTATTTCTTCGGCAGAAGCATCCAGCTGTTTTAACCTGGACGTATGCTCAAGGTCCGTATCCGTGAGGCCTGTTAAAATCGCTGCGGTTTTGTCGATCAATTGCGTGTAGTCGTCATAATAGTTAAGGGAGAGACAGACATCTATGCGCCGGATATGTTCCTGAATCCTTTTATAGCGTTCGGCCTTTCTCGCCTGCCGTTTGAGGCCGGACATCTGTCGTTTTATCTCTGAAATGATGTCCATAACTCGCAAAAGGTTCTGATTTGTAACCTGGATTTTTCGGAGCGCTTCATTTTTACGATTTTTATACCGCGTGATTCCCGCGGCCTCATCGATGAAGATACGCCTTTCATCGGGCCCGGCATCGGTAATGGCGCCGATGTTTCCCTGTTGGACCACGGCGTAAGATTTTGACCCGACCCCGCTTCCCAGAAAGACATTATTGATATCTTTTAAACGGCAGGGCTGCTTGTTGATGAAATAGGCGCTTTCGCCGGATCTGAAGAGACGACGTGTCAACATGATTTCGGTAAAATCCCTCAACTCTTCAGGCGCATGGCCGTTTTCATTCGAAAGGATCAGGGAAACCTCCGTTAGATTCACCGGCGGTTTTCCATTCGTACCGGAAAATATCATGTCTTCCATGGCCTTTCCGCGGAGCTGCTTTACACTCTGCTCCCCCATTACCCATCTGATGGCGTCGATGATATTGCTTTTTCCACAGCCGTTGGGTCCGACAAACGCCGAAATGCCCTGGGGGAATTCTATAACGGCTTTGTCCGGAAAGGATTTGAACCCGGTAATTTCGAGCTTTTTGACTTTCATGATAGGAGATCTCCTGTTGGACAGTATTGACTTTTTTCCCGTCCTTACACGCATCTGTCATACAGCGGCGGTCTTTAACAGCCCGATGCCGCAGTGTAAAAGGCCAACCACGCCTTATTTCAGTTCAATTTTCCATCTCCTTTAAATTTGGAAACAGTAGCAGGATGTTGCCGAATTGTAAAGGGAAAAACACAAGGTAAGGTATAATTTTAGGTCCGAGAATACAATATGTGG
>JBDRPF010000085.1:0-44545 GCA_043827325.1 Pseudomonadota bacterium | reverse complement strand
AATTTTCCTGTATTTTCCGTATGCTTCTTGCCAAATAAACCGGGTGCTTGCACCCGGTTGCAAGTTCGCGGATAATAAAGCATAGCTTCTGGCTTTAAATCAAGAATTTTGATATCAGCTGTCTTTATTGTGTTCCGGGTATCATCCGAGCGGATGCGCCCGGATTGGAATGCGGTGTCGATTATGACACGGCCGCTATTGAGAAGGTGCGCCATGCTGTCCGGCCTGATAAAAAAATACTGGTTCCTTGCGGGACTTCTGCTGGTCTTTGCCATCACCGTTGCGGACGCCACCGAGACTGTTTCGGGTGTGGGCAAATGGCTTAAGGTTCATCAGGGACCTGAAACCGTGATTGTCCTGGTGTTCTTCGTCTCCGGTTTGATATTGAATGCCTGGCAGATTAAAGCGGGATTGATGGATCTAAAAGGCATCCTTCTTGCCCAGGGGCTCATTTTTTTGGTTGCACCGACAATCGCCGCATTCATCGGTTTGTTACCCATGGGCCCCGGGATTACCATCGGACTTTTTCTGGTGGCGGCAATGCCCACAACGCTCAGCAGCGGCGTCGTGATGACCGGGGCCGCGGGCGGGAACATGGCCCACGCGCTGGTGATCACCATTCTGGCCAACGGGCTCGCCGTTTTTACGATACCCGTTACCCTTTCACTGTTGTTGAGTCGGTTCGGCGGCGCGGCTTCGGTTTACATCGACAAGCCGGCAATCATGATAAAGCTGGTGCTGCTGGTCCTTCTGCCGCTCTGCGCGGGGCTGATGATAAAATTTTGCACAAAATCGTCCATGGAACGATTTGCCCCGAAATTGCAGATGTTGACGCAGTTTTTCATTCTCGTCATCGTGTGGATGGCGGTATCGCAGGCGAGGCAAGCCATCATCAACGGCGGCGGTAAAATCGGCATCGTTTTTTTGCTGGTGTTTACGTTCCATGGAACGCTCCTGTCCGCTTCGGGGATTCTCACCCGATTTTTCGGGATGGGGAAGGGGAGGAGAGAAAGTGTCATTTTCATGGGGAGCCAAAAAACCCTTCCCCTTTCGATCATTCTCCAGGTTTCTCTTTTTCCGCAATACGGTCTGGCCCTGGTGGTCTGCGTGATGCACCATCTGGTGCACCTGATCATGGACGGATACCTGGTGGGAAGGCTTAAAGGCGGTTAATCTATTTTTAACTATCCAATATCCAACATTCAACAGCCAATGCTCAACTGAAAGACATCCGGAAATTGGAAATTGAACATTCGATATTGGATATTGTGTCAAAGAATCTGGCTTAAAAACAGCTTGGTCCTTTCATGGGTGGGGTTGGTAAAGAAATGCTCGGGCGGCCCGACTTCCACGATGGCGCCTTCATCCATGAAAATAATCCTGTCCGCCACCTCTCTGGCAAATCCCATTTCGTGGCTGACCACGACCATGGTCATCCCCTCTCTGGCAAGGGTTTTCATAACATCGAGCACCTCGCCGATCATTTCAGGGTCCAGTGCGGATGTCGGCTCGTCAAAGAGCATCACCTTGGGGTCCATGGCCAGGGCCCGGGCAATGGCGACACGCTGCTGCTGGCCGCCGGACAATTGCTCCGGGTGCACCTTGGCCTTGTCCGAAATTCCCACCTTCTTCAACAGGGCGTCCGTTTTTTCCTCGGCTTCCTTTGTGGAACGCTTGCGTACGACCTTCTGTGCCAGCGTTACATTTTCAAATACGGTTTTATGCGGAAAAAGGTTGAAAGACTGGAAAACCATGCCGACCTCTGCCCGCAGGGTGTTGATGTTGGTTTTCGGATCGTAGATATCGATGCCGTCGATATATATATGGCCTGAATCAACGGTTTCAAGATGATTCAGGCATCTGATGAGTGTGCTCTTTCCGGATCCCGAGGGGCCGCAGACCACCACGACTTCACCGGCATCGATCGTTGTCGAAATGTCAACAAGGGCTTTAACGATGTGCGTGGTATAAAAGGTTTTATAAATATGTTGTACGTCGATCACGTAATCAGTGTCCTCCTTTCCAGATATTGAACAAACATGGAAAGCCCAAAGGTTAAAACCAGATATAATATGGCACAGAGCAGGTAGAGTTCAAAGGGCTGAAGGCTGGCGGAAACCGCTTCCCGGGTCGCCTTGGTCAGCTCGCGGATGGCGATGAACCCCAGGAGCGAAGAGTCTTTGATGAGGCTGATAAACTGGCCCGCGAGGGGCGGGAGTATCCGCCGCATGGCCTGGGGAAGGATAATGTGCCACATGGACTGGCTGTAGGTCATACCGAGAGAGCGGGCTGCTTCGGTCTGGCCGCGGTGGATGGACTGTATGCCCGCTCGGACGATCTCGGAGACATAGGCGCCGGCAAAACAGGCCAGCGACGCCACGGCATACCAGAATGCCGGGACCCGACCCATGCCGTAAGCGTACAGCAGATCGTTTATCACGGTTCCGAGAACAAAATACCAGATCAGTATCTGCACCAGCAACGGCGAGCCCCGGATCAGTTCGACATAGCAGATCGTGGTCCACTTCAAGGCCGGATTGGATGAGATGCGGCAAAGCCCGCCGACGACACCGATAAAGATTCCGAGAATCGTTGCCGCTATGCTGAGCTTCAGTGTCAGCCAGAGGCCGACGATCAGAAGACCGGGCTTCCATTTCTTGTAGGACGACAAGGTGTCTCCAAGGGATATGTATTCTCCTCTCTCAACAACGATATTGTGGGCCGGAACTTTGTAAGATTCGGTTTCCATCCCTTTTACGGTGATACTCGCCTCTTTTCCGCTGATAGCGATGGACTCAACTTCACCGTCTATTTCGGACCGGATCTCGATGGTGTCTTCGTAGGCAAAATAAATCGGCACCCGGTTCCACCGCCACACATAGGCGATTTTCTGGGTGGCGTAGTAAAAGATGCCGGATCCCAGCAGAACAAACAGACAGAAGATGCCCACCCACATATTGTAGAGGGGGGGTCTGGCCAGGGAACGTTTTATCGGGGAATTGTTCATGGCGTATCTTTTTCTTTTCATGTCAGGATTATCGTGAATGAAGCTGTCCGGCAGGCCCGAGGGTGCAAATTGCGAACCCTTTTTCTCGTGGAGCAGGCCGGCCGTGCCCGGGACGGGCAGGACCGGCCTGTATGATCAAAATTACCGGGTAAAAACCTGCGCCGGCGGGTTACTCGATCTCTTTTTTCCAGTCAGAGCCGATGATCCACTTGGTGAAGGCTTGCTCGTAGAAACCGTCGCCCTTGGTCTGTCTCAGAAAATTGTTCAGAAAGTTGAGAAAATCCGGGTCTCCCTTGTTAATGGCCCACGCCAGCGGTTCAAAGGTAAACGGCTCGCTCAGAAATATGGTCTTGCCTTTGCCCTGGCTGCCGTAAAGGAAACCGCAGAAGGGCAGATCGTACACGAGGGCGTCGGCTTTGCCGTTGATCACCTCGAGGCCGGCTTCGGCTTCGGACTCGAATCCCTTGTAGGTGGCCTTGGGGATGAATTTTTTGATGGCCTGTTCCCCGGTGGTGCCCATCCGCGACGTGACGATGTATTTGGGGTCATTGAGGTCCTTGTAGGATTGGACCGTTCCGGCATGTTTGGTGTTTAGAAGAATGCTCTGCCCGACAACGATGTAGGGATCGGCAAAGCAGACCTTGAGATTTCTTTCCTGGGTGACGGTCATGCCGCCCATGATGATGTCAAACTTGTCGGTCATAAGGGCGGGAATGATGCCGTCCCAGGCCGTGTTGACCGGTACGAATTTGACGCCCATCTCTTTTGCCATACGCCTGCCGAAATCCATGTCGAATCCGATGTAGTTTCCCTTTTTGTCGGTCATTTCAAACGGGACATACCCGGACTCGAATCCGACCCGGAGCTCGCCTCTTTTCAGAATTTTTTCGATGGTTGACTTTTTGGCAAGTTCGATGTCCGCTCCGAACACGGGTGCGGAAATAAAGATGCAAAAAACTGCCAGGGTTACAATTACCGCAAAATAGCTTTTTCTCATACCGTTCCTCCTTGTTTATCAATGTTTTATTTTAATTCGTTCACCAGAGTTATTATCTGTCAAACCAGAACTAATATGACTTTCCTTCAAGGAACCCGAGCGGATTGGATGCATCACATCAGAATAAATAAAACATAGAAAGCTGAATGTCAATCATTGTATTAATCGGATTCATTGATAATTTCACCGAAACGCCTCAGCAGATCCGCACCGTATTGCGTGTTCTCGGTGAGGCCACGGAGGCGATCCGGATCAAACCCTCCGGTTCTCAGCATATCGGCGAATTCATTCAGGTAAAAATCCATGATCCCGGCATCGAATTCAGGGTGAAACTGGACGCCCCAGGCCGCGTCGCCGATGGAGAACGCATGGTGGGGGTCAGCGTCATTTGAGGCCAGAAGCGTTGCATCGGGCGGCAGGATGAGGACTGACTGGGCGTGACAGGCGTGAACCCTCAGGGCGGTAGGAAAGCCCGCAAACAGGCGGTCTCGGGCGGCATGCGAATTCAACCGGACAGCAGCAAAGGGTCCGGAAGCACCTCTCCCTCGTACGGTTTTGCGACACGTATTCTGTCCGGCGCGATATCCATACGGGCCGCTACCCAATCCTCGAAATCACCGCGATGTTTTGCCAGTGACGGGATCGTTGTGCCCATCTTTACGATCAACACGGTGCTCAAAATAAGTTACCTGTCTTTCTAACGATCCCTATTGCACTCAAACAGTACATATTTTTAAAAAAGATTATCCATTTCGCTTATTACAAAGCGGTCAACAATTTGAAATGTTTATATTTTCTATGAACACCGGCGGCAGCAAGGTGTTTCATAGAAAATATCCGGGAGTTTATAGAGGCGAAAAGACACCCTGTCAAGTCAAAGAAATCGAGATGTCGCGAAGATTCTCCAAGGGGATTCGACGGTTTTCGGCCCGGAGTTCACTCCGGAGGAGGGATCGCCGAAACGCCCTCGCAGGGGGTGCCTCAATAACCTTGACACGGATACCGCCGGACGGTTATGTTTTATGGAAACCATTCTTGCCCAAAAAACGAAATAGCAAAAAATCTTCGATCCTGAGAAAATATGTAACCCGATTTACGGAGGCTGCCGATGACAGGTAAAGCGTTCAAGAGCTTGGAGGAATTGCTCAGCCACCCGGAGGTGGAGAAAGCTACCCAAAACATCAACCCCGAGCTGGTTGAAAGAAGAGAGTACGCGCCGCCCGTATGTGAGGTGTTTAACCACCCGTACACCGCGCTTCAGGAGAGCGATCGATTCAGGTTTAAGGTCGATAAAGAGGCCAGAGAGCAGCTGCCCGGCATTATTGACAACAGGGTACAGGTACTCGCGGGCGTCGATTTCCCCGACGAATCGTTCACGGAAGAATACTGCAAAAAACGCAACATCGGTATTGTATTTTCCGGCGGGCCCGCCCCCGGCGGCCACAATGTCATTGCGGGCATTTACGACAGCGCCCGAAAAGCTAACCCGGAGACCCGGATTTACGGATTTCTCCTTGGACCGGACGGGATTATCGAAAATGAAGCCATAGAGATAGACGGCCGACTCGTGGATGAATATCGGAACCTTGGCGGTTTTACCATGATCAAGACCGGCAGGGCGAAAATTGATACAAAAGAGAAGATGCGGCTGTCACGGGAATCCTGCAAAAACCTTGAGCTGGATGCCCTGGTCATCGTGGGGGGGGATGATTCCAATACGAACGCCGCGTTTATGGCCCAGGATATGATAGCAGACGGCATCCAGGTTATCGGCGTTCCAAAAACGATTGACGGCGATATCCAGGTTGCGGATGACAACGGCAATGTGTTGTGCGCCATGTCATTCGGCTTCCACACCGCGGCGAGGGCCTTTGCCAATGCCGTGAACAATCTGTGCACGGACAGCGGTTCGGATGTTAAATACTGGCACATCTGCAAGGTGATGGGAAGGGTGGCCAGCCACCTGGCGCTCGAGGTCGCCCTGCAGACCCATGCGAACATGACCCTGATCGGTGAAGATCTTGCGGATTATATCGACAAGAAAAGAGTCGAAGAAGCGGTAAAGGACGGGACGCGGGATTATACGGCGTACGGGATGACGCTGAGACATCTGTCCCGGGTGATTTGTGAAGGCATTGTCCGGAGGGCTGCCGTGGGAAAGAATTACGGCGTGATTGTAATACCGGAAGGTGTTCTGGAATTTATAAATGAAATACAGGTTTTTATCATAAAGCTGAACACGATTATCGCAGAGTACAACAGTACCCATGACACGGATTTCCATGCGGATTTTCCGGCTCTCGAAGACAAACTGGACTACCTGCGTCGACTGGCGAGGCGGTCGCGGGAAGACGGTACGTTTTCGGTGTGGAATACCCGGGACGACGACCTTTTCAATGATATCCCGGACTTTTTTCAGGAAGGGCTCCTCATGGAAAGGGACAGCCACGGAAATTTCCAGTTTTCGCAGGTCGAGACGGAAAAAGTCATTATGGGGCTGGTGAAAGACTATCTCGACATTTTAAAAGAAAATGGGACGTATAAAATCGGCGTGGAAAAAACTTACTACCGGAAGGTTATCGAGGGAGGCGATTTCGATCCGGATTACTTCGGTCCGATTCTCTTCAAGAACTATGGTGAGGAGTTCCTGTTGATCAAACCCGCCATAATATCTCTGAAAACGCTTCGACAGGCGCTGGAGGATATGGGGGTGATCTCCGAGGGAGAAGCGATTCCCGCTCCGGTTCAGAAAATTTATCAAAAATCGGTCCCGAATTTCAAAACACAGATTCATTTTTACGGCTATGACGGCAGGGGCAACGATCCGACCCGATTCGACTGTAATTACACCTACAACCTGGGGTTGACCGTTTTTAGCCTCATCGCCAACGGGTCTACCGGTCAGATGGCGGCCATAAAGAATTTGGAAAAGGATTTTTCAGAGTGGGAGCCCATCGGGATTCCCATCGCGCCGCTGATGCGGCTTGAGGAAAGAAAGGGGAAACTGGCGCTGGTGCTGGAAAAGAGCCTGGTGGACCTGAATTGCATATCCTATAAAATTGTCGAGGCGCACAGAGAGAAATGGCTTGCGGCGAATCCGGAAAAGGACAACTTCAGAAGGCCCGGTCCCATACGGTTTACGGGTAAGAGCGAGGAGGACAGACCGATTACCCTCGTGCTGAATTCACTGGGTCGTTTTACGGGGTAATAAAATTAATCCATCGCGTGCAATACGGTGAAGCCATTTTTTTCAAGGGCGGTTTTTATGCCGTCGGTCTTACAGGCAGACAGCCTGAAATAATAAATCCGGTTCCCCGCATGGTGCGCGGTCTGGCCCACGCTTATGATGTCCCCGCCGCTGTCGTTGATGATTTGCAGCGCTGTTCTGAAGGAACCGGGCTGTTCCCCGACCACCACATCAATGCGTGAACTGGCCGTCAGCAGGCCCATCATATCGATAAAAGCCCGCAGGATGTCGGATTCGGTGATGATCCCCACAAGCCTGTTGTTTTTCACCACCGGCATGCCGCTGATTTTGTGCTTGTAGATAAGCTGGGCCGCTCTTTCGATGTCCTCGTCAGGGCCGACGGTAATCGGGTCTCTGATCACCAGGTCGGACAGGGACACACCCGCGACCATGGAGGGGATGAGACCCTGCTTCAGGTCCGCCAGCGTTACGAAACCCTTCAGCGTTTTTTTCCCTGAAACCACCGGCAGGTGCCTGATGGAGTTGATCTTCATCAGTTCTATGGCTTCATTGATGGACGCCTTTTCCGTTACGGTGATGGGGTCCGGAACCATCAAATCGTTGATTTTCATGGTGTTTTCCTTAAAAAAAGAAATGATGACGAAAGCTTTCCATCTCTTTATATAGCACTATTTGAAAAATGTAAAGCGGCAGTTACGTTGTCCTGGATGGTCCTTTGGGACGGGATCTTTTACTTTAGGATTGAAACAGGGTCATGGCTGCAGAGGGGTTCTTGTGCCAGATAGTCGCCGGTGGCTTCATATGCTCTTGCCCTGCAGCCGCCGCAGACCTTTCTAAACTCGCACTTTCCGCATTTTCCGGTCAGGTTGTCGAAGTTGCGCAGGGACAAAAAAACATCCGAACGGTTCCAGACATCCGCAAAAGAGGTTTGTGTAATATCACCGCAATCCACGTTGAGGAATCCGCATGGCCGCACAATTCCCCGGTGCGAAATAAAACAAAAGCCGGTGCCGCCGAGGCACCCTCGCGTCATGGCATCCATTCCGTGGGTTTCAAAGGTGACGGACTTTCCCTCGGCTTTCGATCTTTGCCTGAGTATGCGGTAGTAATGGGGGGCGCAGGTGGCCTTTAACTGAAGGGGCGTTTTTCCCCGCTGGTCGTAAAACCAGTTCAATGTCTGTTCATATTCGTCCGATGTGATTTCCTGATCGACGATGTATTTGCCCCGACCGGTCGGGACAAGGAGAAAAATATGGTGGGCAACGGCCCCCAGCTCCACGGCAAGTTCCTGGATTTTGGGGATCTGGTCGATGTTGGTTTTTGTAATGGTGGTGTTGATCTGAAATTCTATGCCCGCCGCTTTTGCCAGGCGAATTCCCCGGAGGGCACCGTCGAAAGCCCCTTGAACCCCCCTGAACCTGTCGTGGCTTTCGGCGGTGGCACCGTCCAGGCTGACGCTGATTCTCCGGATCCCCGAATCCGCCATTTTTCCGGCTGTCGTTTCGGTTATCAGCGTCCCGTTGGGCGCCATCACCATCCGCAAACCTTTGTCCGTGCCGTATTTTGAGATTTCGAAAATATCCGCCCGTAAAAGCGGTTCACCGCCCGTGAGTATGACAATGGGGGTTCCGACTTCCGCGATTTGATCCAGAAGGCGCAGTGACGCCGGCGTATCGAGTTCTCCGGCGTGCGGGCCCTGGGTTGCCGATGCACGGCAGTGTATGCAGGAGAGGTTGCAGTTGCGTGTGGTTTCCCAGGCAACCAGACGCAAAGCCGCCCCTTTTGTTTTTCCGTGAGGGTGGTTTCCGGTTCGGGTATGATGCGCGTCGTGTCTCATGATGTCAGGATGATAATTCCTTTGCGGCTTCTATGGCAAAGTAGGTCAGGATGACGTCCGCGCCCGCCCGCTTGATTGCGGTGAGGGTTTCCATCATGACCCTTTTGCCGTCGATCCATCCCATTTTGTCTGCCGCCTTTATCATCGCGTACTCACCGCTGACGTTATATGCGGCAATGGGAAGGTCGATCTCGTCCCGAATGCGGCAAATGATGTCGAGATAAGCAAGCGCGGGCTTGACCATAATGATGTCCGCACCCTCTTCCACATCCAGGTTGACTTCCCGTATGGCTTCCAGCGCATTTGCGGGGTCCATCTGATAGGTTCGGCGGTCACCGAATTTCGGGGCGGAATCGGCTGCCTGGCGGAACGGGCCGTAATAGGAAGAACAGTATTTGGCCGAATACGACATTATCGGAACGTGACTGAAATCGCTTTCGTCGAGGGCATTGCGTATTTCAGCGATCCGCCCGTCCATCATGTCTGACGGAGCAACCATGTCGGCGCCGGCTTTTGCATGGGAGACCCCGGTTCTGGCGAGAAGGTCAAGCGTGGCGTCATTGTCTATGACATGGCCGTCGACGATGCCGCAATGGCCATGGTCGGTGTACTGACACAGGCAGATGTCGGTGATGACGGCAAGGTCGGGGATTCTGTCCTTGAGCGTTTTTACGGCTTTCTGCACGATACCGTCTTTCGCATAGGCGCTGGTGCCTAGAGGGTCTTTTTTTGCGGGAATCCCGAAAATCATCACGGCGGGAATGCCGAGATCATATGCTGTTTTTGATGTTTTCACCAGATTGTCGATGGACAGCTGGTAGTGCCCGGGCATTGAATCGATGGGATTTTTGATCCCCTTTCCGTCAATGGCAAACAGCGGGAGGATAAGGTCGTTTACCGAAACTATTGTTTCACGAATCATCCGCCGAAATGCGTCGTTCTGCCGTAACCGTCTTGGTCTGTAGTCTGGGAAAATCATGGTCTGAGTCCTTTAAAACAAAAGGTTATTTAGTTCAGGGGTTATATCAAATCCGGGTCATCTGGCCTCGATATCTCTTCATCTGCCAGATAACACGCGGGGTCGGGGGCCCAGATATCTCCAGTGACCGCCTCGGACCTCACCCTGAAATTTCCGGCACAGACATCAAGCCACCGGCAGGTTGCACATCTGCCTTTTGCGTGATTCTTTTTTTCCTTGAGTTTTCTCATGAGCGGATTCGAGGTGTCGGTCCAGATTTCGGAAAAGGGCCGATCTTTGACGTTTCCGAAACTGTAGTGCCGCCAGAATTGATCGGCGTGAACTTCTCCATCCCAGCTGATGCACCCGATACCCCGGCCGGAACTGTTTCCCTCGTTCATATTGAGAAGTTCGAGAACCTCTTTGGCGCGCTCCGGACTTTCCTTCAGGAGTCTCAAATAAAGATACGGCCCATCCGCGTGATTATCGACGGTGAGCACTTCTTTGGGTTTGCCCCTGTCGTGAAGTTCTTTCGTAGAGTCCATGATGAGATCGACCACTTTTCTGGACTCGTCATGGGACAGGTCCTCTTCCACGAGCGTTGATCCGCGGCCGGCGTAAACCAGGTGATAAAAACAGACCCTCGGTATGTCCATCTCTTCAATCAGATCGAAGATGCTGGGTATTTCCCGGAAATTGGCCTTGTTGATCGTAAAACGAAGTCCCACTTTTATCCCTGCTGCCTTGCAGTTTTCAATTCCCTTCAAGGCGGACCTGAAAGCGCCCTTCACACCCCTGAAACGGTCGTTGATCCCTTCCATTCCATCAAGGCTGATACCCACGTAGGAAAGGCCGATGTCTTTTAACGTGCGGGCCATTTCCGGCGTTATGAGCGTGCCGTTTGTGGAGATTACGGCCCGCATGCCTTTTCCGACGGCGTATTCGGCAAGCTCGGGAAGATCTTTTCGGACCAGGGGTTCTCCCCCGGAAAAGAGCATCACCGGCACGCCGAATTGTGCGAGGTCATCAATCAGGGTTTTCCCCTCTTCGGTGCTGAGTTCATTGTCCGAAGGGATGTTTCCGGCATGAGCGTAACAGTGCACACACTTTAAGTTACATCGCTGCGTGACATTCCAGACAATCACCGGCCGTTTGTCTTTGGAGAACTGAAGCAGGTGCGAAGGCAGTCTGGCGGACATGCGCCCGTAGCGCAGAGCGTCTGAAGGCTCGACTGTTCCACAATAGAGTTTTGATATTCCGATCATATTGGTAATAAATCCTGGTCTTTTTTTTACCCGGTCCACCGGGTTAGGTCAGAGTTCTATGGCTCTGCCTAAAAAATCGCTTTTTTGATGAGGGCGCTGATGTATGATTCGGGGTCCAGAAGCGCCTGCCGGGTGATAAAAAAACGGTTTTTCCCTGTTTTTTCCCGGATCAGTTTAAGACCGTGTTCAAAACCATCCGACAGTTCACTGTAAAAATCATCAAGGTTGACGTCGAAATTCACCACCTGCTCGACAATAAAGTCAATGGCATCTTCTTCCAAAACAATGTTGATGTCATGGCTTTTGAAAAAACGAAGCTCTATCTGTTTAATCTCGTCACAATAGGTTTTGATCCTGCTTATGACGTTGTCCACATCCATTGTATGCCTGGTGTAGTACGTCGCCGCGATATCCATTCGAGAGGGTGTCATGGTCAGGCTGTGTTTTTCAGCGATATAGGTCTTGTGCGATGCGATGTATTCTTTGATGCAGCGCTTTTCTTCATCGGATAGACTTTCGAAAATTTTGTCTATTTCAATCCGGTGTGACGGTTCCATCAACTTCTCGAGAGACATCTCGGGGTTTTGGATAACGGAAATCGTTACAGGGAATTTTTTGACGCTTGTGGACGGCAGCTTCTTTTCGAAAAGAAGCAGCGCTTTCTCAACGGCACTGACCAGCCCCCTTGCCCCGGTATTTTCCTCAAACGCGTTTTTGGCTAAAATCCGGAGCACCGGGTCCTCAAACTTCACGTCGATTCCGTATGCCGAAAAATCAAGTTTTTTTCCGAGGATGATAGGGTTGCCGGGATTTCTCAGTATCTGGAAGAGGTCATCCCCCGTAAGCGTTTCAAAAACGGCCCGGACCGGCAGCCGACCCACAAACTCGGATTCAAATCCGTATTCGATAAGGTCTTCCGACTTTAAATGGTCGAGAATCGCCGTTTCTTCGTGGGAATCCGTGATGTGTGCGCCAAAACCGATACGCTGCTGTGTGAGCCGCTTTTTTATGATCCGGGGAAGGTCTGTAAAGGCGCCGCTCATGATAAACAGGATATTGCCGGTGTTGACGGAACGCTTTTCCCGTTCGCCTGTTTTACGAAATCGGTCGATTTCCTGAATCATGGAAATGGGATCATGCGGGACTTTTAAATCCACCTCCGTCTCTTCCATGGGCTTGAGAAGCCCTCGCTGGACACCCGTTCTCGAAACATCCGCTCCGATCAGGTTGCGGCTTGAAGCGATTTTGTCTATTTCATCAATATAAATGATTCCGTACTGAGCCAGCTCGATATCGTCGTCGGCCTCCCTGACGAGGTCCCGCACAAGGTCTTCCACATCACCGCCCACATAGCCGGTTTCACTGAATTTGGTGGCATCGCCTTTGACAAAAGGGACCCCGATTTTTTTGGCGATCAGTTTAATAATGTATGTTTTCCCGACCCCGGTCGGACCGAGCATCAGAACATTGTTCTTAATTCTGCCGACCATGCCGCTGATATCATCGGGAGTAGATTCAAATCGTCGGATCCGGTTGAAATGCGTACATATTTTTGTGGACAGAATCGCCTTTGCGCTGTCCTGTTTCACGATATACTGATCAAGATAGGATATGAGATCTTCGGGCTTCAGGTCGAAACTGATTTTTTTCTTTTTTTTCGGGGGTTCCTCGGCCTGTTCGAGCGTTGCTTCCTGGGGAATGACGAACGGGGACACCATTCTGACATTGGTTCCGAACCGCTTTGACAGAAACTCGCTTATCTCTTTCTCAATCTGTTTGGGCGTCGGCATTTTTTCTTCGTTTTCTTTCATAATGAAACACTATAATCATGCCTTGGGAAAAATGCAAGATGGAGTTGACCCGGACGAAAAAGATGTGCCCCGGAATTTGTTGGTCGACCGGCATTGGTCATTGTGTTCAAGGATTATATGGTGTATTATTCAAAACACTGCTTTAGTCATTCCACCCCCAACAGACAGAACAGGAGAAACGTTTTTCATGCCGACATCTCTTATTTTTCGCAAACAAAATATCGGTTATTTTTTTGCAGCGGTTGTTACGGGTGCACTGATACTATTTGCCTGTACAGGCGATATCGAACACAAAACAAAGCATCCGTTTCTTTCTTTGCTTCCACAGGCAAATTTAATTTACATACAGGTTGACTGCAAAGACCCGAAAACCGCTGAAATTGCCCACTACTTTCTGCAGCGCGGTGAGAACGATTTCAGCGGTCAGGTCCATTATACCATCAATCCCGGGCAGCAAAACAGCTGTTCGAATATCAGCGTTGAAAGCGTCGTAATTCCCCGAAAGACAGCGCAAAATTTTTTGGAAATGCTTTCAAGGTCTATCCTTGACGAGGGAAGCGGCCGCGGCATACCTGATACAGGCAATTGCCCCTCAATTAAGATCGAAATCGGACTCGAAACCGATCGGGTTGTGTTTTTTACAGCCTCAAAAGACGTCAACGATGCACCGTGGGGTGTCATTATTGGTGGAAAAACATATACTGTCGGTCCATCTGCTCCGGCGGAGGCGCTGGCGACGCTTGATCCCTATCTTAAATCGAAAGTGATCGAAGGGCGCGCCGGAAAACCCGGCACAGCCGAAAGTGTTACCCTCGAATCCACCGGGGACTCCTCTGCGGAAACGGTTGCGATTTTAATCGGCGCTTTGGGAGACCGGGATGAGTTTGTCCGTAACTGTGCGGCAAGCGCATTGGGAAAGCAGAAGGATGAGCGTGCGTTTATTCCACTGTCGAAGCTTTTGCCGGACAAGGATGAGGACATCCGGAAATCGGCCGTTCAGGCGATGTCGCTGGTGATGATCGGGGCACCTGAGGGTGGATATGGAAAACAGGCCGTTGTTCCGCTGATTGACGTGTTGAAGGACAAGGACAAGGATGTTCGGAAAACAGCGGCCGAGCTCCTGGGCGGGATGAAAGATGACCGGGCTGTCGATCCGTTGATTGAGGTCTTGAAAGATGAAGACAAGTATGTTCGCAGGAATGCCGCCGCCGCCCTGGGAACGCTGAATGATCAACGATCCGTCGAACCCCTGATTCACGCGTTGAAGGATGCGGACGCGGAAGTGCGAAAAGCGGCCGCCGATGCACTTGGAAAACTTAAAGATGAGCGGGCTGTTGAGCCTTTGATCAATGTCTTGAAAGACGAAGACAGGTACGTTCGAAGGCAGGCGGCGTTCGCTTTTTGGGAAACACCGGATGAGCGGGCCGTTAAGCCGTTGATCAACACCTTAAAAGATGAGGATAGGGTGGTTGTAGGCAATGCGTCTATTGCGCTTGCCAGGACAGGAGACAAGCGCGCCGTTGAACCCTTGATGAAGACCTTGAAGAACAAGGACCCGTACGTTCGAAGAAATGCGGCGACCGCACTGGGATTGCTGAAGGACAAACAGGCAGTTAAGCCGTTGATAGGTGCCTTGAAAGACACGGACAGTGACGTTCGAAGGGCGGCGGCTTCCGCCCTTGGCAAGACAAACGACAATCGTGCCGTTAAACCTTTAATAGATGCATTGAAAGACAAAGAAATATATGTCCGGAGGAATGCAGTGGCTGCATTGGGAATGCTGAAGGACAAACAAGCCGTTAAGCCGTTGATAAGCGCCTTGAAGGATACGGATAAGGAAGTTCGAAAGGCGGCAGCTCTTGCCCTTGGTAGAATAGAGGACAGTCGTGCGGTTGGACCCTTAACCGATACCTCAAAAATGGACGAGGACGAAGGCGTTCGAAATAATGCGGCGTCGGCGCTTGCGAGAATAAAGAAACCGTCATAGCCCTATTGACTAGAAGCCGTTTCAAATTTTAAATAGGGAAACGTAATATCCCGGGGGTTCAATTTATCTGGACTTGATTTCCTTCACCCTGTCTTCAAGCTTTTTGGCTTCGTCTTCCCTCCCGAGCTTTTTATAGCACGCAGCCGTATTTTCCAGGGCTTTCACGGCATGGGGATGATAGGGTCCGAGAGACAGGTTGAATATTTCAAGTGCCTGATTGAAAAGGGGCTCAGCCGTTTCATATTCGCCTTGGACCAGATACAGGAAGGCCAGATTGTTCAGGGATATTGCGACTGCGGGATGTTTATTCCCGAGGGCTTTTTTCCGAACCGCCAGCGCCTGAATGTACAGGGGTTCGGCTTCCGAATATTTCCCCTGGGTATGATACAGTGCGGCCAGATTGTTCAGGGATGTGCTTACCTCAGGATGCGCTTTCCCGAAGGCGGACTCTCTTATGGCCAGTGCCCGAAGGTAAAGGGGTTCGGCTTCGGCATACCTCCCCTGCAATTTGTATAGGAGCGCCAGATTGTTCAGAGATTTTGCGACAAGGGGGTGATCGGGGCCAAGGGATTTTTCATGTATGGTCAGTGCCCGGATGTTCAGGGGTTCGGCCTGGTCGTATTTCCCCTGTTCTCTGTAGATAGCCGCCAGATTGTTCAGTGAACTCCCCGTATTGGGATGGGCGGCCCCAAACGTCTTTTCAGCAACCTTCAACGCCTCCCTTCCGACTTCAGCAGCTTCTGCATACCGACCCTCTTTGTATCGGTTGCTCGTATCATTGTGCAGGCGGGCCCATAATTTTTCCTGTGCATAAGAAAAGGCCGTGCCGGTCAGGACCAGCAGGGTTATTAAAATAATTTTTACTGCACCCTTCATTCAAACAATCTCCGTGTTTAACCCAGCATGTAGAACCCCAGCGCACTGTCCCACACGGATTTGTCAGCAAATTCGACCCCGATGTGAGGTTTTCTTACCCACCTTACGATCACCTCTTTGTTAATCAGCGACCTTTTTGCATCATCCAGGTGAAACTCAACCATGAGCATATCGCCGATGTCAAGGTTATCGTCTGACTTTTGTATCTCAGGGCCAAAGGCGGCTTTCCTTTCCTTGGATACGGAAACGTCGTGGTCTTTTACCTTTATTCGCAGCTGACTGATCTTTGTTTTTAAACCCGAGCGCGACACGTCCAGTACGGTAAGTTGTCCCTTTTGCCCTTCTTTTCCGGGACTCAAATTGGTGTAAGTGCCTGTGAGACTTGTATTTTTCCTGATCTTGTCCCTTTTACATATGATAACGGTATATGCATGTCCGCATCCGCATTTGGCGTTAAACCGGATCACTTGCTCAAGTTTCATATATTTAGACATATCTACAGGCGTCGTCTTGCTGCATTTCGGGCATGTGATAATAGCCATATTTTCGCTGTTTACTGTAACTTCCTTTATATCGCTCATGCATCCTCTCCTTGAAAAATTTTTCGCTGCCGCAGTTTCCATGTATGTTTCGATTAAAACGAAATTATCCGGCCGGCGTGAAACGGAACAATATTGTGAGAATCGCTATAACCACACATAATAATGCACTTCCTGATTTTTTTCAACAAGATTAGAAGATTCCCGAGACGTGAAGCTTGCATGAATGAATAGAGCGCGAGTTCGACGGGGCACCCAAAAAAGCGTGACTCGTGAGCAGAAACAGAAAAGGGATTATCCGTCGTTGAATAATCCCTTTAATTCGCTGGTACGCCCGGCTGGATTTGAACCAGCGGCTTTCAGCTCCGGAGGCTGACGCTCTATCCCCTGAGCTACGGGCGCATTATTGACTCAGACCTAAATTGGATTTTGGTCAGGAATAGTTCATCGATTCCGATAAGTCAAGCGGCGATCAGAGAAAACGGCTGTTTTCGTTTTATCTCCCCTGAATTTTAATGCCGTTTTTCAGCGTATTTTTTCCAAGCGCGGCTTTGGCTTCACCGACGACATAAAGAGACCCGCTGATGCAGACAACATCATCCGGAGATGCGGTGTCGATGGCATATTTTACGGCTTTGCCGACATCGTGGACAATCTGCGTGTTCGAAACGATCTTTTTTGCCACGGGATAAAGTTTTTCAGGTGCTATGGCATGGTCGATATCCGAACGTGTCAGCACGGCCCTGCTGCAAAGGGGAAGAAGGCGCCGGAGTATGGCTTTATAAGCCTTGTCGTCCATCATTCCGACAACCAGCGTGATGTTTCGTCCGGACAGGTTTTCGGAAAGATATTCGGCCAGCGTTCTCGCAGCCATGAGATTGTGCGCCCCGTCAAGTATGACAAGGGGGGACGTGGAGACGATATCCAGCCTCCCGGGCCACCGGGTTTGCGCAAGACCATTCACGATGCTCTCCCGGGTAAGATGTGTCTTTTTTCCTTGCAGTATCTCACAGGCGGCAAGCACGAGTGCGGCGTTATCGATTTGATGTTTTCCGAGAAGCGGCGTCCGCATGTCTCGCCACAGGTGGTCGATTCCGAAATAGGTAAATGTATTGTCGGGTTTTCTTCTCACGCGGAATGCGGATTTATAGCGATACAGGGGCGCGGATCTGGCGCCGGCGATCTCTTCGATTACCGACACGGCATTCTTCTGGGTGACACCGGTGACGACAGGTGTTTTCCTTTTGATGATCCCGCCTTTTTCCCGGGCGATTTGCGAAATGCTGTTTCCGAGATATGCCTGATGTTCGAGGGATACATTCGATATGATGGACAGCGCCGGTTTTATGATATTGGTTGCGTCGAGCCGCCCCCCCATACCGGTTTCGATGACCGCCCAATCAACGTTTTGCATCCCGAATTCATAGAGCGCCATTGCGGTGGAAAACTCAAAAAAGGTGGGTTCTCGCTCGCCCCGGCGTGGTCTTATGATGGCCTTGTACGACTTCACGACATTTTCGTTGGAGATGGGACGATGGTTTGTCTGAATCCTTTCATTGAAGTGTACCAGATGCGGTGATGTGTAAAGACCGACCCTGTAACCGGATGAATGCAGAATTGAGGACAGGGCGGATGCGATGGAGCCTTTCCCGTTGGTTCCGGCCACATGGATGCAGGAGAATCCGTCCTGCGGGTTCCCTAACCGCTTGAGGATGTTCCGGATGGTGGAGAGACCCAGTTTTATACCGAATCGTCTCAGACCGTACATGGTCTCAAGGCAACGATCGTAATCGGTTTTCAGCGTCATAACCATTTAAAAACCCGGCGGATTTTATATCCATGCCGGGTTTGACAAGAATCTTTTCGTTTTGATGGTCTTATTCGTATTTGTTGAATCTTTTACGTGATGCGGCAATTCTTTGCCTTCTCACGGCTTCACGCTGCTTGCGCCGTCTGTATTCGCTCGGCTTTTCATAGGCTTTTTTCAGCTTCAATCTCTTGAAAAGACCGTCGTTTTGGATCTTTTTTTTCAAGATACGCATCGCCTTTTCAAGGTCGTTTTCAAAAACCTTGACCTGGATTTCCTTCAAATTCCTCGCCTCCTTTTTTTCCATCCACGGAAAAACAGATTTTAAAATAAACAATTCCGATGGTTATTTCTCACATTATCAATGAACCTAGACATATAACTTACCCGTTATCAATTGGCAAGAGAAAAATCCTTCACGATTTAAAAAAAATGTGCCCGGGCGGAAGGTTGCCTCCCGGGCACATTTTGGGCGTATAGGTTGGATTTAAACAGTTGGCTATAGTTTTGAGGTCAACTCTCGGGCGACCTCTTTTACGCTGGGTTTTCCGTCCAGCGTGATGTATTTGATGGGCCCCCCCTTTTTTGCAATATCTTTGAAATAGTAGGCTGACGCAAGGGTCCCCGTGTCCGTATCATAGTATATATTATGGCGCTTGTTGATTGCGTCCTCGTCCTGATCGTCGCTACGGGTATTTAAGTCACCGCCGCAAACCCGGCATTTGTCCCCTTCCGGTTTGATTGCGTCGATGTAGATGTTGTTTGGATGATTGTTGTCGTTCACGCAAAGCCTTCTGCCCATAATCCGGTTTTTTGCGATTTCGCGGTCGAGAAGAATTTCCACGACGATATCAAGGGCCATGTTTGCTTTATTAAGGGACTCATCCAGCATTATCGCCTGGTTTTTATTTCTGGGAAATCCGTCGAGAAGCCAGCCGTTTTTACAGTCGTCCTGTTTCAAACGGTCAAGTATCATGGGTATGGTGATTTCATCCGGCACCAGATCTCCTTTGTCGATGTATTCCTTGGCCTTTGCCCCGAGTTCGGTTCCTTTTGATATGTTTTCACGAAAAATTGCGCCGGATTCGATGTGCGGTGTATGGTATTTATCCTTTAAGATGGCGCCCTGCGTCCCCTTGCCGCTTCCGTTTGGCCCGAAAAACAAAATGTTCATTTGGATCTCCTTTCATCAGTGGTTTTAAAGTCTATTTTTTTTCGAATCTTTCCGAATCTCGATATTTTCGGCATTACTATATAAAAGCCCCCCTGTTGTCAAGGATTGGAATTGAAAATTTCCCTGGCGAGCTGCAATGCTTCCGCTTTGCTTTGGATTTTGTTCGACAGGCTTGCTACCTTTACGCGGGTGAGAATTTTTCCGAACAGCGGAGAAGGCGTCATGTCGAGCGTTTCAATAAGATCATGCCCGGTCAGCAGGGGCGGTTGGCCGCTTCGGGGCTTGAATTCCGAAAAATAAACACGGAACAGATCTTTTACAAATAAAAGAAATGCCTCGTTTGCTTTCCCGGCAGGGTCTTTCTTTGCCATACTGTCCGCCAGCGTATGCAGCAGCAGAAAGGGTGTGTGTTCACCGCATTTCATAAAGAAGCGTGTTTTTCCCCGGGATGTCAGCGCATTGTTTTTGTATGCGAGAAAAAGAAGCAGCGGCCGTGTATGGTTCCGGATGATAACGTCTACAAAACGCTTTTCACGTGCAGAAAACCGCAGCCGGTTGGAAATTTCCAATGCCATGTCGGCGCTTTTTCGGCTGTGGCCGTAAAAACGGACATTCCCGTCACCGGTGACGGTTCGCTTTTCGGGTTTCCCGATATCGTGCAGCAGTATCGCGCACTTTAAAAGTACCGCCGATTTTATATCAGCGGGGGGCATTAAACGACCGGAAAGATCAACCGGGGCCGCGTCCGGGTCGTTGAGCATCGCTTCGATGTTGTAATACGCCCGCATGGTGTGTTCGAAAACATCATATTGGTGATGCCGGTTCTGATAACATCCTTTTGCGTTGCCGAGTTCCGGAAAAATGGCGGTCAGAAGCCGCGCGCTGTCCATTTGCCGCAGGGTGTCGTATGATTTTCCGCACGCCATCATTTTGAACAGTTCCGACCGGATTCGTTCTCCCGCGGTGTGTTGAATCCGTTGCGCGTCGTCTCTGATGGCGCGAACCGTCAGGGGGTCAATTTCGAAATCCAGATTCGCACTCATTCTGTATGCCCTGATCAGGCGGACGGGGTCGTTTTTAAAAACCGTCGCTGAAACCATGCGTATCTTTTTGTCCGTGAGATCCCGAAGGCCTCCCAGGGGGTCGATGATTTCTCCCGACCCCAGGGGACAGGCCATTGCATTGATCGTGAAATCCCTGTTTCCGAGGTCGGCTTCAAGGGACCCTCCCAGGAGAGAGGTAACATCGAAAATGGTTTTACCCGAGACGATCCGGATGATCATCCGGCCGGGTTTTCCGATCTCAACGATACGCCCGCGCGTTTTCGCAGCCAGGAGGCGTGCAAATTTATCTGGATTTCCCGAAACAGCAATGTCATAATCAACGGGTTCCCGTCCGAGAAGGAGGTCCCTGACGGAACCGCCGATAATATATGCGGGTTCGGAACCGGGGAAAATATCTGTGCGCAATTGGATTTTCATCTTTTATTTTGGACAAGAAAGATCGTGTAATTTTAATAGCACTTTTTTAAAGCCGTGTCCATCCGGGTCAAATCACGCCGGGTCGAACCGGATGGCAGGGTGTGACACAGACGAAAAACACCGGGTCTGTTCGACAAGAATCGAAAGCACCGGATCGAATCATGACAAAGCCCATTAAAATTGCAGTGACAGGGAGTGCCGGGTCCGGAAAAACCTTTGTTTGCAGCCGTTTCAGGGAACTGGGAATGAACGTCATCAGTGCAGATACGCTCGCAAGAGATGCCGTCGCGCCCGAATCCCCCGCCTATGAACGAATCGTTAACTTTTTTGGTGAAGCGGTCTTGAGAGAAGACGGCACCTTAAATCGTCAAATGCTGCGACGCAGGATGATTACCGACGAGCGGGCACGAAAAACACTGGAACAGATCATACATCCTGAAATTCAATTGCGAATGCAGTTAAAAATGTCGGAAGCCGAGCAATCCGGAGATCCGGCCGTTATCGTGGAGGTGCCCTTGCTTTTTGAATCCGGCACAGCGGATCGATTCGATGCCGTGATCACGGTGGCCGCGGATCGCGAGTTGCAGATCAAGCGATTGGTGGACCGGGACGGAATATCCCGTGATGAAGCAAAAGCGCTGTTGATGGCCCAGATGTCCGATGACGAAAAAATAAAACAATCTGAATTCGTAATAGAAAACAACGGCACCCCGGATTGGTTGAAAAGGTCGGTTGATGCGGTTTATGAAAAAATTTGTCGAAAATATTTAAAAAGAATCGAATAAAAAGAGTCGAAAGCGCTTGACAGGCAAAAAATCATGGTATAATTATCCCGTAGATTCAAGGCAGATGGCCCGCCAATTGGAGAGAATACCTTAGAAAATTCTTCTGATATAAAATCGAAAAACATTCTATTCCTCCATAACTATCAGCATGGAACCAGTCTTTTCTTCCACCGGGATGCAGGTGATATATCTATCGATATAGAGCGTAACGCTTGCCGAACAGGGGCGAATTGAGAGACCGGACAGAATACAGATCCACTCGATGTTGATATGAAAGTTGTCAATAGGCGATTCCTCTTCCCTGAAAGGTAAAATGCCGGTGCTTTTCAGCCAAGGGGAGCACATTTGGTTTAACCTGCGGAGCTTTACATAATAATCATATACTTAACGGGGAAAACATTTAATGAATTTAGTTGAACTCAAGGACAAAAAGATCAGCGAGCTGGCCCAGATGGCCAAGAAATACAATATTGAAGGGGCTGCCGGTATGCGCAAACAGGAGCTTGTATTTGCACTGCTCCAGGCGGAAACCGAAAAGAACGGGCTCATATTCGGGGAAGGAACGCTCGAAATTCTGCCGGATGGATTTGGATTTTTAAGGGCGCCGGATTACAACTATCTGCCGGGACCGGATGACATTTACGTATCCCCTTCCCAGATTCGCAGATTCAACCTCAGGACCGGAGATACGGTGTCCGGTCAGATTCGGCAGCCCAAGGAGACGGAACGATATTTCGCCCTGTTGAAAGTCGAGGCGGTGAATTATGAAAACCCGGAAGTGGCGAGGGAAAAGATCCTTTTTGACAACCTGACACCGCTTTATCCTGAAAAGAAAATACTGCTTGAATGCGATTCCAACAATTATTCCACGCGAATAATGGATCTGTTGACGCCCATCGGATTTGGCCAGCGCGGGCTTATCGTATCGCCGCCCCGATCCGGAAAGACCATGCTGCTTCAATCCATCGCCAACAGCATCAGCACCAACCACAAAGATCTGATTCTTTTCGTTCTCCTCATTGACGAACGGCCCGAAGAAGTTACGGATATGGCGCGGTCGGTCAAGGGGGAAGTCATAAGTTCCACATTTGACGAGCCGGCGGAAAGGCATGTACAGGTTGCGGAGATGGTCATTGAAAAAGCAAAGCGACTGGTTGAACATAAAAAAAATGTGATTATACTCTTAGACAGCATCACGCGTCTGGCGCGCGCCTACAATTCGGTGATACCCCCTAGCGGGAAGATACTTTCGGGGGGGGTTGATTCAAATGCGCTTCAACGCCCGAAACGATTTTTCGGGGCTGCCAGGAATATTGAAGAAGGCGGAAGCCTTACCATCATTGCGACCGCCCTGGTGGATACAGGGAGCCGAATGGATGAAGTGATCTTTGAGGAATTCAAGGGCACCGGAAATATGGAAATCCAGCTGGACCGGAGGCTGGCGGACAAGCGCGTATTCCCCGCCATCGATATCAAGAAATCCGGAACGCGAAAAGAAGAACTCCTCCTGGAAGAGGAGACCCTGTCACGCGTCTGGATTTTGAGAAAGCTTTTTTCTTCGTTGAATCCGGTGGACAGCCTGGAGTTTTTGCTGGAAAAGATGCACGGGACCAAGGATAACAAGCAATTTTTAAATTCCATGAATGCGTAAACCGCATAAATAGTTACACATCAATTGAGCGCAGAACGCCCGGTTGAAAGATATGCCTTAAAGGGGGTCAAAAAATATGAAAGCGGACATTCATCCGAAGTATTCTGGAACAACCATACAGTGCGCGTGCGGCAATGTCATAGAAGCCGGTTCGACCAAGCCGGACATCCGAGTTGAAATTTGTTCCAAGTGCCACCCGTTTTTTACCGGGAAACAGAAACTCATCGACACTGCGGGACGTATCGAGCGGTTTCGCAAGAAGTATGCGAAGTTTCAGAATCAAGAGAAGAACGTCTGAAGCGCAACGCAGACACGAAGTGCAGTTTTTCAAGCCGAACGGCGCAACCATCAGCGCTAAATCGGACTTTATGCGAAACCGTCACGGTTGACACGCTTGCCAGGAAGACATTTTAGAGCCTCTCCGGTTTTTTGTCCTAAAAAATAATTCTTGCCAACACACTGCCCCGTTCTTTGAGCGGGACGGTTGCAAGTTCACGCCACCCGCTTTGCGGGGGACGGTTGACTCCGAAAAGAGAATGAAAAAGACCGTATGTTTGAAAGACTAAAAGGTGTTGAAGAGCGCTTTTCAAAAGTCGAAAAGCTTTTGAGTGACCCGAAGATTCTCCAGGATCGGGATGCGTATCAGAAGTATAGCCGTGAGCATGCCGAATTAAACAAAATTGTATCGGTGTTCCGGAAATACGAGCAGACCGTCAAAGAGCTCGAGGAGAGCAGGGAACTGCTCAGAGACGGCGATCCTGCCATAAAGGAGATGGCGCGGGATGAAATCGAGTCGCTTTCCGACAGGAGAGAGCGCCTTGAAAAAGACCTCAAAAAGCTTCTCACACCCAAAGATCCGAACGATGACAAGAACGTGATCGTTGAAATCCGCGCGGGTACGGGCGGAGAGGAAGCCGGGTTGTTTGTAAGCGATCTTTTCAAAATGTACGGCAGATATGCTGAAAACAAGAACTGGAAAGTCGAAGTCTTGACCCACCACGCCACAGACATCGGCGGTTTAAAAGAGATTATCGCCATGTTCAGCGGAAAGGGCGCATACAGCCGGTTCAAATTTGAAAGCGGCACCCATCGGGTTCAGCGGGTTCCGGAAACAGAAGCACAGGGGCGGATACACACGTCCGCCGTTACGGTTGCGGTTCTGCCCGAGGCTGAAGATGTGGAGCTTCACATCGATCCGAGTGACGTCAAGGTCGATGTGTACCGGGCGACCGGTCCCGGCGGACAGAGCGTAAACACAACCGATTCGGCCGTACGCCTGACGCATCTTCCTACAGGCATGGTCGTCACCTGCCAGGATGAAAAGTCACAGTTAAAAAACAAAAACAAGGGCATGAAGGTGCTTCGCGCCCGGATCCTCGATCGCATGGTCAGAGAACAAGACGAAAAGCGATCCAAAGAGCGAAAAAGTCAGATCGGAGACGGGGACAGGAGCGGAAGAATCAGGACCTATAATTTCCCTCAGGGCAGGGTGACCGATCACCGTATCGGCCTGAGCCTGTACAGGCTGGAAAGCATATTGCAGGGCGAATTGGATGAAGTGATCGATCAGATTTCGACTTTTTTTCAGACACAGGCGTTAAAGGATGCAGAATCCCCCGAAATCCACCGATCCTGAATGGGACATACTCAAACTCCTCAAGTGGACCACTTCTTACTTTAAATCTCACGACATCGACAGTCCGAGGGCCACGGCCGAGATACTTCTTGCGCATGCGTTGAAGAAAGATCGGATCGATCTGTACATACGACATGACCAACCGCTTTCCCCGGATGAGCTTTCGCTCTATAAGGAACTGATAAAACGAAGAATAAACAGAGAGCCTGTCGCCTATATCGTGGGTGAAAAGGAATTCTGGTCCATGGATTTCGCCGTCAACCCGGATGTTTTGATCCCGCGCCCGGAAACAGAGTGTCTGGTTGAAGCGACGCTTTTGCTTTTGTCCGGTGACCCGGAGGGTTCAGATTCCGAACCAAAGCGAATACTGGAACTGGGAACCGGGTCAGGGGCGGTCATTCTTGCCGTGGCATGCCATCGGCCGAATAATTTTTTTTTCGCGTCGGATCGTTCGATTAATGCCGTTGCGTTGGCGAAGCAGAATGCCGGGCGTCACCATCTGGATGGGAACGTCCGCTTTTTTTGCGGAGACTGGTTTGCACCTGTCAGCACTGCCGGGTGTCAATTTGACATAATCCTGTCTAACCCGCCTTACGTCCAAACCCGTGTCATCGGCGAGCTTCAGCCGGAGATTCGTCAATATGAACCAATATCGGCTCTCGACGGTGATGAGGACGGCACAGGGTGCCTGAATCGCATTATCAGGGAAGCGCACATCTATCTGCGCCGGGAAGGCGAACTGCTGCTGGAGATCGGGCATGATCAGAAACACGGTGTTTTAAAGATTATCGACGAGACCGAAAATTATGAAGATATCGAGTTTATAAAAGATTACGGCGGGCATAATCGTGTCGTCCGCATGAAAAAAAAATCTGTTGCGGATAAGGCTTAATTTTGTTAGATATAACAGTTTAAGTAAATCGCACGCCTTTTGACTTGTTTCCAGGTGCCCCGAATGGCGGGGTCGGTGACGGGGATGATAAGGGCGGTGGAAAAACCGTTTGAGAAAAGGAGAAAAGAATGGGTTATCTTACAATGAAGGAACTCCTCGAGTCGGGAGTGCATTTTGGTCATCAAACAAAGCGCTGGAACCCGAAGATGAAACCGTATATCTTCGGGGCGCGGAACGGTATTTATATCATCGATCTGCAGAAAACCGTTCGGATGTTCAGGAAAACATATGATTTCGTTGCCGATACCGTCGCAAACGGGAAATCGATCCTCTTTGTGGGAACCAAGAAGCAAGCCCGCGATTCCATTTACGAAGAGGCCAACCGATGCGAAATGTTCTACGTTCACAACCGGTGGCTGGGCGGAATGATGACCAATTTCCAGACCATAAAAAAGAGCATCGATCGTTTGAACTACCTCAACACCATTCAAAATGACGGATCGATCAACTTTTTTCCCAAAAAAGAGCGGCTGAAACTTGCCAAGGAGCGGGTTAAACTGGACAACAACCTCGGGGGAATCCGTACCATGGCTTCACTCCCGGGAGCCATTTTCGTTGTCGACCCCAAGAATGAGGCCATCGCCGTTCGTGAAGGAAGACTGCTCAACATACCGATCATAGCGATTGTGGATACCAACTGTAATCCCGATGAAATAGATTACATCATACCCGGAAATGATGATGCAATACGCGCGATCCGTCTGATTTCATCCAGGATTGCGGACGCCTGTATCGAAGGCAGGGAACGCCTTGAGGAGAAGCAGCAGGCCGAAGCCGACAAGGAGACGGAGGAGGATGCCGGGGTCGCATTTGGCGGCGCGGATTTAAAACCGGGGGAGAGAAAAATTATCTCAGACGGCGAGAAGGGACCTGTAGTGGAAATTATTAAACGAACAAAACCGCTGGCGGACGCGGATTCTGATACGGTGAAAGACTTTGGAAACCAGGACCCCGATGGAACTGCAGATGCGGAAGATTCTTGAAAACAAACCGGGTGCTTCGCACCCGGTTACAAGTTCAACTCAATCAAAGTGGTGCTTTTGCCTTTGTCCGCCAAAAAGCGGCGGACAAATTCAAGCCGCCCGCTCCGCGGGCAGCAGTTGATTCAGGAGCATAAATATGACAACAGTGAGCGCAGCGTTGGTGAAGCAGCTCCGTGAAAAAACCGGGGCAGGCATAATGGATTGCAAGGAAGCACTTTCCGAGTGCGGAGGGGACATTTCCGGGGCGATCGATTTTTTGAGAAAAAAAGGTTTGGCCACTGCCGCAAAGCGGGCGGGCCGGGCCATGACGGAGGGAATAATACAGTCTTATATCCACATGGGAGGCAAGCTCGGTGTCCTGGTCGAAGTCAACTGTGAAACCGATTTTGTGGCAAAAAACGAAAATTTTCAAGAATTTGTAAAGAATATCGCCATGCATATCGCGGCAACCGGCCCTGTGGGGATAAGACCTGAAGACGTCCCGGAGGAAGTGATCGAAAAGGAAAGGGAGATCTATCGTGCGCAGGTTCTGGAAATGGGAAAGCCTGAAAATATCGTCGAAAAGATCGTTGAAGGCAAGATGAAAAAATTTTACACCGAAAGCTGCCTGTTGAATCAGGCGTACGTGCGAGATCCCGATATTACCGTTGCGGACCTGTTAAACGAAATGATTGCCAAGATCGGCGAAAATATTACCATAAAACGCTTTGTAAGGTTCCAGATAGGAGAATCTTGATAGTTGGCCGTTCCGAAATATAAAAGGGTTCTGTTAAAACTCAGCGGAGAAGCGCTGATGGGTGATCAGGGATATGGAATCAGCCCTGATATGATACGGTATGTGGCCCATGAGATCCGCTCTATATCCGATCTTGGTGTCCAGATCGCCATCGTTGTGGGCGGCGGCAATATATTCAGGGGCATTGCCGCCGCCTCCCACGGCATGGACCGCGCTATGGCCGACCGCATGGGAATGCTGGCCACCGTGATGAACAGCATTGCGCTTCAGGACGCTTTGGAACAAAGCGGGGTTGTAACCCGTGTGCAGACCGCTATATCCATGCATGAAGTGGCGGAGCCCTATATCCTGCGAAGAGCCGTTCGCCATCTTGAAAAGGGAAGGGCGGTTATTTTCGCAGCCGGTACCGGGAACCCTTATTTTACCACCGATACCGCGGCCGTGCTCCGGGCCAATGAGATTCATGCAGAGATCCTTTTAAAGGCGACCAAGGTAAACGGTCTTTACGATTCAGACCCGGAGGTGAACAAGGATGCCAAATTCATAAAAAAAATAAGATACATGGAGATTGTTGAAAAACAGCTCCATATCATGGACATGACGGCAATCACTCTGGCCATGGACAACAACCTCCCGCTGGTTGTTTTCAACCTTTACAACCAGGGCATGATGAAGCAGGTTATCTGTGGAGAGACCTGTGGCACCCTGATCAGCAGATAGAACGGATTTTTGCGAAGAGGTAAATCCATGATTGAATCGATATACCGGGAAACACGGGAGAACATGAGCAAAGCGATAGCCGCCCTGGAGAATGAGCTGAAGCGGGTTCGAACGGGTCGTGCTTCGCTGTCCATTCTGGACGGGATACGGGCGGATTACTACGGGACGCTCACCCTGCTCAACCAGATGGCGTCGCTCTCTGTTCCGGAAAGCCGCCTGATTATGATACAGCCATGGGATGTTTCCATCATCAAGAGTATTGAAAAGGCGATCTTAAAATCAGACCTGGGATTGACACCCATGAACGACGGAAAGGTGATACGCATCTCCATACCGGCGCTCACAGAGGCGCGGCGAAAGGAACTCGTCAAAATCGTACACAAGATGACCCAGGATTACATCATTTCAGTCCGTAACATCCGGAGGAATTCCAACGAGTTGCTAAAAAGCTTGAAAAAGGATGGCGACATATCGGAAGATGACTTTTTCAAGGCGCAGGATCAGGTTCAAAAAATAACCGATGAGTTTGTTGAACGTATCGACGACCTGTACAAAGAAAAAGAGAAAGAGATTCTTGAATTTTAATACACCTTCCGAAAAACACACGGAACTGGATCCCGCGAAGCTTCCCCGTCATGTCGCCATCATCATGGATGGCAACGGACGGTGGGCCAGAAAACGCATTTTAAATCGAATTAAAGGCCATGAAAGAGGCGTGGAAGTCGTTCGGACGATTGTCCGGGCCTGCCGTGAAATCGGCATTTCCATCCTCACCCTTTATGCGTTTTCCACCGAAAACTGGCAGCGCCCGAAAACCGAGATTTTTGCGCTGATGACCCTCCTGAAAAAATTCCTCGCATCCGAAGAAAAAGAGATGATGGATAACGATATCCGTCTGAATACCATCGGAGACACCGACCGCCTGCCCGAAGATGTCCGCGAAACACTGCATCGCACAATGGCGGTGACAGAGAACAATAACGGTATGCTTCTCAATCTGGCATTGAGCTATGGCGGACGGTCCGAAATCGTCAGGATGGTGAAAGAGATCGCCCGAAAGTCGCGTGACGGCGAGATAGATCCGGCTTCAATCACGACGGATGTTGTATCCGAACACCTTTATACCAGGGGAATGCCCGATCCCGATCTTCTGATCAGGACCAGCGGCGAAATGCGTGTCAGCAATTTCCTGTTGTGGCAGATCGCGTATACCGAGCTTTCCGTTACGGACACTCTGTGGCCGGACTTTAACAGGGATGAGCTTGTTCGCATTTTCACAGACTATCAGCGGCGAGAGCGCAGGTTCGGGAAAGTCGATTGACAGGTGCCCGGTTCCCCAAAAACTTGATCCCTTGGGCTATGTCGACGCTCTCTGACTCTATCAAAAGGATCGCTGCAAAAGTTTGAAGTGAACTAAATCCGCCAAAGTACGGTGGCGGATAAAGTTTGAAGTGAGCTAAATCCGCCAAAGTACGGTGGCGGATAAAGTTAAGGAATTCTGCCAATTATATAAAATTAGCGGAGCAAAGCGACTCCAAAACTTTAGGCACTTTAGATCACTTTGGCACTTTTAACTTGTCAGACTTTGAGGAAATCAGCCCTGTCAGGGTCAAACCTAAGCCGGGTTTTTCGGGATCGGATTCTCTACTTACATCATGCATTTAAAACGTTGGATCACAGCCGTTGCGGCCCTTCCGTTTTTGATTCTGTTGATTTTGAAAGGGGGAAAACCCGCCTTTGCAGCGTTCATCTGCATCGTCTGTATTCTGGCCCTGTGGGAATACCACCGCATTGCGTCGGTCAATACGCGAAGCGCCTCAGCGTTCGCCCTTCAGCTTTTAGCCTGCATCACCGGTCCCGCCGTGATTCTGGCGGCATACGGGGGTGCATTCGGAATTATTTTAATCCTTTTCTCATTGAATCTCATTCTTTCCGCCCTGATAACGCTGGTTCGGTTCACACCCGATGACCCTGCAGCGGAAGCCATGACAAAACAGATTCTCGGTATGGTATATGTCCCTTTGTCCCTCTCCTTTCTGGTTGCGATACGGAACGGAACAGACGGTGTCATCTGGATTTTTTTTCTGCTGGTCGTCATCTTTGCCGGTGATATCGGCGCGTACTATGTCGGAACCCTGCTGGGGCGGCACAAGCTCGCTCCTTCGATCAGCCCCGGAAAAACAATAGAGGGCTCGGCAGGCGGGATTGCGGCAAACATCGGGGCCGGCACCCTTTTTACATCCCTTTTCCTGCCGGCGCTGCCGTGGGGCGTGAGCATGATTTTTTTCGTTGTCCTGGGGGTTGCCGGGCAGGCCGGGGATCTGTTTGAATCAAAACTCAAACGGGCCGGCAACATCAAGGATTCGGGAGGGATACTTCCGGGCCACGGCGGCATTCTGGATCGAATCGACGCTCTTTTATTCGCCGCGCCGCTGGCGTACGTTTTCAAGGAATACATTTTTTAAGATGAAGAGCCTGGTTTTAAGATGAAGAATCTGGCCATACTCGGGTCCACGGGA
Organism: Pseudomonadota bacterium; assembly: GCA_043827325.1. Taxonomy (GTDB): domain Bacteria; phylum Desulfobacterota; class Desulfobacteria; order Desulfobacterales; family UBA11574; genus JBDRPF01. The sequence goes on along the minus strand of JBDRPF010000085.1, from coordinate 13,616 downwards.
TCCATCGGCTGCAACGTGCTGGAGATAGCGGCAAAGTTCCCGAACCTGTTTTCCGTCAGAGCGCTTGCGGCAAAAAACAATACATCCGTGCTTGCCGATCAAATCATACGATTTCGCCCTGAAACAGCGGTGGTTTTTGACGAAGATCGGGCCCGGGAGCTTGAAAGAAAACTTCCTCCGGACACAACTGTTCAGATACTGTACGGTGAGGACGGGTACAGCGCCGCGGCGTCGCTCGATACCGTCGATATGGTCGTCATGGCCGTTGTCGGGGCGGCCGGGCTCATGCCCACGCTTGCGGCGATCGCCGCGGGAAAGGACGTCGCGCTGGCCAACAAGGAGACGCTGGTGATGGCCGGCGAAATTGTTATGCGGCGGGCGGCGGAAAAGGGGGTTAAGATTCTTCCCGTGGACAGCGAGCACAGCGCTATTTTTCAGTGCCTTGCGGGAAACCGGCGCGAGGATGTGGACAGAATATTCCTTACCGGCTCCGGTGGTCCGTTCCTGACCAGGCCCTCCGATGAATTCGTAAAAATAACCGTGGAAGACGCGTTGAACCATCCCGTGTGGCAGATGGGAAAAAAGATCAGCATCGACTCCGCCACGCTGATGAACAAGGGGCTCGAGGTGATAGAGGCGAAACACCTTTTTTCCATTTCCGAGGCGTCGATCGATGTTGTGATTCACCCTCAGGGCGTGATTCACTCCATGGTCGCCTTCACGGACGGAACGGTGATGGCGCAGCTCGGGATCCCCGATATGAAGGGCGCCATTGCGTACGCCATGACCTTCCCGGATCGCATTCCGCTCAAGCAGCCCCTGCCGGACTTTGTCGGATTGAAGGCGCTGACCTTCGAGAAGCCGGATTTCGAAAAATTTCCCTGTCTCGCCCTGGCGTACACCGCCTGCGAAACCGGCGGCACGCTGCCGGCTGTTTTGAACGCAGCCAATGAGACGGCGGTCCATGCCTTTTTGAATCGGCGTATTTCGTTTACGGACATTCCGGAGATCATCCGGAAAACAATGGCACGTCATTCCACTTTGACCCGGCCGACCCTTTCTGGTATTCTTGAAGCTGACAGGTGGGGCAGAACAGAGGCCGGGAAAGAAATTGATGAACTCGGAAAAGGCGGGGTTTGATATTCGGTTCGGAGTGAAGGGTGCAGGGTGCAGGGAGCAGGATGAAAGGTGAAGGGTGCAGGGTGAAAGGTGTTTAGTAATAGATGACGGGATTTAGGATTTAGAATTTAGGATTCAGATTCTTAACAATAAATTTTGTGCTTTTTGTGGCAATACTTTTTTCTTCTTGCCACAAAGACACCAAGACACTGAGAACGAATACCCAAATAAAATCCTCCGTGTCTTTGTGCCTTGGCGGTAAATATTTTTGGTTCCGGCTTGTCCGGGTTAGGGTAAGGATGCGCACATCATTATGACTTATTTCATTTCATTTATCGTGGTTCTGGGTGTTCTCATTTTCGTTCATGAGTTGGGCCATTTCCTGGCGGCCAGACTTTGCGGCGTCGGGGTGGAGAAATTTTCACTCGGTTTCGGGCCCAGGGTCATCGGCAAAAAAATTGGTATTACCGAGTATCTGATATCCGCGATACCCCTGGGCGGATATGTGAAGATGATCGGTGAAGAACCGGATGCGGACATCGATCCTGCCGATCTGCCGCTGTCCTTCACGCACAAACACGTTCTCAAGCGAATTCTCATCGTTGCCGCCGGTCCGCTGTCTAATTTTCTTCTGGCCGTGGTCATTTTTTTCGGTTTTTTTCAAATCTACGGCACCTTTATATTGAAGCCTGTCGTCGGAGAGGTCCGAAAGGGTTCGCCGGCCGAAAGCGCCGGGCTCGAAAAGGGTGATGAGGTCGTATCCATCGACGGAGCGCCGGTGTCGAGCTGGGAGGAGATGGCGAAAATAATTACGGAAAGCAGGGGGAAGCGCCTGTCTACAACGGTCCGCCGGGGAGAATCCGAAATCGGCCTGAACGTTGTGCCGGAACTCACGACGGACAAAAATATCTTCGGCGAGGACATCGAACGCTATGTGGTCGGGATTTCATCGTCAGGGGATGTGCTGTCCATAAAACTGAATCCGGCAGAAGCCCTGTGGGAGAGCCTGGTCCAGACCTACAGCGTTTCACGCCTCATGCTCGTCGGTATCGTAAAGCTGATCAAGGGCGATATTTCGACAAAGAACCTGGGTGGTCCCATCATGATCGTGCAGATGGCGGGAGACCAGGCCAAGGCGGGTGCAGGCAACCTGATATATTTTATCGCGTTTATCAGCATCAACCTGGCCATACTCAACTTCCTGCCCATACCGGTTTTAGACGGCGGTCATCTCTTTTTCTTTTTTATCGAGCTCATTATCGGACGCCCGGTCAACATCAGGGTTCGGGAGATCGCTCAGCAGGTGGGGATGTTTATACTCATTTTGCTGATGATATTTGTGTTTTATAATGATATAACGCGAATTCTTTCCAGCTAAGTGCTTCGATTCGCAATTACGGTCACGTATTTTAATGAGCCGAATCGATCAAGTGCTCACTCAGCACTAAGTCCTGAGTAAAATAAATTCGCTATCGAATTTATGAATCGATGGACTAAGTGACTGAAGTGAACTAAATCCACCAAAGTCTTGAAATGACTTTTCGTTCAGGTGTCGTTTAAACAACGGCAATTGCCATTAGGGGTTCAACCGTCATGCCGCATCGACTTGAAATAACGCTCAAGCCTGATCTTTTTGACGCCGAGGGTGCGGGGATTTGCCGGAAGGCAAAGGACTATTTCGGGATAGAGCTCACCCGGGTCCGCACGGTGCATGTGATCACCATCGACGCCGACCTTTCCCCCGACCGGTTGAAAACCGTCCAGACAGAGGTCTTCACCAACCCTGTGACGCAGGTTTCTTCGTACGATCCACTTGATGTGGAATTTGACTGGATCATCTGGGTCGGATACCGGCCGGGGGTCAGAGACAACCCGGGAAGCACCGCGGTCGAGGCCATTGAAGACATCCTGAAGATCACCTTCGGACCCGATGAAGCGGTTTACACCTCCAAACGGTACTGCGTGAAAGGACAAAACCTTTCCGCTGAAGACATCAATGTCGTTGCGGGCGAGCTTCTGGCCAACGACACCATCCAGCAGTGGAAGATTTTTTCAGCCGACCGATGGGATCCTGCAGAAGGCATCGGGTTCATCATTCCAAAGGTCATCCTCGACCACACACCGACGGTTGCCACAATCCCCGTGGACAGCGATTCGACCCTCAAGAAGATCAGCGATGAACGGGGCCTGGCCCTGAACCCTGCCGACATCCCCACGATCCGGTCGTATTTTCTGGCCCGGGACGTGCAGGCCCAACGGGCACTGGTGGGCCTCTCGGACCCGACGGATGTGGAACTCGAATATATTTCCCAGGCCCGAAGCGACCACTGCAACCACAACACCTTTCGCGGGCTGTTCCGCTATACGGATTCCGGAACCGGAGAGACGGCTGTCGTGGACAACCTGTTTAAGACCTGCATCGAGATTCCGACACTTTTTCTGAAGGAAAAAAAGCCGTGGGTCGTGTCCGTGCTCTGGGACAATGCCGGTGCCGGACGTTTTGACGACGATCACAATTACGTCATTACCGGCGAGACCCACAACTCACCCTCCAACATGGAGGCTTACGGCGGCGCCATCACCGGAATCGTGGGGGTTTACCGGGACCCGCTGGGTACCGGAAAGGGGTCAAAGCTCCTGATGGGAAGCTACGGGTTTTGCGTGGGGCCGCGGGATTACGGCGGACCCCTCAGGCCGCGTCTCCACCCCCGGCGTCTCCTGGACGGCGTTATCGAAGGGGTCCGTGACGGCGGCAACAAGAGCGGCATCCCCACGGCTTACGGCCAGGTGTTCTTCGATCCGGGCTACATGGGAAAGTGCCTTGTTTTTGTAACGGCCGTCGGAATCATGCCCGCTCTGGTTGATGGAGAGCCCGCGGAGCAGAAGCGAACCTCCCCCGGGGAACTGGTGGTCATGTGCGGCGGAAGGGTCGGAAAGGACGGGATTCACGGCGTCACCGCTTCATCGGAGATTTTTTCCGAAAACACGCCGGCCGGACATGTTCAAATCGGCGACCCGTACACCCAGAAAAAGATGCACGACTTTCTCCTGGAGGCGCGGGACCAGGGGCTCATACAATTTATCACGGACAACGGCGGCGGAGGGCTTTCCTCATCCATTGGAGAATCGGCACGGTTTTCGAACGGGTGCGACATCCATCTCGAAAAAGTCCCCCTGAAATACGAGGGGCTCGACCAGTGGGAGATCTGGGTGTCGGAATCCCAGGAGCGCATGACCGTGGCCATAAAACCCGACCATCTGGACCGGTTCCTTGCGCTTTCCGAGAAACACGCCGTGGAGAGCACCGTGATCGGGGAATACACCGATTCCGGCAAACTGCACATCGCCTACAACAACAGGACCTGCGCCTACGTCGACCTCGATCTGCTGACAGCCGGTTTCCCCCAGTGGGAGTTTGACGCGCACTGGGAAAGCCCGGAAAGGCGGGGGTTGTTCGAGCCGGTTCTAAAGGAACCCTTTGATTACGCATCGCTGCTGAAGGACTTTCTGGCGCGGCCCAACATATGTTCAAAGGAATGGATCTCCCGGCAGTACGACCACGAAGTTCAGGGTACCAGCGTTGTCAAACCCCTTGTGGGCGAGGAACGGGATGTCGCCGGCGACGCCGCGGTGATACGGCCCGTGCTCCATTCAAACCGGGGCCTTGCCTTTGCGCAGGCGCTGTTGCCCACCTACTCGAAAATAGACGCGTACCACATGACGAGCTGCACCATTGACGAAGCAGTGCGAAGGCTCATCGCCGTGGGAGCGGACCCGGATCACATCGGCGGCGTGGACAATTTTTGCTGGCCCAACATTCAATACCACCCGACGGAAAACCCGGACGGCAGGTTCAAGGCGGCGCAGCTCGTGCGTTCCTGCCGGGCGCTCCGCGACATCTGCATGGCCTATGAAATACCGCTGCTTTCCGGAAAAGACAGCATGTACGTCGACGGGCATCTCACGGGGCGATACGGCGAAACCCACAAGGTTTCGGCACTCGAAACCCTTCAGTTTTCCGCCATATCCGTTGTTGGCGACATCGCCAAATGCGTTACCATGGATTGCAAGGTGCCCGGAGACCTGGTCTACATCCTGGGCCTGACGCGCGACGAACTCGGGGGTTCCGAATACTACGACCATCTGGGATACGTGGGCCGTAACGTCCCCGAAGTCGTTCCGGACCGCTTTCTGCCCCTTTACCGGGCCATCAGTCGGGTCATAGCGGCGGAGACGGCAGCCTCTGTTCACGGCGTGTATCGCGGCGGCCTGGGCGTACACCTCGCCATGGTTGCCATGGGCGGCAACCTGGGCATGGCGGTGAATCTGGGACAGGTGCCGGTTGAAGGGCTTGATCGGAATGACGGCATCCTCTTTTCGGAATCCGCCGGGCGCTTTATCGTTACCGTTGACCCTGAAAAAAAGGCGGAATTCGAAAAGACGTTGAACGGTTTGCCGTACGCGTGCGTGGGTGCCGTTACCGGAGAACCGGTTTTTTCGGTAAAAGGCGTCCGCGGCAACACCATCCTTTCGGTCCCGGTCGGCGATCTCAAGAGCGCGTGGAAGCGGCCGTTCGGGGATTTGATATGAAGGTGCAGGATGAAGGATGAAGGGTGAAGGGTGAAGGGTGAAAGGTGCAGGGAGTAAGGAGCAGGGTGAAAGGTGCAGGAGACAAGGTGCAGGGAGTAGGGAACACGGTGGGGGGTGCAGGGTGTAAGGTGCAGGGTGAAGGGTGCAGGGAGTAGGGAACACGGTGGAGGGTGCAGGGTGTAAGGTGCAAGGTACAAGGTTCAGGGTGCAAGGTGCAGGGCTCAGGATACAAGTTCGATTTTTGGATCGTCATAATAATTTGTGAGTGGGCTTAATCGTAATTTTATATTGGACAGGATTGACAGGATTGGTTGGATCTATTGGTTTCTCGGTTTCCAGACGAAACCGAGAAATGTCCATCCTGCTTTCAGCAGGAAAAGAAAGCCAAAGAGGCCGATGGTATCGTTGCCGAACGTTCACGTCGTTTCCCTGTTCTCTTTTATCGCAAAATGGACTCCCTCAAAGAGGGGTATCTGTTTTTGCCTTTCTTCTGGAAAGGCAAAACATCCTGAAAAACCTGTATATCCTGTCTATGGACGATGACCACGGAGTAACGGAATGGACAATGTAAAGGTTCTGATACTGACCGGCTTCGGCCTGAACTGCGACCACGAGACCGCCTATGCCTTTGAACTTGCCGGCGCCGAGGCGTTCCGGGTCCACATCAATTCCCTCATCGACGGATCTGTCCTGCTTGAGAATTTTCACATTATGGTTTTCGGGGGCGGATTCAGCTGGGGAGACGATCACGGCGCGGGCGTGCTCCAGGCGGTTCGCATGAAGACCAACATGGGGGATAAGATCCTGGCGTTTATCGACGCGGGAAACCTTGTGCTCGGGATCTGCAACGGATTCCAGACCCTGGTCAACCTGGGCCTTTTGCCCGGTTTTGACAATGACTACACCCAACGATCCGTGGCCCTCACCTTTAACGACTGCGGGAATTTCAGAAATGACTGGGTTTCCTTGAAGGTCAATCCCGCGGCGCCCTGTATTTTTGCGACCGGACTGAACCATTTGGAGTTCCCGGTGCGACACGGTGAAGGCAAATTTTATGCGGATGACGCCGTCATCCGCCGCTTGATTCAGAACAACCAGGTCGTGGTTCAGTATGCCATGCCGGACGGAACACCCGCGAATAGCAGTTTCCCCGATAATCCCAACGGGTCAGTCCATGATATTGCCGGAATTTGTGACCCCACCGGCCGCGTTTTCGGCCTCATGCCCCACCCCGAAGCCTACAACCACTGGACCAACCATCCCCGCTGGACGAGACACAAGGAGACCTTAAAGCGCAAGGGGCTATCACCCGACACCGGCCCTACCATCGGTATCCGCCTGTTTCAAAATGCGGTCGACTATATCAAAAAAAGCCGGTAAATAATAATGAGTTAATAATCAATTAGACATAAAGCCAAAATGTTTTCTGACAGGATTAACTGGATTGACTTGATTTTTTTTTCACGGCTTCCGGATGAAGCCGTGAAAGCGTAATTCCGCTTCAGCGGGAAAAAGGGGCAAGAAATCAACAATGGATGCTTTTCCCCTTGCATGACTGTTTTGTCGGCGCAATGAGTGAAGGCCTCTCCTCGAAGAGGGCTAATGTTTTTTGCCTTTCTTCCGGAAAGGCAAAAATATCTTGTTTATCCTGCAATCCTGTCTAAATGTTAATGCTCTTATTAGTAGATAATTTTCACCGCGCACTTATCCCTCCACAGCGAAGCGAACACGTTAAAAAGAAACGCTTTCTTGACAACTCTATAAAAACTTTTTACACTGCTATAAAAAAATTTAATAGTTTTTGAAAAAGCGGATTCAAACGCAAAGTTCACACGCGATATTCAGCAGGTGCCAAGCCGTGCGTTGACAGTTCGATATTTTTGATATATAAAACAAAAATAACAATTAGTTATATAGAATATTAGAGGGAACAACCGTGTGCCGCATTCTGTGATTCGGGTTCAGGCCGTATCGAAGCGAAAAAGTGGCACGGAATTTGTATATACCTGTAAATGAAAGTAAATAAACTCAGGAGTTAATCACCATGCGAACGAGTCGAAAAAATTCGGGGTTCTCGGCTGTTGAACTTATGGTTGTCATCGCCATAATGGCTATTCTGACCGCTATCACCGTGCCGAATGTGTTGTCATGGATTCCTAAAAAACGGTTGAGAGCCGCAAGTGACGAGCTTTACGGCAACCTTCAGTATGCCAGGATGATGGCCATCAAGAACAATGTGCGATGGGCGGTGTATTTTGACTTCAGCGGAAAAACGTATACCGTCATTTCAAATTACGGCGTCAGCGGGCAGGCCACTGTCCGGACCGTCAGCCTGTTAAAGTACGGCAGCGGCGTGCGATACGGTACGGGGAGTGCTACAAAAAGCGTACCCGGAGGCACCATCACGTCTGCGCTGGCTGACGGAAACAGCTATGATTCCCCGGACGACACGGCTGTTTTTGATTCCAAGGGTACGGCGGACAATTTGGGGTACGTGTATTTGTGCAACGAAGGCGGATCGGCAGTGGCTTTGGGGACACCCACACTTGCCGGCATTGTCACTCAAAGAGAGTGGAACGGAACCAGCTGGCAATAAGCAAGGAAGTGCTCGCATGAAAAGAAACACACGGACGGATTCGGGTTTTACGATTATTGAGCTTCTGGTGGCAATAGCCATCGCCGCTCTGGTCATGGCAGGTTTATGGAGAACTTTCTCGTTCCAGCAGCAATCATACAACCTGCAGCGGCAGGTTGTTGCAATGGAGCAAAACCTAAGGGCCGGTATGCAGTTCATGGAAAGTGAAATCCGAATGGCAGGGTTTGATCCCTCTGATGCGGCCAACGCGGGTATTGTAAACCCGGGTACAGATACCATCCATTTTACAACGGATCTTAATTTTGACGGCGATGTCGTCGATACCGATGAAGACGTTACATATAAACTATACACGGCCACGGACGGCATTCAAAAGCTGGGCAGAGAGATACTCACTTTGGGGGGGACCACTACACAGGCGGTTGCCGAATACATCGACAACCTGGCGTTTGCATATCTGGATGGCAACAGCGTTGTTATGGCCAGTCCATCAAGTAATCCTACGGCGATCAGAGCCGTCCGGATAACACTCAGGGCCAGGACCGTAAGTACGAGTCCCATCCGTTACGGTGAATTAACAACACTCATCAGGAGCCGCAATCTAGGCCTTTAGTAAGGAAGGATAAGATGAAACCAGGCCAAACGGAAAAATACCAGACACACCCGATGATCAGAAAGGCGAAAAGCGCAGAAGGGTTCACCTTGATTGAAACACTGATTGCCATGGCGATCCTGATGGTCGGCCTTCTGGCCATCGCCGTCATGCAGGTTTCCGCCATTCGGGTGAACTCCAAGGCCCTGAGCATTACGGAGAGAGCGACCCTTGCCCAGGACAAGTTGGAACAGCTGGTGGCGCTGCCGTACAGTGCCGCCGACCTGTCATTGACCGCAGGGACACCGCATGAAGATACGAGTGTCCCCGCAGGTTTGACCTTGACCTGGACGGTGGATGCCGGCACGATTGCCAACACCAAAGTGATCACCGTGTCGGCCAGGAAGGGCGGGTCGACATTCAGTGTATTTTACATAAAACCTCAATTCTGATGGATAAACGCTATGCGAGTAAAATCAGTGCTTAACGATGAAGACGGGTCCGTTGTTGTTTTAGCTTTAATCTTTCTGGTGCTTCTGACGATTTTGGGCATTTCAGCCACCTCCACATCGACCATCGAAGTGCAGATTGCCGGGAACCATGCGCGGTTCAAGCAGAATCTTTACCTGGCGGAAGCCGTGGCCATGCAAACGGCCCAGACATTATGGGATTCTTCTACGACATCACTTAAGCTCGACACCACGGCGTGGGTAGATTGGTTATTTCCCGCATCTCTCAACCTGAATGATCCTGCCGTCATGCTTGCCAATGGGAGAGTATCGACGATAAGCCCGAATGTCCGTTATGCGGCAGTAATTAACGGGATCGCCGCCGGTTCTTCTCTCGACATGTCCGCCCCTTCCCAGATGTATTCATTTGATATTTTTGGAATGTATTCGGGAAACGGGCAGGCTCACGTGGCGATGGGGTTTTTGAAAAGGATGTAGGCGCGCGAAGCGCGTGGTGCAGGGCACAGGGTTAAGGGTGAAAGGTACAGGGTACAGGGTGAAAGGTGAAGGGTGCAGGGTGAAAAGTGAAGGGTGAAAGGTGAAAGGTGCAGGGTTTCAGGGTGAAGGGTGCAAGGAGCAGGGTGCAGGGGGCACGACGAAAAAAGCAGAGAGCGAAGAGCGGAGAGCCCCAGTTAAATGGTCTTCGAATTTAACGGGGTAAACAGGGATCGAAGCAGAGAGCAGGGAGCAGGGTACAGGGTGAAAAAACAGAGCAAAAAAGAGATAATTAGCCACAGACCCACACAGACCCACACAGACATGTGCGAAGAGGTTTTATAGCAAAGGAAAGTTATGTGTATGCTCGAGAAAGATCTAATTATAAAAATAGTTGATTTCGCCAGGTCACACCCGCTGATATCGGCAATATATCTCTTCGGGTCGCATGCATCAGGACATGACAGATCAAAAAGTGATATTGATTTGGGCGTGCTATTTAATCAGGATGTGGATGGATTTGAAAGGGCCAGTCTGGAGACAGAACTATCTAATTTGATTAAAAAAGAGGTAGATCTAATCGATATGAAAAAAAGCAACCCATTCTTACGACACCAAATATATAAATACGGAAAACGTCTCTATCATGACGGTACGGATTTAGCATTCAGATTCAGAGCTGACTCAATTCGCGACTATTTAGACACGGGCTATTTGAGAAAGCAAGGGATGGCGAACCTTCATGGTTAATGATGATGTTATATTGAAGAAAACCGGAAAGCTGAAAGAATATTTAGGGAATATGTTCTGGAGTATCTAATTGAGAGACATAATTAGCCACAGACCCACACAGACAAGCACGGACAATACAGCGCGGCGAAGCCGCCAGATATAAAATCGCGTAGAGATTTTATATGAGGTGTAAAAATGACAAAACTATTAAAAAATGCCTTTAATGAGGCATCAAAACTTCCAGAAATTGAACAAAATGCTATTGGAAGATGGCTATTGGATGAAATCAAAGCTGATAAAACATGGGAGAAGCTGTTTGCCGAATCAGAAGATGTTTTAGAGCAGCTGGCACAGGAAGCTTTGATGGAGCATGAAAAAGGCAGGGAGGTATAATGGACAAAAATCAATTGCGTGAAAAAGTAATAAAGGAAATTTCCCTTATTCCTTTTGATAAATTAGATGAAGTTTATGATTTTATTCGTTTCTTTAGAATAGGAACAGAAAGAGTAAAGGCGAATAAGGAGAAAATATTATCATTTGCCGGATGCTGGGAAGATATGGCAGACGAGACATTTAATGATTTTCTGTTGGAAATTAAACACCGGCGCAAGGAGGCGTTTTTAGAAATTAGCCAATAATTTTGTTTTGGTGACCCAATTAGAGCCATTCCCAAAGAAATGCTGAGTAATGATGAAAAAGATCAGAATATATGTGGATACATCAGTAATTGGGGGCTGTTGCGATCCTGAATTTAATACCTGGTCACAGGGGATTCTTTTAGTTGGAATTTCAGGCATATAGTGAATTTTGAAAAGATACAGAGATTTAATGCAGTGAACATCGAGATGGGATACAAACCCATAGCTATTTACTCACCAATGGAGGTAACAAGATATGGCCGTGAAGGCAGTTGAAATGGCTCGTAAGATCCGTGACCGCCACTATGAGAAGACTAAAAATCTCTCAATTGAAGAGCAAGTGAAATTCATAAAGGAGAAGTCTATACAATTACAAAGGCTACTTCAAAGAAACGAGCATCCAACAACAGATAAAAACACGCAAGTGGTTAATGTTTAAGTTACTCTACGTTTGTACGGAAAACGCATGTTCCCCGAAAGATGCAGAACTTGTATCTTTGTCACTTGTATGAGCGGCGAAGCCGCCCGACCGCCTCGAAAGATAGGCGTTGCGGGCAGGCGTTAGATGTAAAATTACGAAGGAATTTTACATTAATGGAAAGAAAAAAATACATTTACTGGAAAGACGATGACATGTGGCTCGGATATTTTGAAGAATATCCCGATTACATGACTCAGGGTGAAACGCTGGAAGAACTGAGAGACAATTTAAGAGACATCTACATTATAGGAAGGACGCATCAATGTCGAAGATAGATGAGATCAAGGCGGCCATCGAATCCCTTCCAGAAAAGGATTTTGTTCAACTCAGGCGATGGTTATCTGAAAAGGACTGGGAAAATTGGGACAGACAGATGGGGGCACACTCAGAGCATGGAAGGTTGGATTTCTTAATCAGGGAAGCTCTTGAGGAAAAAAATGAGGGTAAGCTTAGGGATCTTTAGATGCATAAAGAAACGACCCGTTTCTGGAAGTGCTTGGAGAAACTCCCATACCCTATCCAAAAAATTGCAGAGGAGAACTTCAACCTTTTGAAAGAGAATCCTCGGCATCCCTCCCTTCATTTTAAGAAAGTAGGCCGGTTATGGTCTGCCAGAATAGGTCTCAATTACAGAGCGCTTGCGCTCGAAGATGGTGAGGATTTCATTTGGGTATGGATTGGCACGCACGATGAATATGAGCGAATGATCGTTTAAAAGAGCTAATCCAGTGAAGAATTTATGAAAATTCAGGAAGAATTAGATAATTATGATGATCTTCGTATACTTCGTGAATCTAAAGAGAAAGAAGACGGCGCTCCTACGGTCAGCCTAAAAGATGTGAAAAAGAGATTGAATTTAGAATAAAATCGCGAAACGATTTTATTTAAGGAGGAAAGTCATGGAAGAAGTTGTGATAAAAGAAGTAAGGGTTAAAGACAGGACCCTGCAAATTGAGCTTCCTGAAGGATTCAAAGATAAATCAGTAGAAGCAATTATAAGATTGAAAAGAGACATAGAGAAAGAAATCCTGGCAGATAAAATCAAAATAGACACAACCAAATGGAAGTTTGATAGAGCAGAAGCACATGGAAGATAGGGAACAAAAGGCATGAAAACTGTAAAAGAGCGTATTAAAAAAGATGGTTTGATTCAGATCCCTCCCCAGCTCATGAAGATTAGTGGCTTTTCAGATGGTAGCGAAATATATCTGAAAGCTGAAGCATCAAAGCTTGTGATTGAACCTGTCCAAGCAAGAAAACGGATGTCGCTGAAAGCTGAGATTGTTGATGAGCTTGTTGAAAACGAAGAATTGTTTGAGCCGGAGCTTTCATGAACAGCATTTTTTCCGAGACTTTGCTGGAATCGCGAATATCCAGGTTTGGAAACCGTTGGAAGAGCTCGATTGATGGAGGAATTTGCTAATGCCTACTCAACATGACATTACTTTAGAAGATATTTACGAAAAGGTTGTTGATCTTCAACGTGAAGTGGCTCAGATCAAAAAAAGTCTAATGGAAGAGCCGGAGTTGCGTAATGAATTTATTTTACGGATAAAAGACATCGACCTCGAAGAGTCAATAATGGTTGAAGACTTCGGTAAGAGATACGGGTTGGAGTAGTGTATAGACTCGCTATAAAAGAGGGGCTGGATAAAAAGTTCAAGAAACTCCAGAAAAAGAACAAGGAAATGCTTCAAATAATCGATAGGAAGGTAAAGGACATTCTCGAAAATCCCTATCGGTTTAAACCTTTGAGAAAGCCGTTCCAGAACAAGCGAAGGGTTCATATTGGAGGCTCTTTTGTACTGATTTATGAGATAAATGAAAAGGACATGACAATAACCCTTCTTGAGTTTGATCATCACGATAATGTCTATAAATCATAAATACTATGGAATGATATATAGAGCGGCGAATCCGCGTT
>JBDRPF010000084.1:0-21236 GCA_043827325.1 Pseudomonadota bacterium | reverse complement strand
AGGGTTCAGGGTTCGAAGGTTCAGGGTTCAAGGTTCGAGGGTTCAGGGTTCGAGGGTTCAGGGTTCGAGGGTTCAGGGTTCGAGGGTTCTGGGTTCGAAGGTTCAGGGTTCAGGGTTCAGGGTTCGAAGGTTCAGGGTTCGAGGGTTCAGGGTTCGAAGGTTCAGGGTTCGAAGGTTCAGGGTTCAGGGTTCAGGGTTTAAGGCGGAACGCGGAATGCGGAACCGGGGCCCTCTTGGACCGGATGCTTTACTTTTACATCGTTGGCCATAATGATGAGAAATATCATAACGCTTTTGGCACCCCGGATTTTATCTTTCAAGAATAGAGCTGTTTCAAAAAACGAGCAGAGCGGTGTGTCAATGCTCTGGTTGTTTGGGGCCGCGGGTGTTCTTTTCTGGGGCGGTATTTTTGCCGTTTCTTTTCGCGTCCTTGTTTATTTCAAAAGCATAGAAGAACTCGGTGAGATTCTTGCCTTGAAGCTTCTTTCCATGATACTGATAACGGTGTTTTCCCTTCTTATTTTCAGCAGTATCCTCACGACGCTCTCGAAATTATATCTCAGCCGCGACCTGTCTCTTGTCCATTCCATGCCGGTTTCGTGCTACAAGATTTTTTTTGCCCGGTGGATAGAGAGTACCATCGACAGTTCATGGATGGTTGTCGTATATACCTTTCCCGTTTTCATATCATACGGTATTGTTTATAATGCGGGTCTGTTTTATTATCTGATCGTTACCGCCGCTGTTTTAACGCTGTCCGTCATCGGCTCATGCATCAGTTCCATAATGGTCATGGTCACAGTGCTTTTTGTACCGGCCACCCGGATAAAGACCCTGTTCGTATTCCTCGGTCTTTCGCTGTTTTTACTGCTCTTTCTCACCTTTCGCTTTTTACGGCCGGAACGCCTGGTTGATCCTGATGCATTTGTAACCTTGCTCGTTTATTTGAAAACGTTAAGAACACCCGCGTCGCCGTATCTTCCGAGTACATGGGCCTTCGACAGCATAAATGCGTCATTGTCCGGTTCCATAAAGAGTGGAATGTTTCACATGGCGCTCTCTTTCAGCTTTGCCGTTTCGATGATCTTTTTGAATATCATTTTAGCAGATGCCATTTATTTCAAAGGGCTTTCAAAAGCCCGGACAGCTGCCGCCCGTCTTTTTAAAACCCGCGCTTCGGGGAATCTTTTTCTGGATTTTTTGCCGGGGCCGGTGAGGGCGTTTGCCGTGAAAGAGATTAGAATCTTTTTCAGAGATCAGACCCAATGGTCACAGATCTTTCTGATCGGCGGACTCATCGTTATCTATGTATACAATTTTAAAGTTCTTCCCCTTGAGAAGGCGCCGATAAACACGATCTACCTTCAGAACCTTCTTGCCTTTTTGAACATGGGCCTTGCGGCATTCGTTCTCACCTCGGTTGCGGCGCGGTTCGCATATCCCGCTGTCAGTGCTGAGGGGGGGGCGTTCTGGCTGGTTAAATCGGTACCGATACGATTGAAAAGTTACCTCTGGATCAAGTTTTTCATCTACTTTATCCCCCTTCTTCTTCTGTCCGAAATTCTTATTCTGACAACAAACATTCTTCTTGGTGTTACACACTTTATGATGATTCTTTCCGTAACAACAGTCTTTTTCATGGTTCCGGGAATTGTATCCATGGGGATCGGTTTCGGTGCGGCATATCCGGATTTTAAATCGGAGAATCCGGCCCAAACGGTGACGAGCTTCGGCGGGCTTCTCTATATGATGGTGTGTGCGGGTTATATCGGTGTGGTTATTATGGTCGAGGCGGGTCCGGTGTACCGGATCTTTATGGCCGGTGTGCGTGAAAGCGCGCTGTCGGCTGTTGAATGGGTTTGGGTAATCGCTTCATTTGCAGTGGTTTTAATTCTCAGCGTTCTTGCTGTCGTACTTCCCATGGCGTTTGGGGAAAAACGACTGGCAAGGCACATGGCATAGTCCGGCGCTTTTTTTGCCCGAACACTGCATGAAAGCTGATGAGGACTTTTTTATTTAGTCTTTGAATATCTGGTCCTCCGGGCCCGGATTCTTTACAAATTCATGGTGAGATATTCAGGTTAGCTGATGCAGACGCGCTGGATTTCTTTTGTGTCGGTTATCCCGTCGAAGGTCTTTAGAATACCGTCCTGCTGCAAAGTGGTCATGCCTTCTTTCATGGCCTGAATGAAAAGGTCTTCTGAAGTGGCCTCCTTCTTGATCATCCGCTTGATTTCAGGCGTGCCTTCCATGAGTTCGTGTATTCCAAGCCTTCCTTTATAGCCGGTTCCGTTGCATTCATCACAACCTTCACCACGATACAGGAGAGTTTCCGGTGTTATTTTTATGGAGCTGTCTTCAAAATGTTCCGGTCCGTATATTTTTTTGATTACAAAAATGTCTTCTTCAGAGGGCTTAAATTCCTGTTTGCATTTTTTGCATATTCTCCTTGCCAGCCGCTGGGCCAGGACCGCCAGAAACGCATCGGAGAAATTGAGGGGGTTGAGCCCCATGTCCAAAAGCCGCGTAACGGTTTCAGGGGCGCTGTTGGTATGAAGGGTTGAAAAAACCAGGTGGCCGGTGAGGGAGGCTTCAACCCCGATGGAGGCGGTTTCTTCATCCCGCATCTCGCCGATCATGATGACGTCCGGGTCCGCTCGTAAGAATGCCCGCATGACTCTGGAAAAATCCAATCCGATCTTTGCCTGGCACTGTACCTGACGGAGACCGACCTGAGTGATCTCCACGGGGTCTTCTGCCGTCCAGATCTTGGTGCCCGGCTTATTTATATGTCCGAGGGCCGAATGCAGTGTGGTCGTTTTTCCGGACCCGGTGGGTCCGACCACCAGGAACAGACCATACGGTTGGGAAATGCACTGTTTGGTGATTCTTAAATTTCTTTCAATCAGCCCCATGTTGTCAAGCTTCATGGCGCCGGATTCGGCCAGGATTCTGAGTACGGCATCTTCAAAGCCTCCAACGGTGGGGAGTGTGGCGAGCCTGAGCTCAAATGTCTTGATTCCCTTTCGGTTAAATTTTATTTTGCCGTCCTGGGGGAGACGTCTTTCCGCGATGTCGAGGTTGGACATAATCTTGAGTCGCGACAGCATGGCCCTTGCCGTTGTGACCGGCAAGTGTAAAACTTCCTGGCAAACGCCGTCAATCCTCAAGCGGATGACAGTTTTTTTGGTTAACGGGGTCGGTTCGATATGAATGTCGGAGGCGCCCTTCCTGTAAGCCGAAATCAGAATCTGATCCACCATTCGCACGACCTGACTGGAGGACTCGTCAAGCTCGTCGCTTTCCTCATCGGTCTCTATTTCCTCTTCAAACTCGATATCCGGAATCATGTCGTAATCGCTGACTTCCTCACCCTCTGCGACCTCTTTGGCCGAAGGTTTTGCCTCGTAGAACTGCTTTATCGTGGTTTCGACATCTTCTCTGATGCCGATGATATACTTAATTTTTTTTGCTTGAATCAGGGTTCTTACATTATCCGTTTTTGAAAGGTCATGGGGGTCGTCGATAAAAATGTCGACAACACCGGTTGAAATCTCCCAGCTCAGGGGGACCCAGCTGTTTTTCACAAGAAATGCCTGTTTCAGATTGGTGAGAAGTTCATAGGGGGTTGACATGTCGGGATCATGAGGCTTGAACGGCAACTTATAGAAATATGACAGAGAGTTGCCGATGTCTTCTTTTGCGACCCGCATCTGGTCCATCAGGATGAATTCCACACTCTTGTTCATCTTCTTGGATAATGCCAGGGCGTTTTGCAGCTGCTGGGTGGTAACCATTTTGGATTCCAGGAGGTAGTCGTACCTGGAAGCATAAGAACGACTCCGCTGCGCGGATTCAATTTTGGGCTTCAGTCCTTTATATTCCGGAACCAGCTTTTTGACAGACTCGTACAATTCGAGCGCAAGGTCACCGTGTTCGTTCTTTTCCAACTCCATGCCGACCAGGAAATAGACATCGGCTTTGTCCGGATCGCTGAGGTTCTTTTCTTCGATAATCTTTTCAACCTGGTCGATGGTCCTCGACGGCGAGTGGACTCTGAAAAGACATTCCGTCAATTCCGGAATGATTTTATCTAAGGCATGTTCCAGATCAAAGAGCTTCTTATATTCTTCAATCGCCTCTTTAAAAAGGCCCAGTTCCTTTAAACCCTGGGCGCTGCCGAGGATTCCGCCGGCGGTTTCCTCAGGCGTCCAGCCCTCTTTCAGGATGGAGAGGGCGTCAGACGAAACTTCAGGGTCGTCCTGTTCGACATCATCGATTTCCTTTTTGAGCTGTTGAATCTTTTCTTCGATATCTTTTTGAACATCCGAATCGAGTTTGTCGGAGACAGAGAGTATTTCTTCATATACATCGAGGGATTCTCGATACAATCCGTGAGTTTTGTAGGCCTCGGCTTCCCGCATTTTTGTTTTAATATCGATTTCAGGATTTCCCTGGACTTCATTCATCGGTCTGTACCTCCGCCTTTAATGAATGAAAGCGGTTTCAAAACTTATTTAAATTTGAACAGATGGCTCAATCCTTTGGACTTCTTTTTTATCTGTTCAAAAGAGGGAAGCAGTATATTACAGTTGAGTCGAACCATTTCGACAAGTGCACGCCTTCCCATCATCACAAAGATATAACCGGTTTCGGTTCTCCGGACGTAAAATCTGCTGTTCTCAAAAACAAGATCGGCTTCCTCGACTTTTTCCATTGAACGAATAAAGTCAGACCAGTTGACCTCTTCCAGACCCTCCGGCAGATAAGATTCAGAACCCTTAAAAAGAATCTTCCCGTCAACAGAGACAAACAGGACGCCCTTAACGTCATTGATTTCCAGGATGTCTTTAAAAAGGTCTTTCATTTAGTCCTTGAAACATAGTCCTTTGAGTCTGGATTCTTCACTCCAGATCCTTAATACTCAGGACCTCGAGAAACCTTTCCCGGGGGCATTCCGGGTTTACCGCAATCACCGTGGTTTCCTCCCCGGGCAAGAGGACGAAATCGGTCGCTTCGCCCCTGCCGATATAACAGGCCTTTAACTGTCCCGCTTCAAAGCATTTTCCGATTTCTGAGGCACGGGAGATAAATTCATTCCACGCGCTGTCCCGGTAGATATATTCCAGACACTTTTTCCCGCCGATCACGTTTCCCAACATATTCAGAACCGCGTCCTCTGCTGACAGGGCCCCGGGCGCTTTGTGCTCTTTATCAATCGCTTTTTCATCCAAAGACGGTTCCCGGGATTCCGTTAAGCCTGTACCGAGATCCAGGTCTTCCTTCATTTCCAAAGCCGGCGCTTCAGTCGATTCAACGTCTTCCTCAACTTTTTCTTCAAAGTCTTCATCAGCAGCACCGGATTCATCTTTCAACCGCATTGCCTCAAAGACGATGGACTGAAGACCGTCGTCAATTTTCTTTTCGCTAATGGGGCAGTCATCCTGTATGGACAGGGTGACATCTTCCCAGGAGAGTATTTCATAGGCAGCGGGTTTACCGTGCCGGTCAAGGACCCTGGCATCCAGAAGATCTCCTTCTTTTAAAAAGAGCACCCCCTGTTTGCCGGATTTTCTCTCCACCACACGAATGGTACAGGTCTTCATCTCCATTTCGACAAGCTGAATGAACATTTCCAAAGATATGGATTGCAGGACTCCGCCCTCTGATTCCTTTTTCAATGTTGCGATAATCTTTTGAACGAGGTCTTCAAGCTTAAACGGCTTTTCAATATAACCGGCCGCCCCTTTCTTGAGTGCGGTCTTTTTTGTTTTCGGAGTGCTGTGACCGGTTTGAACGATGACCGGTATGTCTGGATATTTTTCGGTCAGGCGGGCCAGAAGCGCGAAACCGTCCATTTGGGGCATTTGAAGGTCGGTAATCACCAGTGAGATGATATTTTTTTTCAGTTCTTCAATGGCCTCCAGGCCGTTCCCTGCCGTGAGAACGGTAAACGTGTCCTTGTACCGCTTGAACTTTTTTTGGATTAAACGGCGCAAGATCACATCGTCGTCAACAAAGAGTACTATTTTTGCCATTGGACCGCCCTATCGTCTTTTCCGCAGCCGTTCTATGGAGAGGCGAATGCTGTCCTGCATGCGGGCGACGGCTTCTGCAAGATCTCCAATCTCATCTTTTCTTTTGGTGTCTATTTCAACATCCAGCTCACCCACGCTGATTCGGTCTGCGGTTTCCGTCAATTTTATTATGGGCCGCGATAACGCCCTTCCGGAAAACCAGGCAATAATGAAAACAAATGTTACAGTGACGCCAAGCAAAAGATAGGCATACGACATGAGCTGATCACTGATATAAAAGGCTTCTTTTTCTTCCTGCTGAATTGCGAGGATCCATCCGAATGCCGTTTCCCGAACGTAACCGAGTGAAGGTTTTCCTTCCGTGTTCGAGAAAGAAACCGCGCCTCTTTTTCCGGTCCTGAATGCCGTTATCAACGGATGTCGTGTCAAGTTTTTTCGCTCGCGGGCATAGGTATCGTTTTTGTGCGCAACGACTTTTCCGTCCTTGTCAACCAGAAAAGCGATTCCGGTATCTTCATCCCAGGTAACGATACGTTTTGACAGTTCATCAAGGTTCAGGGCGCTGGCCAGGACGCCGACGATTTCATCGCCGTTTTTTATGGGTACGGCAAGAACAAGCGCAGGCTTTTTTGATGTTTTTTCAATCAAAACCTGCCAGGCGACCGCTCTGCCGCCGACGATGTCCTTGTAGTACTGCGTATCGGAGTAGTTTTCTAACGGTATGTTATCATTTCTGGCAACGTTCATTCCGTTCCGATCGATTGTGTATGAGAGATAGGCCGGAGGGTATGCCTGCCGGATGTTTTCAAGCAGTGATTCCTGAAGATACCGATCCATGGAAATCATATCGTCCATATTCGCGAACGACTTCTGTATTCTCACATTTTTATCCAGCCACTCGTCGACAAGTTTTGCCATACCGATGGACACCTGGTTTATGTTCTTCAGTGTGTCATTTCGCATCCGATCAAGGGTTTGTTTCATCGTGACACCCCAGAACATGCCGAGGGGCACGAGACTGACGATGATCATCATGGAAAACAGTTTTGCCGTTAACCCAAACCTGAACTTTGCCGGACGGGAATATTCTCTGTGGACTGCTTTGGGGACCGTTTTTTCCGTTTTAGATGGTTCGGAAGACATTGTTTCAACAGGTCTTTCCAACTCTGATTCGGGAGCGGGATCGGATTCCGGTTCCGGTTCAGGAGGAATCGCGGGTATTGCAATATCTTCCTTCGGTGATTCTTCCGGCGGAGACGTCGGTTTTTGAACCACTATCAGATGACTGCAATCCTTGCATTTTGTTTTAATCTCCCGCCCTTTGATTTTTGATGGGTCAATGCGGTATTTCTTTCCACATTCCTCACAAATGATTATCATACCGGAAGAACTCCTTCGCAGACATTTTCAGTTTTTAATATGGACCCCGGCATTAAGCTTTTGTTTCTTTGATTTTCTGCACCATCGCCTGTTGAAATACGATTTTTTTCCCCTCTCTGGGAATTTGGCGTGCAAGCAGATTGACCAGCTCGGCAGCCCTGGTGAACGGAATTTTTGAAGGGTCGCTGCCGAACTCCCGGATTTCGTCTTCAATCAAAAACTCGGCAATGGGTCCCAGGGCAATACACAGCTGGAAAGTGAGAAAATCATAAAAATCTTTATTGAGCACGGGAACGGCATTTTCCACTTTTTCGATAAGTTGAACATTGTGAAGCTTTGTGAACACTTCTTTTAAGGTTTCCATGTCGAGGTTGAGGGATCTGGCCACTGAAGCAAAATTTTTCTTTCCGTCAAGGGTCATGAGGACCTTCAACATTTGGCTGTCAAGGGACAATTCGTCAACATCGATGTCAATTGATCCCTTAAAAACGAGCCCAGAAAAATCACCCGAAAAGATATCCATTATATGTTCAGTCTATCCTTTAACGATACCACGGTAAGGGCGATCGCCTTTTTCATGGTTTCGACAACATTTGTGCCGCCCAAGGCACTGGCTTCAAAGGACGGCACCTTCAGCCGGCTGTTCAGGTCTTTTTCCAGTTCTTCTTTTGTTAACAGCGGGATGCCCTGTTCCGCCAAATCTCTTTTGTTATATTGAAAGACGAGAGGGATCTTAAAAATGCTTTTGTCAAATGTGGCCAGGTTTTCCTGGAGGTCCTTGAGAGAAAGAATGTTCAATTTTTGTCTGAGTATCATGGAATCCGCCACAAAAACGATGCCGTCCACCCCTCTGAGCACCAACCTTCGGGTGGCCTTGTATTTCACCTGTCCCGGAACGGTGTAAAACTGTATTTTGATATTGTATCCTTTTACCGAACCGATTTCCAAAGGCAGAAAATCAAAGAACAGGGTTCGATCGCCGTGTGTTTTTATTGAGGTCAGTTTTCCTTGAACACGGCTTTTGAATTTATTGAAAATATACTCAAGATTACTCGTTTTTCCACCACGCCCGGGGCCATAATAGACTAATTTTACCTGGACCTCTTTTTTTTTCGGGTTAATTATTGCCAAATCAGTTACCTCATCGAGCCGAAAAAGCGAGCGCATTCCCGCAGCAACTCGACTTGAGGCTTTCGAGTGAGCCTCAGCCGAACTACTCGTCGACAAGTCTTGCTGCGGAGTTTACATCAAATCTTGTATCTTTTTGGTGGCTTCGGTCACCTTCAATCGTAAAAACCCGAGTGAAATATCTTCTCCGAACACGGTAACCAGCAGTAAATCTTCACCAACCCTGCTGAAATGGATACTTTCTTTTTCACCTTTGTGAAAAAGAAGGGAGAACTCTTTCTCACCCACGATCTCCGCCATGGCACTCACAGCACCATAATTTCCCGCTGCGAGCGCTGCGAGAGAATAAACGTCATGTTTTGTCTTTCCATCATCAAGGTTGACGATGATATTACCGGCCAAATCGATGAGTACGACAATATGTACACCCAGATTGATAAGCGTTTCGTCCAAAATGAGCTCGATTAATTCAAATTGTTTTTCGTCTAACTCAACCGTGAAATCCATCCGTCTTCACCTGATCGGAGATATCTGCACACCCGGCCGGTCTCCGGTGCGTTATTTTCACTGGCTCCCACCCCGCCGCCAACCAGTTCAGTCGTGTGGTATGGCATGTTAAGGGAGAGATATAATTGGTTTTATGACACATCCGTTCTTTTTTATCAATATAAATATAGAAAAGTGGAAAATCCGGACGGCGCTATCTTAACATATTGAGGTACCAGAATATAACTTTTTCCCCGAAAAAGACGTAAGAAATAGCGCCAATGGAAAGAAACGGACCGAAAGGGATACGGAGTTTTGCGTCCATGAGTCGCTTGGACGCCATGACAATCAACCCGGCGAAAGTGCCGAAGGCAGATCCTGTAAAGATCGTAAAAACGACCCCTTTCCAGCCCAGAAGGGCACCGATCATTGCCAGAAGCTTGATGTCTCCACCCCCCATCCCCTCTTTTTCTTTAATCAGATAATATGCCCATCCAACAGCGTAAAGGCTTCCTCCGCCGGCCAGCAATCCGAGAATCGAATCCACGTAAGTGACGTCCGGTACGGCAAATGAAGCAAGGAAAAAGATGGGGATGCCGGGCAACGTGATCCCGTTCGGAATGATCTGATGGTCAATATCAATAAAAGTGACCACAAGCAGACATGAGATAAATGCATAAAAAATGAATCCCTGCACGGTTAGACCAAATTTTAAAAAAACGCAAAGCGCAAAGAGACCGCTCAGGATTTCGACTATAGGGTATCGGCAGGATATCGGTGTGTTACACTGGCGACAACGCCCCTTTAACACTAAAAAACTTAAAACGGGGATGTTGTCATAAAATCGTATCGTATCGCCGCAGTTCGGGCATATTGAACGGGACGGGTTCGAGATTGATTTAGAGGTCGGTAATCGGAATATACATACGTTCAGAAAACTTCCGATACACATACCGAATATAAATACGGTTAAATGGTACATATGATAAAATATGTTCTTTCCCGGCGTCACGGTTTTTAAGTTGATACCTTCATGACAACTTATGCAGGTTACACAAATAAATCAAGATTGATATTGTAAAAGAACAGTTGTGTCTTATATATTACCTTTGTGTCTTATATATTGCCTTTAATTAAATTTTGAGGTTTCGCGCTGATACCCGTAGAAGTCATTCTTGACGCACGTGTGCTCTGCCCATTGCCCGGAAACTGAATTGTCAACACGTCGAGGTGAAACCGCAAATCAATCTTCTGATGATAGATGGATACAGGGATAATAATGGCTGAAACCGATAAGGATGATCTCATAAGCATCATCGAAGAAAACAGTAAGGATGTATCATTGCCTGACACCCTTCCATTGATGCCGGTGAGGGATGTTGTCATTTTTAACGATATGCTTCTCCCGCTTTTTATCGGCCGTGATAAATCGGTTCGCGCGGTGGAAGAGGCGGTTGCAGGAGATGGCTTTCTTTTTTTGGCCACACAAAAGGACCCAAGCATTGAAAACCCGAAGGCGGACCAAATTTTTACTGTCGGTACCGTCAGCCGGGTATTGCGAATGCTGAAACTTCCTGACGGCCGTGTAAAAGCCCTTGTTCAGGGTATCGCCAAGGCAAAGGTTGTCAAGTACCTTTCGAAAAGATCTTTTTATCGTGTAAAGATCCAAATTGTCGAAGAAAAACCGGTTGAAGATATCAATCTGGAAATTGAAGCCCTGATGCGGAATGTTCGGGAGCATTCTGAAAAAATCCTGGCACTGCGGGGTGAGTTGACCGGTGACGTCGGGACTATTTTGGAAAGCATCGGGGACCCCGGGAAACTCGCCGACCTCGTCGCGTCAAACCTCAGGTTGAAAATCGACGAATCCCAGATGCTGCTCGAACTGATCAATCCCGAAGAACGGCTCAAAAAAGTCAACGATTTGCTCTCCCGGGAAGTTGAGCTGTCATCCATGCAGGCCAGGATTCAGTCAGATGTCAGGGATGAAATTTCCAAGAGTCAGCGAGATTATTTTTTAAGAGAACAGGTGAGAGCGATATACAGGGAGCTGGGCGAGAGTGACGACAAAACACAGGAGATCGCGGATTACAAAAAGAAGATAAAAAGCGTCAGGATGCCAAAGGAAGCGGATAAAGAAGCGCTTAAACAATTGAAGCGCCTGGAACAGATGCACCCTGAATCTGCCGAAGCTTCGGTTGTGCGGACGTATTTGGACTGGCTGGTTGATATGCCCTGGAGCAAATCAACCAACGATATGATTGATATCAAGCAAGCCAAAAAAATCCTCAACAAGGACCATTTTGCGCTGGACAAGGTAAAAGATCGGATTCTTGAATATTTGAGTGTTCGAAAGCTTAACAACAAAATGAAGGGCCCGATTCTCTGTTTTGTAGGTCCGCCCGGCGTGGGGAAGACGTCTTTGGGACAGGCCATTGCCCGCGCGATGAAACGTAAATTCACCCGCATTTCTTTAGGAGGCATCCGTGACGAAGCTGAAATCAGGGGGCATCGTCGTACCTATATCGGGGCTTTGCCGGGACGCATATTGCAGGGTTTGAAACAGAGCGGTTCAAACAATCCTGTTTTTATGATGGATGAGATCGACAAGCTCGGTTCCGATTTCCGCGGAGATCCTTCCTCGGCGCTTCTGGAAGCTCTCGATCCCGAACAAAACTCGGCGTTTAGCGACCATTACCTGAATATACCCTTTGATCTTTCCAGGGTCATGTTCATCCTCACCGCAAACCTGACGGATACCATACCTTCGGCGCTCCTTGACAGGATGGAGGTAATTACACTCTCAGGATATACGGAAGAAGAAAAAAGGACGATTGCGCAACGGCACCTCATCCCGATTCAAATGAAGGAAAATGGTCTGAGGGCCAAAGCCATGACCCTGAGCCCGGAGGCGCTGCTTAAAATTATAACGGAATATACATCCGAAGCCGGCTTGAGAAATCTTGAACGAGAGATCGGCTCGCTCTGCAGAAAAGTGGCGCGTAAAATTGCGGAGGGAGACAAGGGACCTTTTCGGATTACTAAAAACAACCTGCACAATTATCTGGGCGTTTCCAAATTTTTGCCTGAAATGGATCAGGAAAAGAGCCAGGTCGGCTTGTCGACGGGTCTTGCCTGGACCCAGGTCGGCGGCGAAGTTTTGTATGTGGAGGTATCCCTAATCGGTGGAAAGGGAGAACTGATCATCACCGGGCAAATTGGAGAGGTGATGCAGGAGTCCGCCCGAGCGGCGCTGAGCTACGCCAAAGCAAACTTGTCCTCCCTGGGAATTAAAGAAAACATTTTTGATACCTCTGATGTGCATATCCACGTTCCGGCCGGTGCGATACCCAAAGACGGGCCTTCCGCCGGCATTGCAATGGCGACAGCCCTCATTTCTGCTTTGACCGACAGACCCGTAAATAAATATGTTGCCATGACAGGGGAAATCACTCTCAGGGGAAGGGTTCTTCCCGTGGGCGGTTTGAAGGAAAAATCGCTTGGCGCATTAAGGGCCGGAATTCGCACGATTATTATTCCCGAAAAAAACAAAAAGGATCTTTCCGAAATTCCATCGAACATTAAGCGCAAAATCAATTTTGTTCCTGTGGACAGCATGGATAAAGTCCTTAAGCTTGCCTTTAGTGAGGAGACGGAAGGGTGAGCTTTTCCGGATCGTCGATGATGAAGATACTTGCCGTTGATACGGGGACAAAAAGCTGCAGTGTTGCCGTGGTTGAGAAATCGTCTTTACTGGCTGAAATGACACTGGTCAAGGACCAGACCCATTCGAAGCATCTTATGAAGATGATACATACGGTCATCGGAATGTCCGGTCTTGATCTCTCTGAATTGGACGGGTACGCCGTCAACATGGGACCGGGAACTTTTACCGGTTTGCGCATTGGAATGAGCGCCGTTAAAGGGCTCGCAGCTGCATCAGGGAAACCTGTTGTGGGAGTATCGAGCCTTGATGCACTTGCCATGCAGGCATCTCTATCGCCATATCTCATCTGTCCGCTTTTAGATGCCCGTCGAGGCGAGGTTTACTATTCCCGTTACCGGTTTCAAAACGGCGGTTTGATTAAAGAAATCAAGGAGAATGTTTTTCCACCCGAAACCGCAATTTTCGACATAGATGAACCCTGCACGTTTGTGGGAAACGGCGCACGGCTATATCGGGCGGAGATTGTAGATATAATGGGAGATCTCGCTTGTTTTGCGCCGTTTTGTCAAAATACGATTCGGGCTTCAACAATTGCCCATTTAAGCATGCGCAGATTCGAAACCGCTGATACAGATGACGTCGGAGCGTTATCACCCCGATATATTCGAAAGCCCGATGCGGAAATGAAATTAGAGGCCAGGGCCGACGGTTCAAATCATTGACATTGCCAACGCGTTCTGATAATCAGTTTATCTTTGACTTTATCAACTGTATTCCAATACTTAGTATGAATGGATATAATTTCAATCAAGGCACGTTGAATGGATAAATTTTCCTGGTCCGATTTGCCCAGCCACTTTGCCTTTCCTGTGTCCTCCGCCGGGTATCCTTATATCGTTGCCTCTTCATTTACGACCGCTGTGTTCGCCCTTTTGGGCTTGACCGCTCCGGCGCTGATCGGTCTTGCTGTTACATTTTTCATATGTTATTTTTTCAGGGATCCGGATCGTGTTGTGCCCAATCGTGCCGGAGCCGTTGTGTCACCGGCCGACGGCAAAGTCATATTGGCGGAACCGGTTGGAAACAGTCCCTTTTTTGAAGGAAACTGTATAAAGATCAGTATCTTCATGTCTATTTTTAACGTTCATGTCAATCGCGTTCCGTATGACGGACGGGTAAAAAAGGTGAATTATCACCCCGGCAAGTTTTTTTCCGCCAATCTGGACAAGGCATCACGCGACAACGAGCAGAATGCGATACTTATTGAAACCCAAGGCGGCAAAAATATCTGTGTGGTTCAGATCGCAGGCCTGATTGCACGGCGCATAATATGCAGGATACAAGCGGGCGATGTCCTCACCCGTGGGCAGCGTTTCGGTTTGATATGTTTTGGATCGCGTCTCGATGTTTATCTTCCCCCGGACACAAATTTGACCGTGGCTGTCGGGGATAAGGTAACTGCGGGAACATCTGTTTTGGGAGATGCAGCATGAAGAGAACAAAACGATTCAGAAAAGAAAAATCTCGCCGGGGCATTTACGTACTGCCGAACATATTTACATCCATTAATCTCTTCTGCGGGTTTTATGCGGTTATCGCATCCATCAACGGAAAATTTGTTGCAGCGTCTTTAGCGATACTTATCGGTGTAATGTTTGATATTCTGGACGGAAAGATTGCAAGGGCCACCCATACGACCAGCAGATTCGGCATTGAATATGATTCACTCGCGGACCTCGTCTCTTTCGGTCTCGCTCCGGGCGTAATGGTCTATTTATGGGTGCTGAGGCCGCTTGGAAGACTCGGATGGCTGGCCGGCTTTCTATATATGGCATGCGGCGCCCTTCGCCTGGCCCGTTTCAACTCCCAGGTGGGTACCACAAGCAGCGAGTACTTTGTCGGCCTTCCCATTCCGGGCGGGGCGGTCATGGCGGCAACAACCGTATTGTTCTGCCACCGGTTAGGCATTTCAGGAAAGATCAATCCTGTTTTCATTTTGCTTTTGCTGTATACGCTTTCCTTTTTGATGGTCAGCACGATTAAATACGACAGTTTCAAGAAACCCGAACTGTTCAGGAAAATGAATTTTAACGTTCTGGTTGCGGTGATATTGATATTGATCTTCATCGCCTCACAACCATCCATTGCTCTATTCCTGTTAGGGCTTGCCTATGTCACTTCAGGGCCCTTCATCGCCATACGGCGTAAAAAAGCAAGACTAAAAAATCCTGAAGGCCTCAAGGCGGAAGATCACAGTTCAAGCCCTGTATAACATTGGTATATAAGGTGTTTTTCATTCAATCCGCAGACCGACTTTCAAAATGAGGTCAAACTCACGATGCGTCGGATGGTGTCATTATGTCGAAAACATACAAAATTTCCGTAATCCCGGGAGACGGCACAGGACCCGAGGTCGTTGAAGAAGGCCTTAAGATTCTTAACGCTGTTGCGGGAAAAGCGGGTTTCATTCTGGATTTTACACACTTCAATCTGGGGGGGGAGCATTACAAGGCAACCGGAGAGATCCTGCCGGAAACGGTGATCGCGTCACTGGCGGCGTCCGATGCGATCTATCTGGGGGCCATCGGCCACCCGGATGTTAAGCCGGGAGTTTTGGAAAAAGGCATCCTTTTGAAGCTTAGATTTGAGCTTGATCAGTATATCAATTTCAGGCCTGTTAAACTGTATGAAGGCGTCGATACCCCTTTAAAAGACAAGGGGCCGGAAGATATCGATTTTGTCGTGATACGCGAAAATACCGAAGGTCTTTACGCCGGGGCCGGCGGGTTTTTGAAGCGGGGAACTCCCGATGAAGTGGCAATCCAGGAGTCCATAAATACACGAAAAGGCGTGGAGAGATGTATCCGATACGCCTTTGAATATTGCAGAAAAAGAAACAAACGGAAAAAGCTGACCCTTTGCGGAAAAACAAACGTGTTGACCTTCGCATTTGATTTGTGGGAAAGAGCGTTTTACGAAACCGCAAGCGAGTATCCGGATATCGAAACAGATTACGCCCACGTTGACGCCATCTGTATGTGGATGGTGAAAAATCCCGAGTGGTTTGATGTTATTGTTACGGACAACATGTTTGGAGACATAATAACAGACCTCGGGGCTATGCTTCAGGGAGGAATGGGGATCGCCGCCGGAGCAAACATCAACCCTGAAGGTGTTTCCATGTTTGAACCCATCGGGGGTTCTGCGCCTAAATACACCGGAAAGCAGGTCATTAACCCTATCGCGGCGATATCTTCAGCACAGATTATGCTTGAAACACTGGGTGAGCCCCAGGCCGCCGCATGGATAGAGCAGGGGATAATAAAGGTTTTGCGCGATGACATAAAAAATGTTGCGGCAGGCAAGATGGGATTTTCCACCAGCGAGGTTGGAGATCTTGTCAAAGCACATATCGAAACGTTATAATTCATTCAACCCTTGGAGAATCGGAATGTCTAAAAGGAAATTCAATGTTGCTGTGGCCGGTGCCACAGGTGTCGTGGGACACCAGATGATCGCCTGCCTTCAAGAGAGAAACTTCCCTGTCAAGGCCATAAAATTTTTGGCGTCCCGACGTTCTGCAGGGCGTGAATTGGAATTCAAGGGAAGCCGGGTGGCGGTTGAGGAATTGACCGAGCATTCCTTTCAAGGTATGGACATTGCTCTTTTTTCAGCCGGCGGAAGCACGAGCAAGACATTTGCCCCTTATGCGGCAAAAGACGGATGCGTGGTGGTTGACAACTCCAGTGCATGGCGAATGGACCCGGATGTTCCGCTGGTGGTTCCGGAAGTCAATCCGCAGGCCGTGGCGGAATACGTCCGAAAGCGGATTATTGCGAATCCGAACTGTTCGACGATCCAGATGGTTGTCGCGCTCTTTCCGATTTACAAGAAATATGGAATAAAGCGCATCGTTGTTTCAACATACCAGTCCGTATCCGGAACCGGCAAAGCGGCAATTGAAGAACTTTTTGATCAGACCCGGGCAATACTCGATGAAAAGGATTATGTGACAAAAGTCTACCCTCACAGGATTGCGTTCAATTGTTTGCCCCATATCGATGTTTTTGAGAACAACGGCTACACCAAGGAAGAGATGAAGATGGTCAACGAGACCCGAAAAATCTTCAATGACCCCGCTATTGGCATTACGGCAACCACTGTTCGGGTGCCGGTATTTTACGGGCACTCCGAAGCGGTCAACATTGAGACGAAGGAACCTGTTTCGGCAAAAGCGGTGAGGGCGCTTCTTGAAACGGCGCCCGGAGTGAAGGTTGTCGATTCGCCGGGAGAGAACATTTATCCGATGGCGACTAATGGGGCGGGCCAGGATTACACGCTGGTGGGCCGAATCCGCGATGACGAATCAATCCCCAACGGTATCAACCTGTGGGTCGTGGCGGACAACATCAGAAAAGGGGCTGCGACCAATGCGGTGCAGATCGCAGAGGTTCTGGCAAGAGACTATTTATAGGAGCAAAGATTTGGAACGGGTACCGATAACAAGAGAAGGGTACGAGGCTCTGAAAAAAGAGCTGGAACATATTCAAAAAGTTGAGAGACCCCGGAATATCAAGGCGATAGAAGAGGCCCGAAGCCACGGGGATATAACTGAAAACGCCGAATTTGAAGCGGCCAAAGACCGGCAGGCGTTTATCGAGGGCCGCTTAAGCGAACTGAACCAAAAGCTGGCGTGTGTCGATATCATTGAACCGAGCACTCTCCCCGGAGACCGGGCGGTATTTGCCTGCAAGGTCGCCCTTGAAAATATAGACACGGGTGAAAGCGTTGTGTATCAGCTTGTCGGCCCGGATGAATCGGATATCAAAAAAGGCCGTATCTCCATATCTTCGCCGCTGGGGAAAGCAATTATCGGGAAAAGACCCGGAGATGAGATCACGCTGAATGCTCCCGGCGGTAAAAGACGCTATGATTTGGTTGAAATCTTTTAACTCAATTACAAAGTTCAGGAGGTTT
Organism: Pseudomonadota bacterium; assembly: GCA_043827325.1. GTDB lineage: Bacteria > Desulfobacterota > Desulfobacteria > Desulfobacterales > UBA11574 > JBDRPF01. The sequence goes on along the minus strand of JBDRPF010000084.1, from coordinate 3,560 downwards.
TTGTGGCGCGTATAACGATAGAAGATTGTTTGAAACGGGTTCCAAACCGTTTTAAACTGGTGAACATGGTGGCAAAGCGGGTGAGGCAAATCCGCGAAGGTTCCGAATACCTGGTCAGCTCACCCAAGAATGAAGATATCGTCGTTTCCCTTCGGGAAATTGCGGCAGGCAAGATAACCATCAGAGAAGAGACGGAGAACGAATAATTCGATATTCGGATTTTGCCTGAACATGACTTTCCATTCAGGCACTAATTGCCGGCCGGGATCTTTTGCCGAAACACAGCAATACATACAGGGTCTTGAACAGGAATGTCGGAAAGGCGATACACCGGTATGATATGATTTCCGACGGGGATCGAATTTTAGTGGGCCTGTCCGGCGGAAAGGACAGTTTCAGTCTCCTGTGGATATTGAAGGAACGGTTGCACCGAGTTCCCATAAATTACGAATTGCATGCCGTGCATATTGACCCCGGATTTGACGGCGGCTTCAGCGAGCCGTTGACCGAGTATTTCAATAACGCAGGATTTGAGCTGAGGGTCGAATACACGGACTACGGGATACTGGCACACAGCCCTCGGAACAGGGAAAATCCGTGCTTTTTGTGCTCGAGGTTGCGCCGAAAACGCCTTTTTGAGGTCGCGGATGAGCTCGGATGCAACAAGCTGGCGCTTGGGCATACCAAGGACGACATCATCGAAACCCTGTTTTTGAACATGTGTTATGCCGGCGAGATCAGCACCATGGTTCCCAGCCAGTCTTTTTTTCAGGACAGGTTTACGCTGATAAGACCGTTGGCTTTTGTTGACGAGCGTATTATACGGCGTTTTGCGGAAGAAGCGGGCTTCCCTGATTTTATCAATCCGTGCCCCACCGCAAAGGTGTCCAAACGACAGGAGATAAACGTGCTGTTGAAACAGCTATACAGCAGCAACAAAAAAATAAAGGGAAATATCTTCAGGGCGATGCACCACGTGAAAACAGAATATTTATTAAAATGAAAGATATTCAAAACCAGCGCGATTATCGGAATATACCCATCGACAAGGTGGGTATAAAGAACCTTCAATACCCCATAACGGTGCTTGACCGAAGGAACAGCTTTCAGCACACGGTGGCCACCATCAACATGTACGTGGATCTTCCCCACAAGTACAAGGGGACGCATATGAGCCGTTTTGTGGAATTGCTTCATCTGTTCCGGCCGGAGGTCTCGCTGAAAAAAGTTTCGGTTATACTCGAAAAGATGAAAAAGCATTTGAACGCGGCCTCTGCGAACATAGAAGTGACGTTTCCCTATTTTATCGAAAAGAGATCACCGGTCAGCAAATCCCCGGGGCTCATGGATTATACGTGCCGGATGGTCGGATCGAGCGATCCCGACGGAATCGTCGATCTTGTATCCGAAGTCATTGTTCCGATTTCTTCCGTCTGCCCGTGCTCCATGGAAATCAGCGACATCGGCGCTCATAATCAGCGCGGACAGGTTCGCCTCAGCACTCGCTTCCACAAGTTCATATGGATCGAAGATATGATCGAACTGGTCGAAGGATGTGCTTCGTGCGAGGTGTATTCCGTGCTCAAACGCTCGGATGAAAAATATGTGACGGAAAGGGCGTTTTCGAACCCGAAATTTGTCGAGGATATCGTGCGGGATATTGCCGAGCAACTGAAAAAAGACAGCAATATAACCTGGTTTTCAGTGAGCGCTGAAAATTTCGAGTCAATTCACAACCACAGCGCGTATGCCTCCATTACAAGTTCGAATCAGACAGGTCATTAGAGGGGAGTCTTGAAACCCCTTCTAATCCAGTTCCCGCAGGAGTATATCCATAATCGGTTCAGGTGATTTTCCCGGCGTATTTATCAGTACGACAAAAACGCACAGTTCCCCCTGCGCATTTTCGATATAGCCCGCTCTGGTTCGAATGCCGTACAATGTTCCCGTTTTAAAATAGGCGCGGCCTGTTTTCTTCAATAAACGGTGATACGGCTGAAATTTAACGAGTGACGCGAACAGGGTCTTTGCCGAAACCTTATTGGTTCTTGCAATCCCTGAACCTTCGACGATGTGGATGTCATCTGTTTTAAGCACGTGTTCAGCATATGCTTTTGCCGCGAGAACACCTTTTTCAAGGGTGCCGGGCGGACCGTACGCTTTTACACCTGCGGCGATCAGGATCTGATTTGCCATGAAATTGTTTGAATGATCGAGAAGCTTCGATATCACCTGTGTCAGATAGAATTCGGAAGTATACGTAAATATGAGCCTGTCGTCATCTTTTATGACTTTACCTGTTTTTACCTCCCCGGAGGATTTTACTCCCTCCCGGTCGAGAAAGTACCGGAAAAGGTGACCGGCATACAGAAGACTTTCGTTGTTTTCTCTGGAGAGTATAATTCTGCCTTGACCGACCCCGGATTTTTCTATTCGTTTCAAAACAAAGGGTAGAAGCGGCGTCTGAGGTTCGGCGCTGATGTAGGCGCCGTTTTTTGTTCGCTTAAAATAAACGGTGTTGAAGTTCACGCACAGGGCGCCGTTGGGCGCGTCGTAGGGCTCTGAAGATTCGCTGACTCCCGGTACGGTCAGGGGGTCTTCAAAATACGTGGCATCAAGAACGATATCGTTGATTGTTTCAAGTTGCTGTTTCAGGGTTTGTGATATCTTTTCCAAAACCTCGGAAATTAAGAGTGGATCGCCGTAGCCCTTTATCTTGAGATTCGAATCGTTATCAAGGTAAAATTCGGTTTGAAATCTGAAATTCGGTCCCAGAAAATGCAAGGCGACAAGGGCGGTCAGTATTTTCAGCGTGGAAGCCGGTATCAGTTTCTTGGCGGTGTTCTCTGAGAAGAGAATCCTGCCTTTGGCGTCGGCAAGCAAAGCGGCATCCTGATCTCCAATCAGGCGATGCAATTCGTCGAGCCTTCCAGCGTAAAGGATTTTGGGCTGCTGTAAATAAAGACATAAAAAAAAACAGCAGTACAACCGGCACATAAGACCGTATACAAAAATATCTCCGACAGTTCATTTACTTGACCAAAACAATCCTCAGATCCATAACATTTGTATTGGTGGGACCGGTTATTAACAGGTCTCCGAGCTTTTGAAAAAAATGATACGAATCGTTGTTTGCAAGAAAATGATGCGCATCCAGCCCGATCGCTTCGGCTCTCGTCAGTGTCGTCGTGTCCGCGAAGGCTCCCGCTGCATCCGTGGGGCCGTCCGTACCGTCCGTTCCGCCGCAAAGCACCACAACATTTTCTTCTCCGGTGATATCGATTGCCGCCGCCAGTGCAAATTCCTGGTTTCTTCCGCCTGCGCCGCTTCCGGTTATCGTCACGGTGGTTTCACCTCCGGAGATGATACACGCGGGTTTTGAGACGGGGTTTCCGGAACTTTCGCTGATATACCGTCATTGTAAGACCGGGAACCGGAAGGGGAAGCAGGGCGGATCCACCCCCGGAAATCAGGCACAGCACGAGATCGCCTTTCCCGGCGTTCCGGGCCAGGCCGAATATCAAATTCGCACCGTTTTGTCCGTTTTCATCCGGGAGAGG
>JBDRPF010000083.1:0-8633 GCA_043827325.1 Pseudomonadota bacterium | reverse complement strand
GACATTAATAACGATTTTACCGAATTAAGAAAGCTTATTGTTAATGATGCTCAAATTTAAAACCTCGGAGGCGGCGGAGGACACCCCTCTCCCCCCATTTTAAATTTATTTTTATTTAATTTTCACTATACAAGGCACTTTTAATTTGTACGGCTTTAAGTAAAACAGCCCCTTCCAGGGGTAGCCTAAAGCCTGGCCCTCTGGGCCAGGATATTTACTAATATGCCGACGATGACCGATCAACAAAAACCCGTGTACACGACAGCCTGGACAGACACCCTCTCCCGGGTGGACAGGAACGCGTGGAACGCGCTGGCCGTGCCGATGAGAACACCCTTTCTTGAGTGGGAATGGCTCCGCCTTTTGGAATCATCAGGCAGTGTAACGGCGGAGACGGGCTGGCAGCCGAATCATTTGACCGTCTGGTCCGGTCGCCGCCTGGTTGCCGCCGCACCGCTTTATATCAAGGATCACAGTGAAGGGGAATTCGTTTTTGATTCTGCCTGGGCGGATCTGGCGAGCCGCCTGAACATTCAATTTTACCCAAAGCTTGTCGGTATGATTCCCGCGACGCCGGTCACAGGATACCGTTTTTTAATCGCTCCCGGAGAAGATGTAAAGCGTCTGACAAGCTTGATGGTCGGGGAGATCGATCGGTTTTGCCGTCTCAACCGGATATCCGGTTGCAGCTTTCTTTTTGTCGACCCGGAGTGGCGTCACGAAATGGCCCGACAGGGTTTCATGAGCTGGCTCCAGCCGGGTTATGTCTGGAAAAACCGGAATTATGAGACATTCGAAGACCATCTCGAAATTTTTAATTCAAACCAGCGGCGAAACATCAAGCGGGAGCGCCGGGCGATCAAAAATGCGGGAATCAGAATAATACCCTGCGCGGGGGATGAAATTCATCCTGATTTTTTCCCCTTCATGTACCGGTTTTATGTGAAGACCAACGAACAGTTCGGCCCCTGGAGCTGTAAGTATCTTACGGAGTCTTTTTTTGATGACTTATACGATACATACCGTCACCGCGTTCTGTTTATGGCCGCGTGCCGGGAAACAGACGAGCGTCCGGTGGGCATGTCTCTGTTGATAAACAAGGGGGACCGGCTTTTCGGGCGGTATTGGGGGGGCGGTACCCATGTCCGATTCCTCCATTTCAATACCTGCTACTACAGTCCGATCGAATGGGCGATTACCCACAATATCAGACGCTTTGACCCGGGTATCGGCGGATATCATAAAATACGGCGCGGCTTCGAAGCCATCCCCAATTACAGCCTGCGCCGGTTCTATCACCCCCGGCTCAGGCATATTCTGCAACTTCACATCGACGAAATCAACCGGATCGAGCAGGAGCAGATCGACGCACTCAACACCCAGCTGCCGTACGCCGCAATTATCTGAAAACAGGAACATTAAAACCCTAAAAGCAGGTTTGTAATTATTTCAATAAAATGACTTGAAAGCTTTTTTTCATTGTGCTACGTGTCCCTTTTGGTTTTTCATACCCGCCTTTTTGCAGCCAAATTTTGACGGTTTCATAAAAAGTCAGAATTGAGACGGCAAAGTAAAAAGTTCAAGGCGTCGCGAATTTCGTGGAATGAGGCGTACTCATGTACGCCGCAGTGAACACGAAATGAAGCGCAACGCAGACACGAAGTGAAGCATCAGCGCTAAATTGGACTTTTTACGAAGCCGTCAAATTTTGAAAGGAAAAGTGTAAGATGACCCCTGAAAAAGAACTGAAGGTGGCTTACGGCCTGGCAATCGTTTTGTTGATTGTGGGATTTTTGAGCTTTGCCGCCTCTTCTGCAAAGCCGCCGGAAGAGCCGGTAAGAAAAATGTTCAAGACTGTTGCGGGGAAAGTTTTGTTTGACCATAAAACGCACACGTCGAATTCCGGTTACGGCGTTTCCTGCCAGGAATGCCACCATCATCCCAAGGGGGATGAAAAAGAAGCGCTTCGGGCCTGCGGTGACTGTCATCAGGCGCCGACAGAGGATGCGCCGGTTCCAAAATCCTGTTTGGACTGCCATGAAACCGATGACATCGACGGGATAGAAATGTCAAAAAAATCCGATGCTTTTCATTCTCAATGCGAGGCCTGTCATAAGGGTGTCGGTGCCGGGCCGGAAGAAAACAGATGCAGCTGGTGTCATGTTCAATAGGCCGTAAATCGGTTTGATCGATCGCGGATTTTTGTGCCGGTTTCATTCAGCATTAACACATAAAGGTTGAATTATGATAAAGAGATCATTTGTCGGAATGGCAACGCCCCGAATTGAGTACCAACCCCTTGAGCTCTCCGCGCCGGAACCCCGGGAGATTCCTTCTCCCAAAACGGTTACCCTTTTACTTGAAAGTCCCTATGATCCGTCCGGCATTCAGGACACGGTTTTTGTCGGCGTTGGTGAAACGGTCAAGACCGGTCAGAAGCTCTCCCTCTCAGGCGACAGCGACACGTATGTGATTTCCACGGTTACGGGAACCGTCTCGGCCGTTTCCGCTTTTTGGGGTGAATTCGGGCGGTCATACACCGCCATATCCATCGACGTGTCCGAAGAAGCGGTGGATGACCAATTTGAAAAGGTCTCCGGGGAACCCAGGCTGGAAACCGCGAAAAACTTTCTTGCCTGCCTTCCGGGAAACCCGTCTTTCGCGTCTTTTCTTGACCCGGAAAAACCCATTGACACCATCGTGGTCTGCGGGGTTGACAGGGATTTGCTCCTGTCGACAAACCAGCATGTCCTGGCTTCAAGCACCGCTGCACTTAAAAACGGCGTTCGTATTTTAAAGCAGATAACCGGTGTGGAACATGTTGTCATTGCCGTGCCCCAGCACCTGATGCAGGAGGGCGCCGCAACCGGCGCGGAAGCACGGGCGGTGGACAGTGAATATCCCGCGGCATTACCGCATGCCATTATGCATAAAACCCTGGGTCGGACCGTCCCTGCGGGAAAAGGCTTTGAAGATGTGGGTGTCTGTTTTTTCAGCGCCGAGGCGGTGGCGGCTATCGGCAACGCATTTGATTCGGGCAGGATCCCGAACACAAAGACGTTGACCCTGGTCGATAAAGACGGGGGACAGTCCCTGGTGTCTGCGGTGATCGGTACGCCGATCCGCGATATTTTTACGGTTTTCGATATTTCGATAAATGAAAGAGATCGAATCATTGTCGGCGGTCCCATGACCGGATCTTCGATCTATTCCGTGGACTACCCGGTTCAACCGGATACCGACGGCATCATGGTCCAGGCCAACGAAGACCTCCCCCATGTATCCGATTATCCCTGCATAAACTGCGGCGAATGCGTGAGGATCTGCCCCGCGAAGATGCCCGTGAACATGCTTGTCCGGTATCTGGAGGCGGGATTGTATGAAGGGGCCGCGGACCAGTACGATTTATATTCCTGCATCGAGTGCGGATTGTGCAGCTTTGTTTGCGTGTCGAGAATGCCGATTTTTCAATATATAAAAGTGGCTAAACATGAACTTGGCCGGATGAGTTAGCCGGAGGAGACGAATGGACAAACAGAAAATACTCATCGTTTCACACGCTCCTTTCTGGCACTACGGGAGCAGCATATCCCAGCGAAGTTATCACACGATGCTGGCGGCGCTGCCTGCGGTGCTTGCGGGGATCTTCCAATACGGTATGCCCGCTCTGGGCGTGGTTTCCCTCTCCATTTCTTCCGCGATGATCTGGGAACTGGTGATTAACAAGATAACAAAACGTTCGGTAAGCATCGGAGACGGAACCACGGCGGTGATCGGACTGATATTTGCCATGCTGCTGCCGGCGTCGTCCCCGTGGTGGCTCGTCGTAACAGGGACGTTTGTTGCGGTGCTGATCGGAAAACAGATATATGGCGGAATCGGCGGCAACCCGTTCAACCCGGTCCTTATCGGGATTGCCATCCTCACGCTGTCCTGGAAAGATTATTTTGATTTCAATGAAATGCTGGTCAATTACGACCTGGGATTTGCCATGTTTTATCCCTTGGCAGCGGCGAAATATTTCGGCACATCCGCCGTCGATTCGTTAACCACAGGTGATCTTCTGTTCGGCATGCAGGCCGGCGGCATCGGATCAACCTTCGGCCTGGGTCTCATCCTCGGCGGGCTCTATCTCATTGTCAGGGGATTTATTCGATGGGAGATATCGGTTTCGTTTCTGGCCGGTGTCTTTGTCACCGCCCTGATATTCAACATGGTCGATTCAGCCCGGTATGCGGGGGCGCTTTTCCATCTTTTTACCGGCTACACGCTGGTCGGTGCTTTTTTTCTCGCCACCGAGGACTCGTCCTCGCCGGTCAACTTCATCCCCATGCTCATTTATGGCGCGGGGGCGGGGATTATGACCGTGCTAATCCGAAACATCGGTTCCCATATCGACGGTGTGGTTTTCGCTATCCTGCTTATGAATCTTGTAAACCCGCTTCTGGACAAAATCAGACCAAAAGCGCTGGGAAAGGTTGTATAAGATGCGTGAAATAATAAAAATGTTTGTTGTTCTCACAGTTTTAAGCGCCGTTTCAGGGGGGCTGCTGGCCGGTCTGCGGCATTCAACCGCCGCCCAGATTGAACAGCAGCAGCTCGAATTTGTAAAAGGTCCTGCCATAAATACCATCTTTAAGGGCGCCACCAATGATCCCATCACCGATCGTTTCAAGATAAAAGACGGTGAAACGGAGCACAGCTTTTTTGTCGGCAAGATTGACGGAAAGGCCGACGCCGTCGTTTTTGAAGGCTCGGGAAGGGGATTCGGCGGAAAATTGGGCCTCGTGATCGGGGTCAATGTTGACGACGACAAGATCATAGGCGTGGGAGTGACCACGCACAGCGAGACACCCGGATTGGGCGCGAGGGCCAAGGATGACCCCGCGTTCGTATCTCAATTCAAGGGTTTTTCCATCACCGACCCGGTCAAAGTGACAACGGACGGCGGAAAGGTCAATGCCATGAGCGGTGCGACGATTACGTCCCGCGGCGTTTGTGCGGCGGTCACGGAATCCGGCGACGTATACAAAAAACTGAAACCCCAGATCGCTGAAAAGCTTAAGGGATTCAATCAATAGGAAAAACAGGACAGGGAGTTCAAGATGGCCAAGACGTTTACTCAGGAATTTGTCAAAGGTCTGTGGGATGAAATACCCCCGTTTCGGCTGGTGCTGGGCCTGTGCCCGACGCTGGGTGTGACCACGACTATGGAAAACGGGATCGGAATGGGCGTTGCCACAACATTCGTTCTGGTGTGCGGGAACATTCTGGTTTCGGCATTCCGGAACATCATCCCCCCCAAAGTGAGGATCGCCTGTTTTATTGTCATCATCGCGACGTTCGTCATCGTGGTTGAACTGGTCATGCAGGCATACACGTATCAACTGTTTCTCCGGCTGGGTCTGTTTATCCCGCTCATCGTGGTGAACTGTATCTTGCTGGGGCGCGCGGAGGCATTCGCGTACAAAAACACCGTTGTGCTTTCGATCGCGGACGGGCTGGGAATCGGTATCGGATTCACCCTCGCCCTGGGCATGCTCGGCGCGATCCGGGAAGTTATCGGAACCGGCAGCTTCCATCTTTACGGCTGGGGGGGATCTGTATTCGGACCTTCCTTTGAGCCGTTTACTTTCGTACAGAAAGCGCCGGGCGCTTTTGTCTGCCTCGGGCTGATGCTCTGCATAATGAATCTTATCGGGAAAAAATAGGAGAAGATAAATGGGTGACATGGGATATTTTGAAATCATCGTCAGCACCATTTTTGTGAACAACATTCTGCTCGCCCAGTTTCTGGGAAACTGCCCTTTTCTCGGGACATCCAAGAAAATGGAAACAGCTACCGGCATGGCCATGGCGGTTGTCTTTGTCCTGGTCCTGGCCGGGGTGATTACCTGGATGGTCTACCGGTTTTTTCTGCTGCCGTTCGACCTGGTGTATCTTAGAACCCTTTCATTCATTCTGGTTATCGCTGCCCTTGTTCAGTTTGTCGAAATGTTTCTGAAAAAAAGCATCCCGGCCCTGTATGCCGGCCTCGGCATCTTTCTGCCGCTGATCACCACGAATTGCGCGGTACTGGGCGCCTGTGTGATTAACATCGACGAAGAGCTGAACTTCATGCAGACAGTTCTCGCATCTTTCGGTTTTGCCGCGGGTTTCGGTCTTGCGCTGGTTCTCTTTGCCGGCGTTCGTGAACGCATTCTTCTGGCCAGGGTCCCCAAACCGCTGCAGGATACGTCTATCGGACTGATTACCGCCGGGATTCTCTCTCTTACTTTTTTTGCCTTCAAGGGAATGATATAAGGAGGTCATAGTGTTTTCAGCTGTTATATTCATGTTGGGTCTGGGAGCGGTATGCGGGGGTATGCTGTGTGTTGCCTCAAAAGTTTTCTATGTATATGAAGACCCGCGAATTGCGGAAGTCGAAGGGTTCACGGCGAGTGCGAACTGCGGCGGCTGCGGATTCGCCGGATGTGCGGCTGCGGCTGTCGCTGTTGTCGCGGGTGAAGCGCCTCCCAGCGTCTGTATTGTTGCAGGCCCTGAATCGGCCTCAAATATCGCCGCCGTTATGGGTATCGATCCCGGAACGGCGGAGCGGCTGCTTTCATATAACACATGCACCGGCGGCGACAGGGCCGAAATCAAATATCATTACATGGGGATAAACACCTGCCAGGCACTTTCAGCCCTTTACGGCGGTCAGCGGGAGTGCCCGGTGGGATGTCTGGGTCTGGGCGACTGTGTGAAGGCGTGTCACTTCGACGCCCTGAAGATGGGTCCGAAGGGATACCCTGTTGTTGACGAAATGAAGTGTGTCGGGTGCGGCGCATGCGAGAAGGTTTGTCCCAAAGATATCATGGCCATCAAGACCATGTCCCAGAGACTGCTCCATCTTAACCAGTTTGACGACCGCATCGCCCCCTGCCAGCAAACCTGTCCGGCTGAAATCGACATCGGCAAATACATCGCCCAGATCAGAGACGGCGATTACGCGGGCGCGGTGAACACGATCCGTGAGCGGAATCCGCTGCTGCTGTCATGCGGCCGGGTCTGCCCCCATCCCTGTGAGAACATGTGCCGGCGGAGCATTGAAGACGAAGCGGTGTCCATCAACCAGTTGAAACGGTTTGTCGCTGATTACGAGATGAATTCAGGCAAACGACTTCCCTCATCCACCGCGCCTTCTACGGGGAAGAAGGTGGCCGTCGTGGGCGGCGGGCCGGCCGGGCTGAGCTGTGCGTTTTTTCTCCGCCGTCTCGGCCATGGTGTCACCATATTTGACTCAAACCCGAAACTCGGGGGGATGATTCGATACGGGATCCCCGAATATCGGCTCCCAAAGGAGGTGCTGGCCTGGGAAATAGACGGCATCCTGAATCTCGGCATCGAATGCCGCACCAACATGACACTCGGCCGCGATTTCGATATCGGTTCTCTTGTTGCCGCCGGATACGATGCGGTGTTCCTCGGTATCGGCGCCTGGAAGGACTACAACCTGGGTGTCGAAGGTGAGGGCCTCAAAGGGTGTTACACGGGCATCAGTTTTTTGACAAAATTTGCCAGAAACCAGCAGGGCGACGGAACCGGCGAAGAGATTCCCATTGGAAAAAAATGCGCGGTCATCGGCGGCGGAAACACGGCCATCGACTGTGTCCGCACCCTTGTCCGCCTGGGCGCCGACGAGGTTGCGATTGTATATCGGCGGACCCGGGCTGAAATGCCCGCGAACCTCGTGGAAATCGAAGCGGCCGAACACGAGGGCGTTCAGTTTCACTTTCTGGCCGCGCCGACCAAGGTTATCGGAGATGAAGACGGGAAGGTCGTCGGGCTTGAATACCTGAAGATGGAGCTGGGTGAACCGGATGCCAGCGGCAGACGCCGGCCGGTGCCCGTCGAGGGTTCCGAGACGGTCATGGACATCGACATGCTGATCACCGCCATCGGGCAGGGGCCGGACATTTTCTTCAAGGATGAAAGCAAAAAGCTCGTGGAGGACCTGGCGACAACCCGGTGGAGCACCATCGATTCCAAAGATCCCGTGGCGCTGCAATCGAGCATACCGTATATTTTTTCCGGCGGAGACGCCGCGACCGGCGCTTCGCTGGTTGTCGAGGCCATCGGCGGCGGCAGGCGGGCGGCGCGATCCATTCACCAGTACCTGGCCGGTGAACCGGTAACACCGCCGAAGAAAACACTCTTCAAAAAACACATCCCGGTTTCGATTTTCAAATCCGTTGAAGGCATCAAGCCGTCCGCCCGAACAAAAATGCCCGAGCTGCCGGTGGACGAACGGATCAAAACCTTTGATGAAGCCGACCTGGTGATCAGTGAAGAAGAGGCCCTTTACGAGTCGAAACGCTGTCTGAACTGCTGTTTGATCTGTTATAACAGGGACGTCGCATAAAGCGTACGGCGCAGGGAGCGTAGAGCATAGAGAAGGGCGCAGCGTGTTTCACGCGGCGCCCTTTTTTTGTGATGGTCTCGATAATGGCATTATTCTCTTATGTTGCCAATTTAATTATGTTTTGTGATTTAATTCTCATTTGATTCCATTTCCTTCCTAAAGGATTAAAAAAATCCTTTTAATTCCTTTTATCTTCCATCCCGCGCCCCGGTTTTTCAATTCCGATAGT
>JBDRPF010000082.1:0-14726 GCA_043827325.1 Pseudomonadota bacterium | reverse complement strand
AATGTGATTGCTCATTAAATGGAAACGACGAGTTGCATGTGCAACTTGAATTAAAGGTCAAAAAACTCGATTAATCCCATGCTTAGATTAACAGAAATAAGACTCCCTTTCAACCATAGCGAAGCTGACATCCGTGTGGCAATCATTACATATCTTGCCATTCCGGCAAACGATCTCATCAGCTACACGATTTTTCGGCGCGGCGTTGATGCACGGAAATCTCACGCCATCGTCTTTGTCTACACCCTTGATCTTGAGGTAGCAGATGAGGCCAAACTTTTATCCAAATTCAAGAACGATCCGCGCCTGAGAACCGCCCCAGACACGTCCTATCATTTTGTAGCCCGTGCTCCCGAAAATCCGCTCACCACCCGGCCAGTCATCATTGGTATGGGACCGTCCGGCCTTTTTGCCGGTCTGATCCTTGCACAGTCTGGTTTTCGGCCGATAATTCTGGAACGTGGCAAGGCCGTGCGGCAGCGGGCGAAGGACACCTTTGATTTGTGGCGCAAAGGCATTCTTGATCCGGAATCAAATGTCCAGTTCGGAGAAGGCGGGGCCGGAACATTTTCCGATGGTAAGCTGCATACCCAAATCAAAGACCGCAAGCATTACGGTAGAAAGGTACTTGATGAATTGGTCAAGGCCGGGGCATCCCCGGAAATTATGTATGTCAGTAAGCCTCACATAGGGACCTATAAACTTATTGGTATATTAGAAAAAATGCGTGCCAACATCCTGACATTGGGGGGAGATATTCGCTTCCAGAGTCGGGTAGATGATATCGACGTCGAGGACGGTCAAGTTCGTGGGGTGGTGCTGGCCAACGGTGAGCGCATCGCCACTAGTCATCTGATCGCAGCCATTGGGCACAGTGCCCGCGACACCTTTGAGATGGTTCTCCGTCGCGGGATTTATATCGAGGCAAAGTCTTTTTCCATAGGCTTTCGCATCGAGCACCCCCAGTCCCTCATTGATCGCGGCCGCTATGGCAAAAACGCCGGCAACCCTCTGCTCGGTGCCGCCGACTATAAACTCGTTCATCATGCCAGCAATGGCCGATCTGTATATAGCTTTTGTATGTGTCCGGGGGGCACTGTTGTTGCCTCCACCTCTGAAGCGGGTCGGGTGGTGACCAATGGTATGAGCCAATATTCGCGCAAAGAGCGGAACGCCAACAGCGCCATTGTGGTGGGCATTTCGCCGGAAGATTACCCGGGTGGCCCGTTGGCCGGTATGGAATTTCAACGTTTTTGGGAGTCACGAGCCTTTGAGCTTGGCGGCGGGAATTATCATGCACCGGTACAACTGGTGGGTGATTTTCTGGCGGGCCGACCGTCTTTAGCTTTTGGTTCGGTGCAGCCCTCCTACACCCCCGGCGTCAAACTCTGCGATCTCAGCGATGCCTTGCCGGAGTACGCAATCACTGCCATCCGCGAGGCCCTGCCCGCCTTTGCTAAACAAATCAAAGATTTCGACCTGGCCGATGCCGTGCTAACGGGGGTGGAATCCCGCACATCCTCGCCGGTATGCCTCAAACGCAACACTGACGATCTGCAGAGCATCAACACCAGGGGGTTTTATCCCACCGGTGAAGGTGCGGGTTATGCTGGTGGGATCCTCTCCTCGGCCGTGGATGGCATTAAGGTCGCCGAGGCCGTGGCCTTAAACATGTTGGCCTCGGAGCCTCAAGGTGAGCAGTAAAATTAGTCCGCCGAAATGAACATGTACCTCATATTTATTTAGGAACTCCGATGACATCAGAACAAACCGGTATTCATAGCGATTTTGCATTTAGGGTATTGCCTGTAATTGAGAAACGGGTCTTCAGGATGGGTATTGCCGGCAACTATGGGATCGATTCTACTGATGTCAAATGGGCTGCAGAGCATGGAGCTAATTACTGGGTATGGGGTGCAAGTTTTAAAAAGGTTACAGAAGGGATTAAGGAAGTAATCAGAAAAGATAGAGAGAAAAATGTGGTAGCTCTGCTTGGCTGGGGATTCTTTGGCTGGCAGGTGCGCCGCAGTATTGAAAAAGCACTGCACAAATTAAATACCGATTACTTGGATGTTTTCAAACTAGGGTGGCTGGGGCGGACATCAGCTTATAGCCGGGGTGTTGTCGATTCATTGTTGAAACTTAAACAGGAAGGTAAAATTAAGGCTATTGGAACCAGCATCCATGACAGGAAACGGGCTGGACAATTGACTTTGGACTCAGAACTCGATCTGCTAATGATCCGCTATAACGCGAAACATACAGGAGCAGAAGAGGATATTTTCCCGCATTTAAAAAAACGGAACCCTTCTGTTGTCAGTTATACAGCGTTGGCTTGGCAGCAGTTAATCAACCCTATGAAAGGTATTGAAATGGCTCCCTGGCCGAGTAGCAAAGGAGAGGCTAAGATACCTCCCCTGACACCTGAACTCTGCTATAGATTTGTCTTGTCAAATCCTTACATTCACCTGGTTCTGACCGGTCCGAAAAACAGGGAGCAGCTGATGATGAATTTTCGAGCGATGCAGCAGGGGGCTTTGACTCCGGAAGAATTGGACTGGATTCGACAATATGGAAAACTAATCAGATCTAAGAAAAAATTTGATTACATCAAATAGGGTCGGCTGGGTTGGCCACGTTACTATCCTGAAATCATGCATTACATCTGCAAATACAGCCTGTTTTAAGCCCAATATCAACAACAAGAATAACGTTGCACTTATTAATTGAATCTACAATATTCTATTTGACAGCCGCTACGATTTATAGTGGAATGCCGTTCTCGATATGTAAAAAAACTTATACTATGAAACAGGAGAAAAATTTACCATGAGTTTCAAAAGAAAGGGATATTTAGAAAGTCAGAAGAAAGACGCCGGGGATAAACTTGTAAGCCGTATGTCTTCTCTCAAAGAGAAAGGTTTGGATGCCGTCGCGATTAAACGCGACAGCTTGATCAAAAAAATGAAGGCCGACATCCGCAAAGCAAATTACCGCCTGGCCTGTATTGCCGCCCAGGAGAAGCTAAACGCTGATAAAGTCCAAACCAAAACAGAAAAACTGGCTGCCAAAAAGAACGCCCCTGATAAGTCGTCGGCAAAGATCGCCAAAGGTGCTCCCGCAAAGAAGGAAAAGAAGGAAAAAAAAGAACAAAAGAAAGCGCCACCTCCTACTTCGGATGAGCAAGAGTAGGAATCGGCTGCCCCCAGAATTTTTATTTATCCCTGTCAATTGATCGCAACATCCGGCTATTAGTGCTCGGCCCTAATCAATAAGAAAAAGCGTGGATTATCATATATAGTTCACGCTTTTTTTTGTCCGTTTATACAAGATATTACGGTCGTTGGATCAGATATAAAGCTTGCGCTATCTTATAGAGATCACATCCGCACCCAGACCTTTGATAAGAGAATACTATACGTAACAAATATAGAAATAATGCCTTTCGAAATATAGTGAAAAGACAATAATCAACGGCATTGTGTTTATGGTTCGAGCTTTTTACCGGTTTTTGACGAGATGTGCTTTAACAACGACGGCTCCATCTCCGCCAGCCATTGGGGAATATCCCCTTTTTGGCCGATTTTTTTATTTATCCGCTCCAGGACTTCCCAGAGTTCACGGAACTCCGGGGCGAGGCTCCATTCTTCGGGTGGAGTGGCGTAGGCCCCACCGTTGCGAACAAACCGGTAGCAGTGGACGGCGCATCCCCGGTACTCCTGATCCGGTTTCTTCCAGCGCACGAAGTTTCCCGGAAAAATCCCCGCCACTTGCCAGCCGTCCTTGATGCACCACTTCTGGGTGATGTCGTGCCAGGTCTCTAAAAAGGTGGTAAAGTACTCCGCGCCGGAGGACAGGGCGGTTTTCCAGGTGATGGCCCTCAGGTTCTGCATGATTCTCTTGTTTCGATAATCGGGTCGGGTCGCCGCAAAAGTAAACTCGACCTGGAGGTTTTTTTCGATCTTCGTGAGCATGGTGGCCGCGACCACCCGGTCGGTCTCGAGTTCCACCACCACGGGCATGCAGCAAACCTTTTTCCAGCTGTCTTCCTCCCAGTTCTCGTCGAGGGCGATGTGCTCCTCGTATCTTTCCGGCATGAGCACGAACTCGTGCGGAGATCCGTAAACTTCAGGGTAGGCTTTCCGGAAAACCGACGCCGCGGACTCTATGTGTTTTGCGGAGAGCGCTTTTGCCTGGAAGCGGTTTTCTTCAAAGGGCTCCGATTCAAACCGGTTCCAGACGATCTTCTTTTCCGCAACGGGTCTCGTCTTGCACGTGACGGCCATTTCTCTGTACGGAATGCCGAGTTCAATCATGGTGTCCTTCCTGTCGTTTCAGCCCAGAATGGCCTTCAGATCCTCGTCCGGGGTGGCAATGGGTTTGATGTCGAATGTCTTCACCAGGGTGTCCAGCACATTGGGCGTCAAAAACGCCGGCAGCGAGGGTCCGAGACGGATACCTTTGATGCCGAGGTGCAATAGCGCCAGAAGCACACACACCGCCTTCTGCTCGTACCACGAAATGATCAGGGACAGCGGCAAATCGTTCACTTCCACATTGAAAGCGTTGGCAAGGGCAACGGCGATTTGAACCGCGGAGTAGGCGTCGTTGCACTGGCCGGCATCCAGCAGTCTCGGGATGCCGCCGATATCGCCGAGTTCCATGTCGAAGAAGCGGTATTTCCCGCATGCCAGAGTCAACACGACACAGTCTTTCGGGACCTTTTCCACGAACTCGGTGTAGTAGTTCCGCCCCGGCTTTGCCCCGTCGCAGCCCGCCACCAGAAAGAAGTGTCGGATCGCGCCGCTTTTGACCGCTTCGATGACCTTGTCCGCGACACCCAGGACCGCGTTCCTGGCAAAGCCCACCGTGACTTCCTTGCCGTCTTCGTCTTCCGGAAAGCCGGGGAGTGCGAGCGCCCTGTCGATGACCGGCTGGAAATTGAGGTCCGATATGTGCGGAACGCCCGGCCACCCGACCATTCCGGAGGTAAAAATATTGTCTTTATAGTCGTTTTTGGGCCGCTGGATACAGTTGGTGGTCATCAGGATGGTCCCCGGGAAATTTACGAAATCCTTGGTCTGCTTCTGCCAGGCCGTGCCGAACTGCCCGTAGAAATGCGGGTATTTCTTCAGTTTCGGGTAACCGTGCGTCGAGAGCATCTCTCCGTGGGTGTATATGTTGATGCCTTTCCCTTCGGTCTGTTTCAGAAGCGCTTCGAGGTCTTTCAGGTCATGCCCGGAGACCAGGATGGCCTTTCCCTTCTTGTGGCCCAGCGGGACCTTTGTCGGCACCGGGTGGCCGTAAGTCTGTGTGTTTCCGGCATCCAGCAGTTCCATGGCTTTCAGAGCGGCCTCTCCGCACCCGAGGGTGAGTCCGACCCAGTCATCCAGGCTCAAACCCTCTCTCTGAATGGCCGCCAGGCCTTCATGGACATAGGCATAGACGCTGTCATCCTCCTGTCCCAATATCAGGGCATGGTCGGCATATGCGCTGACGCCTTTGATTCCGTAGAGAACGGTGTGCTTCAAAGAGAGAATGTCCGGGTTGTCGCTCGGGTAGGATTTCACACCGACATCCTCGCCCTGCTTGACCAGCCCTTCCACGGTGGGTTGAGGAACAATGGTGGTGCAGGCGTAAGGCAGATCGATGTTCCCGCCGGCAGCCTTGACTTTTTCTTTGAGCCGGTCGCGCTTTTCAGCTGCCTGATGGATCAACTCCCGGAAACGATCGGGATCGAAGTCCACATTGGTCAACGTCGAAAAGGCCGCTTTCACGGTAAATACATTGACATCCTCATCCGTGACGCCGACCTTTCGCCCTTCAACGGCGACCTGAGACAGCCCCATCAGGAAGTAGAGAAGCAGGTCCTGAAGGGACGCCACCTCATGGGTTTTTCCGCAAACTCCCTGGACCGTGCATCCTGTGCCTTTTGCCGTCTGTTCACACTGGTAACAAAACATGGTGTGCCTCCTTTGCTTTTTATCGAACCTGAACTGAGCGGTTCAAATTTTAAAAGGGGGTTAAACTTTTTTCTTGGGGAAAGCTTTAAAACATCCCGTCACCGGATAATGGAAAAACCCAGGCGAAAGGCCTCGGTTCGGTCACGGTAATTGAGCAGGCTTTCCGCCAGGGCGGTTTCATACTGGGCCTGCAGGTAAAAATCAAAATCGCTGAACGGAAGACGGTGAACCGGGAAGGTCAGGTTCAGCTGCGTGGACGCGCCTTCCTTTGCCCATCGAAAATAAGAACCCAGAACGAAACCGTCCGGCTTTCCCAGCTTCACGTCCAGCTCGAAGTAGCCCCGGTAGTCGTCAAGGTCGGGGTTTGTTTCCGCGTCGTTGTAAATGTATGTCCAGATCTTGGGAGCGACCTGGAGCCCGTAGCGGAGCTTTGGGTCGTAAAAGATGAAAATCGGCTTGGCGTACAGGAAATTCGTGCTGCGGGAAGAGATACCGTCGCGCCCGTTGGACTCGTGCTGGAAGCCGGTCTGAATGAAAAAACCCTTCATCCAGGATGGGCGGCGGTCTATATTGGGAGACAGGAAAAACAGCTCGGGCTTGTAGCTGGTGTCCTTAAACGGCGCGGAGTCCGATTTCAGGTCCCAGTATGATGTCTGGGTGTATCCGAAGTGCAGGCCGTTCAGCCAGGAAAAGCCTTTCATGCGCTCCCCTTCGGGGTTAAAAAATCGGTACTTGAAGCTGATCTGGAACTTGCTCTTTCTCGGGTCGGTCCCCACCAGGAAGTACATGGGCTCATAGGCGGACAGATTAATCAGATAGGGCTGGTACAGCGTGAACAGCGAATTGAGCGTGTCATACTCTTCCGGCAATTCGGACCCGGCAATGTCGGGGGCCTGCGTTTCCGGCGGTGCGGCGGCGGCGACCAGAAACATGACGCCGGCCGCGTCTAATTCGCTGACCGTCATGCGCACCGGCCCCTCGATGTCTGCGGGAACGGTGAACGTATATCGCCCTTTGACAAAGCTGTTTTTATCCAGAAAGGCCGACGCTTCCCGGGAGGGGCGGGCTGCCACGGCGGTCACCGCAACGGTCTGGCCGCCCCAATCAAGCTGACAGGTGAGCTGTTCCGGAAGCTTCACCGAAACGATTTCCTCTCCGGTGTTGTGGACGTAAACGGAAAACTCCGCCGTCTGTCCGCTTTGAGGCATCTCCGCCGGCGGTGCAATGACGGTTTCGATGTTACCGGCAAACGCAGCGGCGGCGACAATCAATATCCAAAAAAAGCTCAGCACTCTCATTTGACACTCTCTGCCTGTTATTGTTCAA
Source organism: Pseudomonadota bacterium (assembly GCA_043827325.1). GTDB lineage: Bacteria > Desulfobacterota > Desulfobacteria > Desulfobacterales > UBA11574 > JBDRPF01. The sequence continues at coordinate 7,437 of JBDRPF010000082.1, read as the reverse complement.
TGCACGAGTGATTATGTGTCCCCAAAGTTCATTACGACACGGGTTGGTTCAATTGCTTGAAGATTTCCTCCAACATCTCGCGCGAGGGCCGGCATAGTTCATTTTAACCCGTCAGTTGGAGTCTAAGGATATCTTTCATGAGGTTAAAATGGCTATCGAGTGAATAAATTTCACAGTGATTTTGTTTTGCGTTCTGGGCAACTATTAGATCAGGAATGCCAATTCCATATCCATATGGATGTATCGACTAATACCGACATTGACGCCCTCTAACAGCGTTCATATCGATATCCAAATCCACCTTGCCCTTAAATTTTTTTAACCCGGATATCTTTGATTTTCTAATCAAATCTTCTAAGGCGGTAATAATAACTTTGGTTTTTGTATTAATTTTAGTAGCCTTCATAGCTTCATTAATTAAATCTTCAGGTAAATCAAGCGTTGTTCTCATCATTGGCCTCCTTACCCATATGTTATTCATAAAATTAACATTTAATGCATATAATGTCAATTTTTTGCAGATTTTTGTCATCGGCTGAGTTTTCCATGAAATCCTTTCGTCTGTTATGCCTTAATTGTTTGACCGGGGTCAATATTATCGTCACAATTACTTCTTGAATGTAATTCGATATAATCATATAAAACCGTGACACTTGAATTTTTTGTTAAGGAGAACTGCCCATGACGCTTGATTCGTCAGATTTTCACCCTGACCACACAATATGCCGCAACCCGGCTACCGGAGAAATCATCGGACATTCCTTGCTGACCCCTGTGGAAGACTTGAAACCGATTGTGAAAAAGGCCAGGTCCGCACAGAAATCGTGGGCGTCTCTGCCGGTGAGCGATCGCGCGGCGTATATTCTCCGGGTCCGGGATTACATCGCGGAAAATGCCGAAGAGATCGCGGAGGTCATCTCCAGGGACAACGGTAAAACCCGCGTGGACGCGCTGTCCGCCGAAGTCCTGGCCTCCGCCATGGCCGCCGACTACTATGCCAAACACGCCAAAAGGTTCCTCAAAGACCGGTATATCGTGCCGGGAAGTCTTCTGACGTCCAACAAGCTGTCCAAAATCGTTCGGGTGCCCTACGGTGTTATCGGCATCATATCTCCTTGGAATTACCCTTTTTCCATCCCCTTTTCCGAGGTGGTGATGGGGCTTCTGGCCGGAAACGCGGTTATACTGAAGGTGGCCACGGAAACCCAGATGGTGGGACGGAAACTGGAAGCGTGCTTCACGGCGGCCGGGCTCCCCGATGGGATTTTCACCCATGTCAACATACCCGGACGCCTTGCCGGCAGCGCTTTTTTGAAAAACAACATGGACAAGCTTTTTTTCACCGGGTCCGTCGGCGTCGGGAAGGCCCTGATGCGTGAAGCCGCCGACACCCTGACCCCCCTGGTGCTCGAACTGGGGGGAAACGACGCCATGCTGGTCTGCGAAGACGCGGACCTCCACCGCGCGGCTTCCGGCGCCGTGTGGGCGGGGTTGTCCAACTGCGGCCAATCCTGCGCCGGGGTTGAACGCATTTACGTTCATGAATCCGTATACGAATTGTTCCTCTCGCGTCTCACGGAAAAGGTGGAGGCCCTGCGCGTGGGGTATGACACGGATTTCAACACGGACCTCGGTGTGATGACGACCGGCAGGCAGGCGGAGACCGTCCGGCAGCACATCGCGGACGCCCGTGAAAAAGGCGCTGTGATCCACGCCCGGAGTCAGGATCCGGAAGGGGAGCCGGCAGGGGAGGGCGTTGAAAACCGGATGCCGGCCATGGTTTTGACACAAGTCAACCACGGGATGCGCCTGATGAAGGAAGAGACCTTCGGGCCGGTTCTGGGTGTCATGAAGGTCAAGGATATGGACGAGGCAATCGCCCTTGCCAATGATTCGGATCTCGGGCTGACCGGTTCGGTCTGGTCGAAGAACCGGAAACAGGCGGAAAAACTGGCCCGGCGGATCGAGGCCGGGGTAATAACGATCAACGACCACCTCATAAGCCACGGTCTGGCCGAAACGCCGTGGGGCGGCTTCAAAATGTCCGGCACGGGCCGGACCCACGGGGCCATCGGGTTTGAAGAGATGACCCGGCCGCAGGTCATCGTCCACGACATCCTGCCGTTTGCGCGGCAGAACATGTGGTGGCACCCGCACGGAAAGAAGGTATATGACGGACTGTCGGGGTTTATCGGGTTTCTCTACGGCAGATCCGTTGCCCGACGGCTGAGCGGTTTGCGGGCGTTGTTAAAAATTGTACCCCGATATTTCTCAACAAAATAGTGGAAATGAATCAATGCCGCAGGATCATAAATATGATTTCGTGATCGTCGGGTCCGGTTTCGGGGGCAGTGTCAGCGCGCTGCGACTTGCCGAGAAGGGGTATGACGTTGCCGTTCTTGAGGCGGGCAAGCGCTACCGCACCGAGGATTTTCCCAAAACCAACTGGAACCTGTTCAAATCCCTCTGGTTTCCGCTTTTTCGCTGTTTCGGCACCCTGAGGATTACGCCCCTTTCCGATGTTTTGATTTTGAGCGGCGCGGGCGTGGGCGGCGGGAGCCTGGGGTATGCCAACACACTGCTGGAACCGCCGGACCCGTTCTTCAACGATCCCCAGTGGGCGGACATGGGGGACTGGAAAGCCATCCTTTCCCCGTTCTACCGGATTGCCAAAAAGATGCTCGGGGTCACCCGCAACCAAACCCTGTATCCCGCGGACGAGCTGTTGCGGGAGGTGGCCGAGGAAATGGGCAGGGGCCACACCTTCAGCCTTCAGGACGTGGGGGTCTTTTTCGGGGAACCGGACAAGACCGTCCCGGACCCCTACTTCGGCGGAGAGGGCCCGGACCGCACCGGGTGCAACTTCTGCGGCGGGTGCATGGTGGGCTGCCGGTACAACGCGAAAAACACCCTGGACAAGAACTACCTTTACCTGGCGGAAAAGCTGGGCGTGAAAATATTTCCCGAAACCCGGGCGACCCTGATACGGGAGCGTTCCGGCGGCGGCTACCTGGTGGACACCGTGCGGTCCACTTCGCTCTTTCTTTCCCCCGGCCGGCAGACATTTCCGGCCCGAAAGGTTATCCTTTCCGCGGGCGTTCTGGGAACGCTGCCCCTGCTTTTCCAATGCAGGGAGCAGGGGACCCTTCGCCGGCTCTCGCCCATGCTCGGGTCGAGGGTGCGCACCAACAGCGAAACGCTCATGGGTGTCACGGCAAAGGACGACAGGGTGGACTATTCCAGGGGCATCGCGATCACCTCGAGCATTTATCCGGACGATGTTACCCACGTGGAGCCGGTGCGCTATTCGGAGGGTTCCGACATGATGAGCCTGCTGGCCACCATTCTTGTTGAAGCGAAAAACCCCTGGATTCGCCGGCTGAAGTGGTTTTCGAGGATCTTTACCGATCCTGTTACGTTTTTTCGCGTTCTCTGGCCCTTCGGGGGGTGGGCGCGGCGATCGATTATCCTGCTGGTGATGCAGACCATCGACAACAGCGTCCGGGTGTACCGCAAGCGCCGGTGGTGGTGGCCCTTCACCCCCTCCCTGGTCTCCGAACGCGAGGACAAAAGGGAAAAAGTGCCGGTCTACATTCCACAGGCACAGGCGGTGGCCAAGGCGCTGGCCGGAAAGATCGACGGCATACCGCAGAGCGCCGTCAACGAAGTCCTGCTGAACACAGGCATCACCGCGCACATTTTAGGCGGATGCCCCATGGGCCCCGACCCGGACCGGGGGGTCATCGACGGGCAGAACCGGGTTTACGGCCACGAGGGGGTGTACGTGATCGACGGTTCCATGATACCGGCCAACCTGGGCGTCAACCCGGGCCTGACAATCACCGCCATGGCGGAGCACGCCATGAGTCATGTTCCGCCAAAACACGAGGCTTGAGAGGTTATACTGATCCGGTATTGTTTAAAATCTTCAATTTTGAGCATTTTAATTTGTTTCGGATTTATCCCCGACGGGATGCTTCGCGCGTGCTTGGAATTTCGTATTTAGGTTCGGAACCGCTTTTTGCCCCCTTTCAGGGTGCTTCCTGAGTCCATCCGCTCTGCGGGTGGAGAATCACTACTAAAGGCTATTTTTCATGCACGGTCTTAAAATATTCACCAGCAACCGCATGGAAATCCTCGCCGGGGAAATGGCGCGGATCGTCAAAACGCCCCTTTTGTCTCCTCTGGAACCGGAAATCATCGTCGTGCAGAGCAGGGGGATGGAACGGTGGCTGTCCATGGAGATCGCCCGGCACAACGGTATCTGCGCCAACTGCTGTTTTCCCTTTCCCAACACCTTTTTACAGGAAATATCCGGGAAAATATTTCCGAATCTGCCGGACACCGCTCTCTTTGAACCCGCACTGATGACATTCAGGATCATGAATATTTTGCCCGGGTGCATGGACCGGCCGGGTTTTGAAAGCTTGAAAACGTATCTTACGGACGACAAAGATGAACTGAAGCTGTTTCAGCTTTCTGAAAAAATATCGGACACTTTCGATCAGTACCTCGTTTTCCGGCCGGAGATGATTTTTGCGTGGGAAGATGGGAAGGCGGATCACTGGCAGGCTCAACTCTGGCGGGAGCTCTCCACGGCCGGTGAAGGAATGCACCGGGCCCGCCTGCACCGATCCCTTCTGGAAAAGATCCGGGAGGCGCCGGATCAAACAGCGGATTTACCCCGGCGGGTGTCTGTGTTCGGAATTTCTTATCTCCCGCCGTTTTATATCCGGCTGTTTGACGCGATCTCACGCGTTCTCCGGGTCAATCTTTTCCTGATGAACCCCTGCGAAGCCTACTGGGCGGACATCGTGTCCGACAAAGAGATGAAGCGAATACGCGGCAAATACCCCGGGGTCGAGGACCTCCCCGCACTTCACCTGGAAAGGGGAAACCGGATCCTTGCCTCCATCGGGGGGCAGGGACGAGACTTCTTTTCCCTGGTCATTGGCGTCGAGTGCGAGACGATGGAAAACTTTGTAGCGCCCGAAGGAAACGACCTCCTCTCCTGCATCCAGTCGGACATCTTGAGTCTTCGTGATCGGGAAGGGACCGCGGTTTTTGATGAAGACACCTCTCTTCAGATTCACGCCTGCCACAGCCCCATGCGGGAGATCGAGGTGCTGCACGACAACCTCCTTGCCATGTTTGAAGAAGATCCCGACCTTTTGCCCAAGGACATCCTGGTGATGACACCGGATATCGAGCAGTACGCGCCGTTCATCCACGCCGTGTTCGACGCCGAGACAGACGATGCCCTGCGGATTCCCTTCAGCATCGCAGACCGGAGCGCGAGAGCAGAGAGCGGCGTCATCGAGGGGTTCCTGTCCATGCTCGAGCTGAAGGAGAGCCGGCTGGGCGCAAACCGGGTCCTGTCGCTGTTGGAATTTCCCGGTGTAAAGGAAAGGTTCGGGCTGTCGGCCTCGGACATGGAGACCATAGAGCGGTGGACAAGGGAGACGCAGATCCGGTGGGGAATCGATGCCGAAAGCCGGCGCGGCATTGGCCTTCCGGCGTATCCCGAAAACACGTGGCGCGCCGGGATCGAGAGGCTGCTGCTGGGCTACGCAATGCCGGGCGACGAAAGCCGCATGTTCTCCGGGATACTTCCCTACGACCACATCGAGGGGGCAGAGGCCCGGACACTGGGACGGTTTCTGGAATTTTTCTATCGCCTAATTGAGACAGCGGATGAATTAAAATACGATGAAAACTTAAATGGTTGGAGTAAAAAACTTAATGTAATACTTGATAAGTATTTTTTCCTGGATGAGGACGCGGAGCCGGAGATACAGGTGCTGCGCCGCGTGTTCGACGACATGTCCGAAAAACAGACGCTCACCGGTTTCAGCAGGAAAATTAAACTGGAAGTCATCCTGTATTATCTCCGGCGGTGTCTCGATCAGCAGGGTTTCGGCGGCGGGTTCATTTCAAGCGGCGTGACGTTTTGCGCCATGCTTCCCATGAGAAGCATCCCGTCGCAGGTCATCTGCCTTGTGGGCATGAACAATGACGCGTTTCCAAGAGACGCGCGACAGGTCGGTTTTGATCTGATTGCGGCGCACCCCAAGCCCGGTGACAGGTCACGGAGAAACGACGACAGGTATCTCTTCCTGGAAGCCCTTGTTTCGGCCAGGAAAAAGCTCTATATCAGCTACGTGGGTCAGAGTATCCGGGACAACTCCCGCCGCCCGCCGTCCGTCCTGGTGAGCGAAGTGATCGATTACGTGGCGGACGGATTCGGTATTCCGGGTGACAAGCTCGTCACGCCACACCGGCTTCAGGCCTTTTCTCCCGAGTATTTCAAAAAGGGCGGGCGGCTGTTCAGCTATTCACGGGAAAATTTTTCAGCTGATTCCGGTACGGGCGTGCCCGGAGACCCGCCCGGGTTCATCACATCAGGAATCTTGGCACCCGCGGATGAGTGGAAACAACTGGGCATCGACCATCTGTGCGATTTTTTCCGCAATCCCGCCAGGTTTTTTCTTGAACGACGACTGGGCATAACCCTCTACGAAGCGGAAAGGATCGTGGAAGAAAGGGAAAATTTCAATCTGGACGGTCTGACACTGTTCCGGATCGGACAAAACCTTGTGAAAAGACGCCTCGCCGACGCGGACCTGAAGGCGTTTCTTCCTCTTGAACGGGCCATGGGAAACCTGCCGCACGGCACGGTGGGCGACGTTCTCTACGGCGAATTGAGCGTGGATGCGGAAGCGTTTGTCGATAAAATCAGGACCCACACGAAGGGCAACCGCCTGGAGAGTCTCGATGTAGACGTGGAGATCGCCGGTTTTCGCCTGCGCGGCAGGCTGAAAGAGGTGTTCGATCATGGACTTGTGCGCATCCGGTATGCGAAAACAAAATCAACGGACCTTCTCGGTTCCTGGATTTATCACCTCATTCTCTGTCTGGCCGGTGATGAGCGGTATCCGCGAAACAGCCTCTTTATGGGAAAGGACACTGCGATCGAATTTGATTCGATGAACAACCCGTTGGAAATTTTGGAAGAATTGCTCGCTTTTTATCAGGAGGGCCTGTCCCGCCCGATCCATTTTTTTCCGGAGTCCTCCCGCGAATACGCGCAGAAGCGGATACAAAAGGACCAGCCCGAACAGGTTGCGTTGATTTCCGCGAAAAACAGGTGGTATGGCAGCGATTTTTCACAGGGGGAATCCCTGGATCCGTATTATGAACTGTGTTTCAACAGGACCGATCCGCTGGACAAATCGTTTCAGAAGATATCGGAGACGGTTTTTGAACCCCTCTTTGCACATAGCCGCGAAATCATTCTTTAGATATTTTCTATGATACACCTTGCTGACGCATGTGTTCATAGAAAATATCTAAAACCATCTCTCCGCCCTTCTAACAGAATCCCAAAATGGAAAATCGAATCTTGCGGTTGGCAGTTGACTCCTGTCGTTTTTTGCG
>JBDRPF010000081.1:0-2272 GCA_043827325.1 Pseudomonadota bacterium | reverse complement strand
CCGCTTTTTCGTCAGAATATAATTACTTCTTTTAAAAAGGATAATTTAACGATGCCGATTCCCGGAAATCTTCTGACCACCGGCAATGGCGGTAATGCCTCATACAAGTGTTGACCGGGCTCTGGAAACAGCCTTATCTCTTGATATTCCGTTCTGGCCGCAGCTGCCGAATTACAGCTATTATGAAGATATGTATGTCCAGGCTGACGAGAATTTTCCGGGCATTATTCTTGACGTCAAAAATAAAACTCTTCGCTTTTCACTTGAAAAATTCATAGGAGAATTCGATGAGACCATGAGTCATTTCGATGAGCCGGAATATTTCGATATCAGCAAGACCTATTCCGAAGTTTACCACAGGTTTCTTTCACTCGATTTGTCAGACAGGCCCGCAATCAGGGGACAGCTTGAAGGGCCCATCAGTTTCGGCTTCAATATAATCGACGGCAACGACCGCCCGATTCTTTTTGACGATTCCATTCGCCCGTTCATGCTTGAATTCATGGCAAAACGGATAAATGTCCAGCTTGCCCGTTTAAAAAAGCTCAACGAAAACGCGTTCATGTTCATAGATGAGCCCGGACTTCAGTTTCTATTTTCCGCAATGTCCGGATACGGGGATATTAAAGCCAAGGGTGATCTGGATCTTTTTTTCTCGCAACTCGACCGTCCGCGGGGAATTCATCTTTGCGGGAATCCCGACTGGGATTTTCTACTGGGTCTTGATCTCGATATCCTCTCCCTTGATGTATATACAAATGCAGAAATATTTTCTTCGTACGCAAAGTCCGTCCGGCGTTTTCTTGACAGAGGCGGAGTCATAGTCTGGGGCATTGTGCCGACAGGTTTTGAAACCTTTGAAAAAGAGAATATCCCGTCTCTGATTCAACTGTTGGAAGAGACCTGGCAGACTCTCGCCAAAAATGGAATCGACAGGAGCCAGTTGCTTGAAAAGAGTCTTATCTCTCCCGCAACATGCTGCCTCGTAAATCCCGACAGGGAGAAGACGGTTGAGAAGGCGTTTGAGACAATAAAACTGCTTTCGGGAGAATTGAGGGAAAAATATCTGCATGCCTGATACCCGCGATAAAAACAGGATGAAAGTTCTTCTTGTTTCAGCTAATACCGATTCACCTGAATCAATCCGATGCTTTTTTCAGTTGAATAATTCCGCCACCGGGAAGGCTTACAGATAGCGCTTTTTCATTTTCCAGGGGCTGAGCGATCAGCACACCGCCACTCCTGACGTGCAGCCACAACGCGCCCTGGCGTTTTTTCCAGCGCACCGGCGTGCTTTCCTGATCCACAACCCAGAGCCCTTTGCCGTCTGCCTGCAGCGTGAGCGTCACAACAGCACCTTCCGCCGCAGGCGATACATACCGCCCTTCCCAGCCGGAAGTGGATTCGCAAGCACAGAAAACCAATCCGGCAATCACCAGACACACACACCAAAAAATTGCCCGCGTCATCCCTCAACCTCCTTTAAGGATAGCAGAAGCCTGTCCTCCAGTTGCAGGGCCGACGGAAATAAAAAAACCTGAACGGTCATGGCCAGCCACAGGAGATCCCGTAAAAGGGTGTTCCAACTGAGAGGATCGTCGACCGAAGTAAAGCAACCGCATCCGATGGGAATCCCCCGTGCCAGGGTGGCGACAATCGCTATACTGAAGACCACCAGCATCGATCCGGCCAGAACTGCCGCCGCCCTCGTTCGAAGCCCCAGAATAAGCATCAGGCCGCATATCAGTTCGGTCCACGGGAGGATCAGGGCAATGAGATGGACTCCCCAGAAAGGAACTATCTGATAGCTGGCAATGGTTTCCGCGAATTCTCCGGGATAGTTTATCTTGTACATGCTGGCGGCGACAAATATTACGCCGATATAAATTCTGAGCAACAAGCCCAGAACCGGGTGTGCCATTACCTTTTTCATCCATTCGAATCCATTCATGGTGTTGCCCTCATCTGTTTTTCCCATGCCGCGATGCCGCCAGTCATGACCCTGACATTTTCATGGCGCTGAAGGATGCGGTATGCAACCTCCTCGTCATAGTGTTTGCTGAAAGTCCGGCCATATACCACCACGGCCTGACCGGGCTGCAGGCCGGGAGCCAGCTTCATGGGATAGATGATGTCAAAAAGCGGCGCCGGAATGTTGATGGCTTCGGGAATGTGACCGCGGGCGAAAAGCTCCGGTGACCTCGCATCCACCAGAACGGCATCGCCCTTGCCGAGCAAGAGCTGAACAGCCCGGGGATCGATTTGAGGCGCC
>JBDRPF010000080.1:0-72717 GCA_043827325.1 Pseudomonadota bacterium | reverse complement strand
GCTTATCTCAACAGCCACCCCAGTTGCACTGTTACCTGGGGGATAATATCAAGTTCTCAGGAACAGATCCGTCAGTCTCTTCCAGCCGAGCTGCGGCATCTTCCCGTAAATATTGTCGCTCAGATGCCCGCCGTCCGCGGCCAGGGGGCCCGCTTCTTCCTCGATGACAGTGTAGAGGCGATCCACCTCGTTTTCAAAAAAGTCTTTTGATTCACTGGTGATCATCAGATTTCTGAGATCCTGCCGAAGCGTGTCGGAGTGAACCCTCAACACCCAACCGTCCGAATACGGGTTCGCGTTGGCCAGCCCCCCCTGCTCCCGCAGCCTGGGGTTGACGGCAGTGACAACACCGTTGACCGGCGAGAGGATTTTGGCTCTGTTCGGGCCACGGCTCATGAGCACGTCAGGGCGGTCCTGCTTTAGCCTTTTGCCCACGAGCGGCGCCTCGATGCGATCAAAAGGACCCAGCAGGCGCAAGGCAAAATCGTCTATTCCGATTCTGAGTTCAGACCCCTCTTCCACCTTTACCCAGGCATGACCGTGATGGAGGTAGTATCCCTGCGGGATTTTAAATCCCTGGATGTCCAGAACATCCACCGGTTTCACCACGGCATGTACCGTGTACTGATCGTAGAAATATTGATCGAATTCACAACTGCCGCACCGGTACTCGTTGTTGCAGGCCTTAAAATCTATACGGCCTTTCATATGATGAAGACACGGTCGTCTTCGCGGCGACAGTTCATTCATTTTTTCTTTCCAGTAAACGATTCTGCCTTTTTTCCCGTCCGGACGATTCCCCTGCTCCCTGAGCCTTCTGTTCTCGTCGGAAACACGGCGCAGAGCCCTGTCAAAACGACATGGCGTGCAGTCATAATCGATCTGACAAAACCTCTTATTAACGACCCCTGCCTGCATCCAGACGCAGGGTTTCTCAGTTGTTTGTCGATGATTCAAGCGGATTGTCACCATTTTGTGTTTCCCTTTCGTTTCAAATTGCCTGGCGCGGTTGTCCGGAATGCGGGAGTGCCGCGTCCGTTGCCGGGCCGCGGCACGCCTTGTTTCCATCAGGTCTTGAGGAAGGTTTTCGTCAACTTTTTCCATCCAAGGTCCGGAAGATTTCCGTAAATATCATCCTGCAGATACCCGCCGTCCGCGGCCAGCGGCCCGGCGACCTCCTCGATCATGCTTTCCAGATGAGCGACCTCGTCGCTGATCCAGTCCACACTCGTGGTGTCGGTCATGAGCGTGTCAACGGATTTCTTGATGTTCGGGTTGCGGACCATGAACAGCCAGCCATCCCCGTAGGGCTCCCTGTTGGCCACTTCCGGATTTTCTCTCACTTTTGAATTGACCTCTACGATGACGCCGCCGACAGGCGAGAGAACATCCGCCTGGTTATCCTTGCGCTTGAGGCCCCATCCGATTTTACCCGGGTCCAACTCCTTTCCCATGAGGGGCAAATCCAGCGCATCGGCTTTTCCCAGCATCTTGAGCGCAAAATCGTCCAGGCCGATCCGGATGTAGCCGCCGCTTTCGATCCGCGCCCAGGTGTGCCCGTTGTGGAAATAGTAGCCCATGGGGACGTCAAAACCCTTTATGTTATGGATATCATAAGGAATGGTTTTGGTTTTTGGGCTTAAGACATCCTCAAAAAATTGGTCGAAGTCGCAACTGGAACACTCGTAATTATAGGCGCACGCCCGCTGTGCAATGCGGTGAGTGAGGCTGTGCCGGCAGACCCTGTTCATGTCCGGCCTGATCCGCATGGCGTCCTGCCAGCCGGGTTGCTTGCCTTTCTCCGCCTTGGCATGCATTCCCGCGTCATACTTGCAGGTGTTGCAATCATAGTAATTGTTGCAGTTTTTAAACTTCGCCACACCGGCTTCCATCCACAGGCAGGGATTTGCCGCCGTGGCGTGCTTGTCCGGTTTTACCATCCAGACCTGACCGCCGAGAACGGCCCCAATTTCAACTTCTTTGCCCAGGTCCTTCTCGCTCCCTTTTCTATAAGACGACCCGAACCCCAACCGACTTCTTCGTTCCTGATTTTTTTCAGCCATTTTGTCACCTCTTTGTTTTATTTTTTCCGTTAAAATTCAAATCCCTGATTTTTTATTCGCGCTTTGCAAGCCTAAATAGAGCAAACAGCGTGCCAATGTTTTCTTCCGGAGAATAACAAAGTTTAACATGCAGAAATTACACGCATATAATAGTGTTCCCGTAAAGACCGGCTTATATGAAGCGTGGGGCGGAATGTAGGAATTTACGGCAAACACGCGAAGACGGCTGCAGCTTTTTGGAGGGCTTGAAGAATTTATCTGTTATTATATTATTCAGTTAAACTGGTTGTAGTGTTTTACAACACCGGATTCGCATTTTCCTACACGCCTCGGTGTACTAAAATTGCAGTTAATAATCCGAGTCCAAAGGACCCGGTTTTCAAGGACTCAACAAAAAAAATTCGTTTTCGCGCCTCTGTTCCCCTGGAGATCTCCGTGCGAAAATTGACCTTAAAATACCTTGACAAAATTATTGAATATTGAATAGAAAGGACTTTGTTTTTACTTTCCCATGGATTTACCTAACCCAAGGAGTTCATTATGGCAGAAAAGGTTCATGGATCTGTGCTGGTGGTGGGAGCCGGAATCTCCGGCATGCAATCGGCACTGGATCTGGCAGAGTCGGGATACTACGTTTATTTGCTGGAACGGTCCACCGCCATCGGGGGTTTGATGGCGCAGCTGGACAAGACGTTCCCCACCAACGACTGCACCATGTGAATTATCTCCCCCAAACTGGTCGAGGTCGGCCGGCATCTGAACATAGAGCTTATTACAAACGCGGAACTTTTAAATCTTGACGGAGAAGAGGGCCGTTTTACGGCCAGCGTCCGGGAGCACCCGCGTTTTATTGATCTTTCCAAGTGTACGAGCTGCGGGGATTGCGCAAAGGTGTGCCCGGTGGAGCTTCCCAACCGTTTTGACGAAGGTCTCTCCACCCGGAAAGCGACCTACAAGGAGTATGCGCAGGCGATTCCGGGGGCATGGGCGATCCGGAAGACGGACACCGCGCCCTGCCGTCTGGCCTGCCCGGGAGGGCTCAATGTGCAGGGCTACGTCCAGATGGTAAAGGAAGGCAAATACAAGGAAGCCCTCGAAATCATCATGGAAGACCTTCCATTGCCCGGGGTCCTCGGGAGAATCTGCCCCCATGGATGCGAGGACGCCTGCCGTCGATGTGATGTGGATCAACCCGTGGCCATTCGTGACCTGAAGCGCCTCGCAGCGGATCAATTTGATCCCCGAAAAATCGAGATTCAATGTCTGCCGGCGAGAGACGAGAAAGTCGCGATCGTCGGATCAGGCCCCGCAGGACTCTCCGCGGCCTATCATTTGGCGCGCAGAGGAATCCTGTCGACGATTTACGAGGCCCTGCCCGCGGCCGGTGGAATGCTGCGCGTGGGGATTCCGGAACACCGCCTGCCCCGCGAAGTTTTGGACAGAGAGATCGAGGTTATTACAAACCTGGGCGTTGAAATCAAAACCGGCACGCCGCTCGGCCCGGACCTGACCATCGATGATCTTTTCGGCCAGGGGTACAAGGCGGTCTATCTGGCCCTTGGGGCTCACAAAGGAATCGAGCTGGGTATCCCGGGAGAAAAATCAAAGGGTGTGCGCCAGGGCGTCGATTACCTGAGAGAGGTCAATCTTACCGGAAAGGCGGAAACAGGCAAGAAAGTGGCGATCATCGGCGGCGGAAACGTGGCCATTGACGTGGCCCGCTGTGCCGTCCGTCTTGGCGCGGAAGAGGTTAACATCATCTACCGCCGTACCCGTGCGGAGATGCCGGCCTGGGAAGAAGAGATTCATGCCGCGGAAGTCGAAGGAACCCGGATTACATATCTTGCGGCCCCCCAGGAAGTTCTGGTTGAAGACGGCAAGGTCGTCGCCCTCCGCTGTATCCGGATGGAACTGGGCGAACCGGATTCTTCGGGCAGGAGGCGGCCGATCCCCATACCCGGCAGCGAGTATGACGTAGAGATCGACCAGTTGATTCCCGCCATCGGCCAGCATCCGGATCTTTCGGCACTTGAAGATGTGACCGGTTTAACCTTCTCGCGCTGGGGAACCGTCGAGGTTAAGGATGTGACCTATGTAACGGAACGCGAAGGCGTTTTTGCCGGCGGCGATCTTCAGACCGGCCCCTGGGTGGCCATCGGCGCCATCGGCGCGGGCAAAGAGGCGGCAAAATCCATTGAACGCTTCCTGGACGGAAAGGACATGGCCGAAGGGCGTGAACCGATCAAAAAAGAAGACCCGCTTTACTGTCCGATTCCGGAAAATATGCCGAAACAGGCCCGGGCAAAGATGGCCGAATTGCCGGTGAAAGCACGCGCCGGGAACTTCAAAGAAGTTGAACTGGGGTACGAGGAATCCGCCGGCAAATCGGAAGCCGCACGCTGCCTGAACTGCGGCTACTGCTGCGAGTGCTTTCAGTGTGTGGAGGCCTGCCTTGCAGAGGCGGTGGACCACAGCCAGACGGCCCAAGACCGTGAACTTCAGGTCGGCTCGGTGATTATCAGCTCGGGTGCCGCAACCTTCGACCCCTCGGTTTTTGAGCCTTTCTATCATTACAACAGCAACCCCAACGTCCTGACAAGTCTGGAGTTCGAACGCATTCTGAGTGCTTCAGGCCCCACAATGGGGCATCTGGTCAGGCCGTCGGATCATACAGAACCCAAGAAAATTGCCTGGTTGCAGTGCGTGGGGTCCCGTGACACCAACAAGTGCGGCAACGGCTACTGTTCATCGGTGTGCTGCATGTACGCCATCAAGGATTCAATGATCGCCAAGGAGCATTCTCACGAAGACCTGGATTGCGCCATATTCAACATGGACATACGGTCCTTTGGCAAGGATTACGAGAAGTATTACGACCGGGCGCGCGACAAGGCGGGCGTCCGTTTTGTCAGGGCCAGAATCCACACCATTACCCAACTCCATGAAACCGGCGATTTGCTTTTGAAGTACGTGGATGATGCCGGAGAGATCCACGACGAAACGTTCAACATGGTCGTGCTTTCGGTGGGTTTCCAGGTCCCGGAGACCTCGGTGGATCTGGCCAATCGCCTGGGCATCGCGCTGGATCACTACAATTTTGCAAAAACCGACCCGTTTGCTCCGGTTGCCACATCCCGCCCGGGAGTTTATACCTGCGGCACATTCCAGGGCCCCAAGGACATCCCGGAATCCATAACACAGGCCAGTGCGGCTGCGAGTAAAGCGGGCGTGAGGCTGGCCGAAGCACGGGGTACCCTCACCAGGACCGTCGAGGTTCCCGAACAGATCGATGTGTCTGAAGCGGAACCCCGCATCGGTGTACTGGTGTGCAACTGCGGCATCAATATCGCGGGCGTGGTGGATGTCCCGGCCGTGGAAGCCTACGCGAAAACCCTGCCCAATGTCGTCTATGCCGGAAATGCCCTCTTTACCTGCTCCCAGGACTCCCTGGAAAACATAAAAGGGCTGATAAAAGAACACAACCTCAACCGGCTCGTGGTGGCGGCCTGCAGTCCCAAGACCCACGACCCCATTTTTATGGACACCATAGAGGCCTGCGGTCTGAACAAGTACCTGTTTGAAATGGCCAACATCCGGAACCAGGATTCATGGGTCCATTCCGCTGAACCGGAAGCGGCAACCCAAAAGGCAAAGGAACTGCTCCGCATGTCCGTGGCGCGTTCCGCCAATCTGCGGCAACTCCGTGAAAAGGTGATCAGTGTCAATCCGAAGGCGCTGGTCATCGGCGGCGGTGTTGCCGGCATGACCGCTGCGCTGGACCTCGGCGAACAGGGATTTGAGGTTTTCCTGGTTGAAAAGGCGAATCAGCTCGGCGGCATGTCTCGCAAACTGCACCACACCATCGAAGGCGGAGACATCCAGGCCTATCTGAAGACACTGATCAATCGAATTGAAGCCGAAAAAAACATTCATCTGTATACCGATGCCCGGATTACCGGTTTCAGCGGGTATAAGGGAAACTTCTCCACGGACATTGAAGTCGGTCCCGATAAAAAGCTGAATACCATCGGTCACGGTGTCATGATTGTGGCCACCGGCGGCAACGAGTACACGCCCAAAGAATATCTCTACGGAGAAGACGACAGGGTGGTCACCCAGGTGGAACTGGGAAACATCATCGAAGAAAAAGGCGCGGCACATCTTTCCAGCGTGGTCATGATTCAGTGCGTCGGCTCAAGAAACGAGGAAAATCCGAACTGCTCGCGAATCTGCTGCCAGAACGCCGTTAAGAACGCGCTGGGCATCAAGAAGAAAAACCCGGAAGCCATGGTGTATGTGCTGTACAGGGACATACGAACTTACGGAATCCTCGAAGACTACTATGCCGAAGCCCGAAAGCAGGGTGTTATTTTCATCCGGTTCGATCGAAACACGCCGCCGGATGTCAAATCTGCGGACGACGGGGTGATGGTGACGATCAAGGATCATGTTCTGCAGCGGGACATTGAAATCCAGGCCGATCTTTTGGTACTGAGTGCCGGTTTAACGGCTGCCGACACGGATGACGTCAGCGGCATCATGAAACTGAACCGCAACCCCGAGGGTTTCTTTATCGAAAAGCATGTCAAGCTCAACCCGGTAGACATGCCCGGCGAAGGAATTTTTCTGTGCGGAACCGCCCACGGTCCGAAGCTGATTTCGGAAGCCATTTCCCAGGCCCATGCAGCAGCTTCGAGGGCCACGACATTTCTGTCAAAATCTGAAATCAAACTGTCGGCCGTCACCGCCCAGGTGGATACGGACTTCTGTGTCAAGTGCCTGACGTGCGTGCGCGCCTGTCCTTTTGACGTGCCGGTGTTTAATGAGGCCGAAAAGCTTATCGAGATCGACGATGCCATTTGTCATGGCTGCGGTGTGTGTGCCTGTGTGTGCCCACGCCAGACCATCCAGTTGAATTACTACGAAGATGACCAAATAATAAGTAAAATAGATGCCTTGTTGGCGGAGGGTGAATGATGGCGGATTTCGAACCGACAATTATTGCGTTTTGCTGTGATTACTGAGGGTATTCAGCCGCGGACCTGGCAGGTTCCATGCGACTCGGATATCCGACCAACATCAAAATTATCAAGGTGCCCTGCACCGGCAAAGTCGACGTGATGCACCTCCTGCGTTCAATCCAAAAAGGTGCGGACGGCGTATATGCCGTGGGGTGCATGGAAGGGGCCTGTCACTATAACGACGGGAACATCCAGGCCCGGCAGCGGGTCGAGCATGTCAAAACGATGCTCGAGGAAATCGGTCTGGAAGGTGATCGGGTCCGGATGTACAATTTAACTTCAGGGGAAGCCAATCTCTTTGTTGAATACGCAAAGGAGATGACGGAGAACATGCGGGCGCTTGGACCCAACCCATTAAAAAAATGGGCAAAAACCTAAAAGTAGTTTGGCACGACAGGAGGGAGTATGATAGTTGCCGAAAGAAAGCCCTTTAACGAAATAAAAGAGATGCTCAAGGGTTACAAGAAGGTACTGAACGTGGGTTGCGGGACCTGCGTGGCGGTATGTCTCACCGGCGGCGAGAAAGAGGTCGCGGTGTTGAATGCCGAGCTGGATATGGCCCGCAAATTGGATGAAAATCCGATTGAACTGGGTGCTTTCACCGTGGAACGACAGTGCGACATGGAATACCTGGAAGCTCTGGACAAAATGGTGGATGACTATGACGCGCTTCTGTCCATGGCCTGCGGTGCCGGGATACAGTTCCTGGCCGAGCGATTTCCCGGCAAGCCGGTGCTTCCCGCGGTGGACACCACCTTTCTGGCGGTCAACCGGGATATCGGGTGGTATGAAGAGCGATGCCGGTCCTGCGGCAGCTGCGTTCTGGGCTGGACCGGCGGGATCTGCCCGATGACCATGTGCGCCAAGGGCCTGTTCAACGGACCCTGCGGCGGAACCGACAATGGCAGTTGCGAGATTCACAAGGACCAGCCCTGTGCCTGGTTCCAGATTTTCGAGCGCCTGTCGACGCAAGGCCGCCTTGACCTAATGAAGACCTATCAGCCCATTGTTCCGTGGAAGAACCAAAAGCCGAGAACACTGTTTCAGCCGGGTTACAAGAAGCCGGAAGTGAAAGCGTAACTTCAATAAATCAGATGATAACCCGTTTGTAATCAACATAGAGGAAAGCCGATATGAGCGAAATGAAATCAGGAAGCAACTTGGAAAAAGTCTTAAGGGCCGGTCACTTTGCGTTTACGGGCGAACTGGGCCCTCCGCGGGGTACCGACGGCGAAGAGGTAAGGGAAAAGACCCGCTTTCTAAAAGGCAATGTGGATGCCGTCAATATCACGGACAACCAGACCGCTGTTGTCCGCCTGGCGAGCTGGGCCGCCTGCATAATACTGATTCAGGAAGGGCTGGAGCCCAATTTTCAGATGGTCTGCCGGGACCGGAACCGCCTGGCCATGCAGGCCGATATTCTGGGGGCCTACTACCACGGGGTTCGGAACATGCTGTGCCTTTCCGGCGACCACTGCATGTTCGGCGACCATCCGGATGCCATGGGCGTCTTTGACATCGACTCCATACAGCTCATCAACATGGTCAAGGTCATGCGGGATGAAGCCAAGTTCCAGGGGGGCGCGGACATTCACCACCCGCCCAAGATTTTTATCGGCGCGGCCATCAACCCGTTCGCGGACCCGTTTGACTGGCGGGTGCACCGTCTGGCCAAGAAGATCGAGGCCGGGGTTGATTTTATCCAGACCCAGTGCATCTACAACATGGACAAGTTTCGGAAATTTATGAAACAGGCCGTGGACATGGGGCTGACGGAAAAGGTGTATATTCTTGCCGGCGTCACCCCCATGAAGAACGTGGGCATGGCCCGCTACATGCAAAAGAAAGTGCCGGGAATAGAGGTCCCTGAGGAACTCATCGATCGCCTGAAGGGTGTTGACAAGAAGAACGTGGCCGATGAAGGCATCAAGATCGCCTGTGAGCAGGTCGAGGAGTTCAAGGAAATGGAGGGTGTTCACGGCGTGCACATGATGGCCATCGAGTGGGAACACATGGTGCCCGAGATCGCCGAACGCGCCAAGGTCCTGCCCAGGCCCGTGATGGATTGATCGCGTAGCGCAGAGAGTCAAGAGCACAGCATTAAGCGCATCTTCTATCGCAAATGGCGTTTCATCCAATTCTATATCTTATGAATTGGCAGGAGCTGATAAATACAAAGCCCCGGTCTTTTAACGGCCGGGGTTTGTTGTTTGATGGTTCTGCCCCCATAGCGGTTGCCATAAAAATGCTCCGATTGAGCCATTCCCGTACAACGATTCAGTAAGCCGGCCGATATGGACCGGCTGTTCATTCCCATATCACAGACCGGTAGTCGGGCGTCTTTTTCCGAATTCGATTTCACAGGGGGCGTTTTTTGTGACGTGCTTTTTCAGCTCCTTGCACCACAGAGATTGAAAGGTTCTACAGCTTCCGTCCAGCGCGTCGACTTTCGCAAAATCGGCATGGTCACACCGCAGGTCGCACCATTTTATTTTGTGCGTTGTAATCCCGGCGTTTTTTTTCATATCCAGCGAATTATTTGAGGCGTCGAAGATTTTTTTAAGATTGAATATAGCGGAATGAATGATCCGCAGCGAAATCGTGCACTGTTTGAATGCATTAGGGTTGGAAAGGCGCTGAATTTCGGCTGGCATAAACATTTTTCAGCCGGGCATGTCGCCCGGCTGAATTCGTCCGTGTGGGTCTGTGGCTAAAAAAACGCTTAATCGTCAAAAACATCCAGATCCAGCTTCCTTTCCTTTATGTCCCAAAGGACCGTCTTTATAAACGTTTCATGGGTAATCCCGTATCGGACTTTTCCGTCAAGGGTTCTCACGGAAACGGTACCGGATTCCTTCTCCTTGTTGCCGACGGTCAGTATCAGGGGGGTGTTGTTTACCTGGGCGTCGCGAACCTTTTTGTTCAGGCTTTCGGCCCTGCTGTCCACCTCCGTCCGTATTCCCGCGGTTTCAAAAAGGGATTTCACATCGTTTGCATACGGCACCAGGTCATCATTAATGGCCAGAACAGCCGCTTGAACCGGCGCCATCCACAACGGGAATTTCCCGGCAAAGTGTTCGGTCAGAATACCGAAAAACCGCTCAATAGAGCCGTAAACCGTCCGGTGAATCATAATGGGGCGGCGTTTTTCATTGTCCTTGTCGATATAGAACAGGTCAAATCTCTCGGGCAAAGACATGTCCAGCTGAACCGTCCCGCACTGCCAGGTCCTGCCGAGGGCGTCCTTGATGTGGAAATCGATCTTCGGGCCGTAGAAGGCACCGTCCCCTTCATTGATTTTGTATTCTTTGCCATACGCTTCGAGGGCGGCTTCCAAACCTTTCGTTGCCACCGCCCACTGTTCATCGGTGCCAATGGATTTTTCCGGCCGGGTGGAGAGCTCCAGATCGAACCCGAGGCCAAAGGTGTTGTAAATGCGCTCCTCCAGTTTCAACACGCCCAGAATTTCATCCTGAATCTGATCCGGTGTCATGAAGATGTGCGCATCATCCTGGTGAAACGCCCGGACCCGGAAGAGACCGGATAAAACCCCGGAAAGCTCATGGCGGTGCACCAGGCCGATTTCCGACGCGCGGATGGGAAGATCTTTATAGGAGTGGCGCCTGGTCTTGTACATCAGCATGCCGCCCGGGCAGTTCATGGGCTTAATGGCATTGTCAATGTCATCAATTTTTGCGAAATACATGTTCTCCCGATAATTCTCCCAGTGACCGCTTCTTTCCCACAATGAGCGTTGAAGCAAAATCGGGGTTTTGGTTTCAACATATCCCGCAGCCCGGTGTTCTTTCCTCCAGTATTCCAGAAGCGCATTCCAGATGACCATGCCGTTTGCATGAAAAAAGGGCATTCCCGGCGCTTCGTCGTGAAAACTGAAGAGATCCTGCGCGACACCGATCTTTCGGTGGTTTCTTTTTTTGGCCTCCTCCAAAAGGTAGAGATGTTCATCCAGCTCTTTCTTTGTAAAAAAAGCGGCGCCGTATATTCTCTGAAGCTGCGCCTTTGTCTGGTCGGCCCGCCAGTAAGCACCCGAAACTTTCATCAACTTAAAGCCTTTGATAAATCCGGCGTGAGGCAGGTGGGGGCCGCGGCATAAATCCGTAAAATCACCATGGGAATAAAATGATATGGTCTGGTCCGCCAGTTCTGAAATCATCTCAAGCTTGTAGGGCTCGTCTTTATAGAAGGATTCCGCCTCGGATTTCGAAACCTCTTTTCGCACAAAGGGCTCTTTGGCTTTTATGGCTTTCTTCATCTCCGCTTCGATTTTCGGAAAATCTTCTTCCGATACCGGCACCATGTCGATATCGTAGTAATAACCGTCTTCCACCGCAGGGCCGATGGTCAGCTTGGCATCCTTGTAAAGATGCAGAACAGCCTGAGCCATGACATGCGCCGCGCTGTGGCGAAGAACCTCAATGGCTTCCGGGTCTTTGGTGGTAATTAGCCGCACACGGGAATCCCGGGTAATTCTGGTATTCAAATCGACCAGTTCGGAATCAAGTTCCATGGCAACGCAATCCCTTGCAAGACCTTCTGAAATCCGCTTTGCCACATCCATCCCGGTCGGGTCATTCTCAAAACGCTTTATATTGCCATCTGGAAATGTTATGTTCACCATTACGTGGTCACCTGCTCGGACATGCCGAAAATTTGAAACACGGTCAAACTTCTGATGTTTGATAAAAATAAGTAAGTTAGGTCAAATAACCATGTGGGTCAAGAAAAAACTCATTGATCAACCAAAGATGTCTTTTCACGGCAATGCGTCATTGTCGAAGGATTCATCGCCCGACAACGTGAACTTATGCGCAGCGACTATGAAATAATAGACACCCTGTCCGGACTTGAAGCGGTTGCACGGTCTCTTGAAAAAGAAAAAGCCGTTGCCGTGGATCTGGAAGCGGACTCCATGTACCATTTTAGAGAAAAGATCTGCTTGATTCAGATGGCCACGAAAAGAAAAAATCTTGTGGTGGATCCGCTCCGGATCAAGGACCTTTCGCCGCTCAAATCTTTGTTTTTGAGACAGGATATCCAAAAGATTTTTCACGGCGCCGACTATGACATCCGGTCCCTTTACAGAGATCATGAAATAGAGGTAAACAATCTGTTTGACACCGAGCTTGCATGCAGATTCATTGGAATCAGAGAAACAGGCCTCGAAGCGGTATTGATAAAATTTTTCAACATCAATCTGAACAAAAAATATCAAAAAAAAGACTGGTCCAAACGGCCGTTGCCGCAGGAGATGATGGATTATGCTGCACGGGATGTCAAATATCTGCTTCCTCTGTATGAAATGCTGAAAAAAGAACTGGACAGAAAAAACCGTTTGTCCTGGGTGCACGAAGAATGCGCCTGCCTAAGCAACGTGAGGCCGGCTTCATCCAATGACGATCCCCTCTTTATGAAATTTAAGGGCGCTGGACGACTCAGGCCGAGCAGCCTTGCCGTTCTCGAAGCCGTGCTTCAATATCGGAAACGTCTTGCAGAAGAGAAAAACAGGCCGCTGTTCAAGGTTTTCGGCAACGCCCCTGTAATGAAAATTGCGACAGCCAGGCCTGTAACCTTACAGCGCTTAAACGAATTAAAGGTTTTAAGTCAAAAACAGATCGACATGTATGGCAAGGACCTGATTGAAACGGCAAGCCGGGCCCTGAAACTTCCTGAAAGCAAACTCCCGGTTTATCCCAGAAAAAAGGCGCCGGTACGCTCGCCCGAGGTGCCCAAACGAGCTAAGGTGCTGAAAGAATGGCGGGATAAAAAAGCCGGAAAACTCGACATCGACCCCGCTCTCGTCTGCAACAAAGCGATGATCACCGCAATTGCGGTGCACAATCCCCGGGACATCAAACGCCTTGACGCGGTTGAAGACATGAAAAACTGGCAGAAAACAGCCTTCGGAGAGGAGATAATAGCGGTTTTACAGAAGAATTAGAGATCGACGATTTATCCCCGATGCGCAAGCCTCCGGACCGACGCCGGCTGTACCCAGCGGTTTGTATATCCATCGTAAAACCATTTATCAGGGAACCCGCGGCGTGTGACAAACGATGGATTGTATGCCCATTGAATCAATTCTTCGTAAGCCCGATGAATTTTCATGAATGAGTTCCTGTCCCCGCCAAGATCGGGATGGTGTTTCTTTGCCTGCAGCCGGTATGCATTTTTTATTTTTTTTTGCAATTCAGACGAATGGAGTGCGGCCCTGTCCAGCTTGAGATAAATCAAGGCTGTTCCTTTAACGTTCGGATTCCTGATTTCCATCGGCTTGACGGAATCTGCCGGCAACCCATTTCGGTTCGCCTGTTCAAGCACATGGCGTGAAGCGAGATATTTCTTGTTCGTTCTTTTCCTCTCAGCCCACCAGGCATTCCCGAGTATGTCGGCCATCCTGCTGAAATTCTCGGCAGGCGTATTCCTCGTGGAACGGGGATAAATGAAGCTGAATATCTCCGGGGAACCGTGACAGAGCACATCCATAATGGTTACGGCTTCAGTAAAGTAAAAGGTTGCATACCGGGCATTCAGTGCTTTTAGCAGGCCGGTCCTGATATTCAGCTTATACCGGAGCCTCTGTCTGCAGTCTATGGAGCAGTATTTCCGCCGGGCCATATTTTCCGCTGTACCGCAGGACAGGCATCTGTTTGTTTTTTTGGCGGCCGCAACGGCCAGGCTTTTTTCAGAGGTTCTCTTCATGGTATGAAATCATAACAGGATTTATATTAAGATAAAATTTGTTTTTTCATGAAAACAAATTTGTTCGGTCCGCGGAAATGAAACGTTGTTTTTAGACCCGCTTCACACCGCTCATGTTGAGTCTGCACTCATTGGGAAACAGTCCGGGACGCTCCGGATCTGTAACCACCAAACACTTCAAACATCTGTGACAGAATCATGCCCGAGAGCATGAGCGCGCATCCGAACATTCCCCGCAGAGTCAGCGTCTCTCCCAATAAAACCCATCCGCCGAGTGCGGCAAACACCGCTTCCAGACTCAGAAGGATGGCCGCGTGAGCCGGATGCGCATTTTTCTGCGCCACGACTTGGAGGGTGTAGGCAACACCCACGGACAGCACCCCGCCGTATAAAATCGGAATCGCCGCCTGTATAAGCCCCTGAAGCGATATCACTTCAACAGCAAATGCCGTTCCAAGGCTCAACAGCGAACAGGTGGCAAACTGGGTAAAGGCCAGTTTCAATGAGTCTATCCGGGGAGAAAGCCATCCCAGGATGAGGACATGTCCGGCCCAGAAAAAAGCCCCGATGAGTTCCAGAAAATCGCCGAATGAGATCGTAAATTCACTCGTAATACTTAAAAAATAGAGCCCGGCCGCTGCCAGAATCGCTCCGGCCCAGGTTCCCACGGCGGGACGCTGTTTCCATATAAGACCCAGAATCGGAACGATAACCACGTATAATCCGGTGATAAAACCGGCGTTTCCCGCCGTTGTATAAACAAGCCCCACCTGCTGCATGGACGCGCCGACAAAAAGAGATAAACCGGCAAAGCCCCCGCCGAGAATGACGGTTTTGATATTGACCGCTTTCAGCTCCCCGTGAGCATGATTCTTTTTTACATGATTTCTCAAAATAAGCGGAAGGAGGACCGCACTTCCCAGGGCAAACCGGACACCGTTGAAAAGAAAAGGGCCCACATAGTCCATACCCACACGCTGGGCCACAAATGCGAACCCCCATATGGTTGCAGTAAGCAAAAGCAGTGCATCGGTTTTCAGCGTTTCCGGCTTCATTTTATCCGGTCTCTACCCGTTTTTGTTTCGAAGTGGTTTCAAACTCCCCTGTCCCTCCCCCATTTCAGCCGTCGTGGCTGAAACCACTTTGGCTAAATCGACAAAGGAGGGGAATAATCAGGTTTTTCACGATCAAACAAGAGTGCGACAATACATATCCGGTGTCGCCAAGTCAAGCTTCGATCGAATTTACATCTCCCCGCTTTTGGGGTATATAAAAAAACTGGAGGGGGTTGCCCAATGATCGATGAATGTGCTTTTGGACGAATGGTCATAGATGGAAAGGAATACACCTCCGACCTGATCATCTACCCGGATGGTCACATAGAGGACAACTGGTGGCGGAAAAGCGGGCACCGGTTGTCGAGCGGCGATATCCACAAACTGATTCAATCCGGGCCGGATGTCATAGTTGCCGGAAAAGGTGTCATCGGGCGTATGACGCCCGATGAAGAACTCGAAACCCTGCTTCGCGAACAGGGTATAAAATTCATCGCGGAATCCAATCAAAAAGCGATAGGAATCTATAACAACTTGGTTTCAAAGGGAATTGTTGGAGCGTGTTTTCACCTCACGTGTTGATATCTTCTTTAAAGCATCGGTCAAAAGTCAACTGTTGACTTGGCAAAAGGAGTTTAAAATAAAAATCGAGATAAAAACAGGAATCGTCCCCCGGAATACCGGCACGCAAATCTCCCTGGTGCGGCACGGCAGCGTGCACAACCCGTCCTATATTTTTTATGGCCGGCTGCCGGGGTTTTCTATTAGCACGAGAGGGCGCACTGAGGCCGCCCGGACGGCGCAGGCATTAAAAGATTTTACCATCGCGAGCATTTACAGCAGTCCGCTGCTTCGCTGTCGGCAGACCGCCGATGAAATACTCAAACATCACCCCCGTCTTAAATTTCGAATATCGACCTTGATCACGGAAGTGTTCACCCCTTTTCAGGGTCAGCCTGCGGATGTAATCGACGCCAGAAACGGAGATGTCTATACCGGAACCGGTTCAGAGTATGAGCAGCCCGAAGATATCCTGAATCGAATACAAACCTTTTTGTTCAGAACGCGAAAACAATTTCCAGGAAAACATGTTGTGGCGGTGACCCACGGCGACGTCATTTTTTTTACGGTGCTGTGGGCGAAGCATTTTCCCGCGACGGTGCAGAACAAAAAAAAGTTTTCAACGCTTGGTATTCTTAATGAATATCCGTCCACTTCATCGATCACCACATTGAGTTACACGACGGATTTAAAAGACGAACGCCCGTCGGTGGCCTATTTTAACCCGATGATTCACCTGCCGCTTTAATCCATAGTGGTGAGCTTTGCTTAAAACTCCAGCATTCTTGCCAGCTGCGGGATCGCCAATTTTACATCCTGTTAAAAAAACTGACGGCGGTTTCATTGCCGTCTCATACTGTCTTTCCCTTTTTATTTAAGATTATCCCCTTATATCAAACTGTTACAGCACTTCTAAATCGGCGACGCGGATTGGCACATTGATTGCTTTAACTGAAGTTGATTCTAAAACATGTAAAGAATCCGGCCCCGGAGGAGCCGGCGTTGAATGAACCGCTTTTGTTTACCATTTATAAAACTGCGTTACCAAAGGAGCCTGTTATGTATAACAAGATACTGGTCCCCCTGGACGGTTCGAAACGAGCAGAAGCAGTTTTGCCCCATGTAGAGGAAATGGCGCATCGCTATGGTGCTGAAATCGTTTTCCTTTGTGTTGAGGAATTACATGTCATGCTCGAGTGGGATGAGGTCGTAGACCTGGCGAAATGTCGTGAAAAGTTTGATGCGCGAAAAAAAGAGTCGGAATCTTATCTGGCCCGATTTAAAAAGAATTTTCGGAAAAAAGGGATTAAGGCAGACGCGCATGTTGTGCATGGCCCGGTGGTGAAGTCAATAATACACACTGCCGAGAAAATGGATGTGGATATCATTGTGATGGCCAGCCACGGTCTTGGCGGTTTACCCCGAACCTTTTATGGTAGTGTGACTGCGGGTGTAATACAAAAGATTGACCGTCCATTGCTGACCATCAGGACCCGAAGAATCGAATAGCAGATGTCGAAAGTGTGGATAACGATTGGGTTCAACCGCGACAGGTCACAAGCGTCCGCTTGAACCTTTTGTGAGGCAATCTTCATCTGTAATGGCTGACTGAGTAGTTGCCGCCGGTTCCGCCACAATATATACAGTGCGTAACTTCAAGAACGGAGACTCGACAAACCTATAGCTAACATACCCGACAGGTACCATTAGCAGAAAGCATATGGGCGATAAAAGCATTGCACGATAAATATTGGATAAATTTATAAGGTGGGTATTTATTGCTTCTGACAGCCTGAATACAACGAAAAAATGCAGCAGATAAATCGAATAGGAATACGTTCCAACTAACGCAACAAATCGAGAAATTTTTCCTGTTGAATGTGTAAATGAATTATCGTACCAGGCTATCATTGATGCATAAGCAATTCCTTCTATCGTTGGTATATAAATCCACATTGTGCTGGGAGATGGATAAGATGGGCTGTTATAAAACCCCCCACACAGATCAAAGTACCAATAAAAAGCTGCGAAAAAGACAAAAAGACAGAAAATAAAAATATGTTTATCAGTAAAAAAGCTTCGGAACTGGTATGCAATTATACCTAACAAGAACTGATCAACTCGACCAATAATCGTCGCAAACGCGAGTGTTTGAATTTGTCCTAACTCTTGATGCAGAAAACTGCGACCAATCACAGCAGTCGTGAGCACTAATATTAATGAGTATTTCGATTTTCTTGAAAGAAACAACAGAAAAGGCAATAACAAATAAAAATGGAATTCTATCGTAATTGACCACCCTCCATTTGGAAGCGATGGTTCAACAATGCCGGCAACGATGCTCTTGGCATAAATAAACAGGTCGTCACCTGAAAGATATGTCTGGTATCCAACTAAAAGGATTACCAAAATCAATAACGGGGCAAGACGCAGGAAACGATTCCAAATGAAAGAAGCATAATTAATTTTCTTCCCATCCAGAAGCTTCGCAAATAAATAACCACTCAAAGCCATGAAAAGGGCAACGCCTGTATGCCCTTCACTTAGCAGAGATAATGGAAAGACGGGAGGAGGAGCGAGATGACCTTCGGAAACATGGATAAAATGCCATGTAAATACTGCAAATGCCGCGACAGCTCTTACATGATCTAATCCTATATAATATTTCCCGGATGATGATTTCAAACCTTACTCCGTTAAAATGTCTTTGTGACATTAATATTAACCTTTCATTCTCCTTCACCCACAGGTTCTTTGGAAGTTGTCAAAAATGCCCGCGTGAATTTCTGATTTTCGTTATAATGCAGAAAAATTGGATTCTCGTTGCGTAACATATCGATGACGCTGTGCAGATCTTCCATGCGATAGTAAACGCATATTTGACCATCCTTATCAGCATGGGGCGCCTTGAGATCATCCTGAAAAAAGATAATGGCGATCCGGTTATCATTTTGATACAGATATGCAAGCATTCGCCTATTATGATAAGCCGCATCATTAAAGAAGCCATATTGATATTCGGTTATTTCGAAAGTCCGAGTGGCCATAATCTCTCCTTTATTAGTGTCAATGAATTGATAAAAAGTTTACAGTAAGCTCCATCAACGCTCTAAAGGCGGTGCTAAGTTAAAAGCGTTTTCCCTGTCTTTGCCGGCTTGCTCATAGTCGCCTTTCTTTTCCCATATTATAGCACGAAATAAGTAATAGTTAGACTTGCAATTAGCATACTGACATTTTTCTATAGCAATATTGCAGTCAGCAATAGCTCTATCATAGTCCTCTTTCCAAAAATATGCACTCGCTCGGCAAATAAATGCACTGCCAAATGGGTATATCTCGATAGCCTTAGTGCAGTCGGCAATAGCGTTTTCTAACTTCCCTTTATTTACATATGCCAATCCACGCTTTTCGAAAGCCATTGACAATCCACGTTTTGCATCATCATTATTTGGGCCGATTTCAACAGCCAGAGTATAATCGGCAATAGCTTTGTCATAGTTCTTAGTTATATAGTGTGCCCATCCTCGTTTATCGTACGCCTTAGCATTCTGATGATCTATTTCAATCGCCATGGTGTAATCTGAGATAGCCTTGCCGTAGTAGTCTTCTTTGTTATTAGTTTCGCCATAAAAACCTTTCGATTCATATGCATCTCCTCTCTTGATATATGCTTCAGAATTGTTCGGATTTTTTTCGATAGATTTAGTGGATTTATCGATTATGCGGTCATAGTTAACAGAACATCCGTTAAGAAAAAAAAGCATCGAGATTAAAAAAAACGAGGTCCGTACAATGATAATATTTTTCATCACCTATTACCTCATAGTTGAAAGGGTTCTCAACAATTAGAATATTGAATAATTTTATAAACTGATGTGTCAGATAAAAATCTCAAAAAATCAGATGTGGTGGTATTTCAAAGAGACACCACCACGTGGTGAAACGCTTCGGCGATTTCAAATTCGGACCCTTCGGCCATTTTCTCGCACCGTTCCCGCAGCCATTTTTCCAAATCGGGGAAACTGAACTGTTCGATCTGGCTCTTGTGGCACTGAAGCGCGGCGAGTTTAAGGTGAAAGGTTTCGGCAATGTCGATATGGAAATTGACGTTCTCGGCCGCCCAGAACAGGATTTTTTTTACTTTGTGAGGCAGTAGCCCTTGTTCTATCAAATCCGGATAGGCCAGACGATCGCGTGCGAACGGATACACCGCATCAAGTGTCACCTGTCCGATGATGCGGTGGTCCCTGTGCCAGATGTAACGCCTGTAAGGGTCCGAAGTCACGATTGTTCCAGGCTGGTACTTTCGGATCTGTCTTACAATCTCTTTACGAAAATCCGGTGTGTCTTCCAGCCCCTGATCCGGATACCGCAGGAAAACAACATCGGAAACCCCCAATACGGCCGCGGCATCGCTCTGCTCTTTTTCACGAATTTTCACAAGCTGTTCCGGCTTGATGTCCGGATCATTGGTTCCCTTGTCGCCACTGGTGCAGACAATGTAAACAACGCGTTGCCCCTCATGGGTCCATTTTGCCACAGAACCCGCCGCACCGAATTCCGCGTCATCCGGGTGGGCTGAAATTACCATGATGTCTGATGTGTCGGGCAAATCCTATCTCCTTATTCAGTTTTATTTATTGATTGAACAAAACAATCTGCTCTTAACAGTTTCACCGCCCTGCCTGTCCCGCCATGCGCAATGCCCCATGCTCTTTGCGCGGTATTGCTGCCAGGCTGAACCAAGACACTTTGAATTCATATTTTTTTACCGGTACACCACCGACCGGTACGCCTCGATCATCTTCGAAGCCGCCGCTTCCCAGGTAAATTCGCTCACAGAAGCCCGGATCTGTTCGGGCGACAATCCGTTGGCCTGCTGCGTTACTAAAGCCGCTTCGATGTACGCTGCAAAAGACCGCGGGTCCGGATCAACCGCCACATATCCGGTCAGGCCGTCTTTCACAATGTTCTCCATATCGCCGACCGGGGTGGTCACCACAGGCGTTCCGCAGGCCAGGGCTTCGAGCCCTACCAGGCCGAAGCTCTCGTAATATGAAGGCACTGCCAAAACATCTGCCGCGCTGTAATACAGCGGCAACCTTTCCTGATCGACCCTTCCGGTAAAAGTGAGGTGATCCTGAATATTCAGCGTCTTTGCTTCAGACTGTAATTGTCGGAACATGGGGGATGCTTCGCCGTCTCCCCCCACCAGGATCAGGCGCAAGCGCGGATAATTTTTAAGACGGCCGACGGCTTTGAGCAAGCGATCAAGCCCTTTTATGGGGGTATGCCTGCCCACACAGAGTACAATCCTGTCCTCCCGGCGCATTGCCAGTTGTTGGCGGGCGATGCTTTTGCCCACGGGTTTGAATCGTTCCATATCTACCCCGCAGGGTATAACCCGTATCTTATGAGGCGGGACATCATAAAACGCGATTAAATAATTCTTATCTTTTTGGGTTGGCACAATTATTTGATCGCACAACCCCGCCAGCATTTTTTCGCTGGACAACCGCAAATCGGATTCGTTCTCTGCCGGGCAGAGGTGTTTCTTCACCGCGCCGATCGTGTGAAAGGTGAGCATGTGCGGAACATTCCAGGAGGACTGAGCGTCAGCGCCTAAAACCCCGGACAGCCAGTAGTGGCTGTGGATGACATCATATGTGATTTTTTCTTTGATTCGAAACGATTCAAGGTCGTGGAAAAATTTCGGTAAATGCGAATAAAGCGCGGATTTGTCTGCCCCACCCCCGGTTCCGCCGTTCAGGTGGATGATCCGAACATTGTCGTACAGCGCGATGACCGGTTCGTGATCGCCGTAATCGTGCCGGGTGAAGATATCGATGTGGTGCCCCCTTTTGCCGAGTGCTTTGGCCAGCTCCCGAATGTAGACGCTCATCCCGCCCGTATCCCGGGTGCCCAAATCGCCGACGGGGCTGGAATGGACGCTGAGCATGGCAATTTTGAGCGAAGCGGGTTGAGATTTCAATCGATTTTTCTCTCCAAAAAATTTCTTTGTCGTGTCGGGATATATTTATTTTCCGAGATCGATCTTTAAACGATACAGCGGAACGGGTTTGCCTCCCAATTGCTTTTTATACACTTCATCACCCTTCAACAAATCGTACCGGGCCCTTCCGCGCTCGACACTATCCCTGATGCTGTACACTTTGCTGAGCAGACCCACACTCAGATTGCCGAACCGCGGGTTATATCCATTGTTATAAAGATAAACCGTATCGTTGAAATCAAAGCACATCAAGCCCGCGGCAGGAACCCGGTCGATTTCCAAAAAATACAGTCTCAAAAACCCCAATTGGGCCGTTCTTTTCGCCAGCACAAGAAAAAAAGATGCCATCCGGTCGGTTAGAAATTCGGTTTTGTCCGGCCGGCTTGCCTTGAACAGGGTGAAAAACAGGTTCATGGCTTCGGAGACTTCGTCCGGCCTGTGAACAACCCGTAGCCGGATGAGGCCCGCTTCATTCAACCGTCTCATTTTACGGCGAATTTCATGGCGCTGTTTGCCGCCGATCATCTGGAGATAAGATTCCCAGGTTTTCGGTAATGGGATTTCATAACTAAACGCCGCCCGATCACTCACAGCGGTATATCCCATTTGCGCTGCCAGTTTTGGCAGCGCTTTAAGCAGATAAGATTCAGGCCTGAGATCACCTAATTCGAGAAAACGTACTTCTCTTTTTATCAGGTAGGACAGAACTCCCTCAAGAAATTCCGGGTAATGGCCCGCGGAAAGAATCACATCCTGGTAATCACAGACATCTTCTCCGCCAATAAACCGTGCGGTTTCTTCTTCCACACGAAGGGGCGCAATTCCAACTGGTTTTCCATGGTGATACCCCGTTATAATTTCAGGCCGGCTGTTCTCACCGAAGGTTTCCCACCACGTTTTGAGCCACGTCGGCAGGGCAAACAAACAATTCCAGATCAGCCCGAATTCCTGATTCTTATAAAGAGACTCGTAGCGCTCGAAGGACTCTGTTTTGATTTCCATAAGTTTCATGAATTACCATGGCCTTTTGACAACAAACCCATGATGAACAGCTTCATGGATAATCCTTTTTTCAAATCGTGTAAACTCTTGCATAAGGGCTCGTAAAGAAAGAACAGAATTCAAACATATTCGAAATTGTCTGCTCGCCGAACGAAAGCAGTATCCATAAAGAAGCAGCATCGTATGCGTCTGTTCTTTCTATTAACCCGGCAATTAAAAGACCGTCATTCCGGCCGTAGCGAAGCGGAGAGCCGGGCACGTAGTGAAGCTTAAGCGCTATCCATACCCCGCTGTATTTACTGGATTCCCGCTTTCGCGGGAATGACAAGAGGGAAAGGCGTGTTTTGTATATTTAATTGCCGGTTCAATAACGATCCCTAATACACTCAAGCGGTACACGTTTTTAAAAAGAGATCGCCCATTTCGCTGACTACAAAGCGGTCAACAATTTAAAATATTAGGGCTTTCATCCATTATCCGCCAGCGAAACCCCTCGTCTGTATCTTCTACGAGGATATTGGCTTGCTGGAGAATATCCCGGATGTGGTCTGCTTCCGGCCATTTTTCTTCTTTTCTGAACCGGGTCCTGAGTTCAAGCAATCGGTCAACCAAAGGTGCCAGGACCGCTTCAATGTTTCGGGTGGAAGGAGCCGATTTCGCTCCCAGAAGCACGATTAAGTCTCTTAAAATTTCACGCGCTTCAGAAATATTCTCTTCATTATCCAATTCCTTCTGAGCCTGCCAGATCGTGTTGTCCAACTTCAGCAGGGCGCTGGTCATCTCTTTTGGATCGTGCTTCTCCATACCCCTTTGAAAAGATGATTCGATGGAGTGGACTTTACCGAGCAAATCTGTTTTTGACTCACCCGAATCCTTGATTTGCGCATCTTCATCGGTCTCTCTCGGCTTCCAGTCACGTTTCCCCAGGCCTTCAACCAGTGCTTCGAGCGGTACCTGTTCTCCCTTACCGAATTTTATTTCTCGCCCCATTTCGCGGACGGTCACGCCGCCGATCCCCTCGATATCCATTTGTCGCGTTTCCAGGTCGATGATGCAGGCGGTGTGCTCGTCAATACCCAGTATTTTTACATTATCCGGTAAAAGTGCCTCAAGCCTCTGAAAACGGGTTTCGCCCATAAAACAGAAACGGGTGTCGTGGGTTCCGCCTTCGGCATTGTTCCAGTGTGGAACAACAACCAGATTAAATCCGAATGAAGATAAAATATCGAGCCCGTCCACCCAGTGGATTGCCTGTCCGACCTTGTAAATCTCATAGACCGGAAGCGTATAGCGGCCCATGGTCAGGGCGGCCGCGCTGGCCGACACCATACACCCGCCGGATTGGATCATTTTATTGAAAATGACAGGCACAGGGGTTTCTTGAAGCTGACGCACAGTGTAAGTGGGGCTTCCCGGCCCGACGAGCACAAAATTTGCGTTTCGCAGCAGATGAAACGCCGTTTCAGCTTCAAAATCCGTCGCACTTTCCGAGGATTTGTACGAGGCAACGGTGAGCGTTTGCTGAACGTGCTTCCGGAAATAGTCAACCGCCTTCCTGGAAATCTCATCCACGTTCTGCTGGAAACCCGCGGGTGTGTCCAGAAAAACGGCATTCGGGCGTTCAGGCAATCCGGCGAGAATTTTTTTGTGAACCTCCACCATTGTGGCGGTCAGCTCACCGGAGCCCATCAGAACAATCTTACCCATTTTTTGCGGCATCCTAAAAAGTCCCCCGGTTCGTTTGTTTAGACCTTTCTCTCACGGCAGAGCGGTGCTGAAATTTTTACATTATCAGATTTAAATGGCAATTCTTTTTAAAGCCGGCACTGCTTCCCGCGAGAACCGCTCCCCTCTGATAGGCACCCCGGATCGCCGCGAGACACAGACTTTCTTTTAACGTGTTTTCCAGATAACCGGGAAACCCGCCAAGCATATAAATAAAGTCTGACCGATTCAAACAAGACGAGAATTCAGGATCGTTGGCCGATGCCCTGTCGATAATGGGAAGCGAAACGGCGCTCCTTGCACCCAGTCCGCGGAACCATCTCAGCGCATTGTTGCCGGCACGTTCATGATTGTTGTCCTGAGCCGCGGCCGTCGGAATAATTACAACTCCGGCGTTTTCTCCCCCGGCCAGCGCCAGCGCTTTCCTGTCCGGTTCTTCCATTTTCCCCTGGAATTCGCATCCGCCTTCAAGCAGAAGTATTCCCATTTTTCAGATTCTCCATAAAAAACAGTTGCGGAGTTTTTCGGGGATTATAGCCATTGCCATAAAGATGTTCCGATTGAACCGAAAAAGCGAGCGAATCTCAAATAAAGATAAAATTCCTTAACGGACAAAATCAGGCGTTTCTCAAAACTTCCTGTTCATGAGTTCTTGATAGGCCCCCTGTATTTCCTTAAACCGTTCTTCCGCCAGTTTTTTGAATTCATCGCCGAGATGATTTACTTTATCCGGGTGGTATTTGCCGGCAAGCTGTTTGTACGCCTTCTTTATCGCTTCAGGGGAAGCGTTGGGTTCAACACCGAGGACAGTGTACGGGTCTTTTTCCCGGGCATTGCTTCCCCGGTCACCCGATTGTTGGGATCCATATTCACGTCCTTTTTCAAAGTACTCGCGGCGCGGCTGTTCATAACCGCCCGGGTCAAATCCCGTTGTCTTTATCGATTTTAAATACCGCCATAAAAGCCCCAGAATAATCAGGTCGTCGAGCCATCCCCAGCCGAAAAAGAAATCCGGAAAGAAATCGTAAGGGCTGAGTACGTAAATTAACGCGAAAATGATGAGCAGGTATTTCGTCATAATCGTTTCGACAGGATATTCAAGATCTTACACCTTTACAATCCTTATCCCCGTTCCTCCACATCTTCATCGTCCACATAGTTCTTCTTTTTGAGGTGCATTCGTATAAATGCCAGCACAGTAACAACGGCCATGAGCGCGAAAAGGATCTCGTAGAGATGGTAGCTCAGAAACGTAAACCATGTCAGCGTTGTTTTCAGGGAATGATGCCACTCTTTTTCAAGTATTTCAAATGGTATTGAGAAGGCTTTCTGTATTGCCGCATCTGCCGTGCTTCCCTCTTTCATATGATTCAGGGCATCAATGAGCCTGTCCCTGCCGAATTGTTCCAAAAGATAGGCGACAAAACTTTTGCTTTCCGCGTAGGCCAGCAGCCGGGATTTTTCATCGCCCGGAAATATCCGGTGCAATTCCCCGAGCGGAATGAATCGCCTCGACAGTGACGCCATGAGCAAAAGAGACCGTTTGGGGGCCACGAGCATCTCCCCGATTCCGTCGCTTGCCCATTGACAGAGCCCCTCGTCCATCCATTTTGGCAAAATTTCTCTTTTGATGTGCCGGTGAAGCAAAAGATGGCAGAGTTCGTGCTTCAGTGTCGCCTCGATGCTGAACGGATGCTCAACTGTCCTGGAATAGTCGATGACAATCAGATTCCGTTCCGGAACCGCAAACGCCACCACGAGGTCATCACCGGACAATTCAAGAAACTGTTCCCGCGTTGGAATGAGAACTACGGAAGGTTTTAGGGCAAGGTCCCACCTGAAAAGAGACTCTAAATTACGCCGGATCTCCGGATAAAGATACAGCACCTCATCCGCAACCGGCACGAGAGAAGCCGTGAATTGCACCTCGACATCCCGGGTTTGAATGGATTGAAGGTCTTCTGCGGCACCGGTACACGCTGGGGAAACAAACAGAAGCAGGAAGAATATTCCCGATTTATACTTAATTTTTTTTGCGTAGGGGTTCAAGTAATGCGTACTATCCGTTGTTATCGTTTGATTGGCGGAGTGTTTCCAGCAGGACGGGCAGACGTTGGTGATCCCTGGGATCGCGGGAGCATTTTTTTAGTTCTACGAGCGTTTTGAGAGACAGCATTCGAACCTTGTGCCCCCTAAATTTTATCTCGATTGTATCAGGAAGCAAATCCTCGTATCCTCGACCCTCCTCGATAACCGCAAGAACGTCAAGCGGGCCGAAACGTGTCGTGAAAAGCGCGTGGCCCCGACCCGACAGGTCCTGCTTTTGAGGTTCCAGTATCTTGTCGTCCGGACGCCGGTGAATCGCATCAACTTTTTTGAGAAGGGCGAGGAGCTTCTCGATGTTGTCGTTCGACTGCCGGTGCACGATATCCATATCCATGGTCGTGATGGGTGCTCCCTGTGCTACCGCGGCAAGGCCTCCCACAACAATGAATTCAATGTCGGCTTTCGTAAGGGCTTCAAGCAGTGCGCTCAGATCTGCGACGCGCGGTCTGCTTCTTCCTCTGCGTGAAGGCATCTCTCAGCTCCCATATCGTACGAAGGGAATTGTCATTGGCGACGATTCTCTCTTCCGGTGTCATCCTGAGGAACATCGCGACCAGCCCTCGATCAACCCCTTCCTCCTGCGTTGCCGCATGTTTATCCTGTGGTGTCATTATTATTAGTATATCGCTATAACTTAAAAATTTATCAAGTGTTTCTATTTTGCAGACGTCCAACATATATATTATACGGCTGCATCTTTTCTGCAGCAGCTATCCGTATGAAACAGTTATTTCAAAATAGTAGAAAAGCGAAAAAAAAGTCAATATATATAATAATATTAAAATTCTATCGTTTTCCGCTACTCAGCAATGCAACCATGTAGGCCAAAATCGCACAAACCATGATTGCCGGAATTCCCTGACTCAGCGCGATCTGTGCTGAAATAATGGCGGCTAAAACAGAAAAGCACCCGTTTGCCGCCCATGCATACGCACGCTGTGCGGGATTGTTCAACAGGCACCGCATACCCAGCGGAAACGGCAGCCCCATCAAAACGCCGCACGGCAACAGAAAAAGAACCGGCAGCGCGAAGCCCAATGTACCGGAAACCCCGAGCATCTGACGAACAGCGGCATCCATGCCGAAACAGGTCAGCAATAAAACGACAATCAACGCAAAAAGCCCGTTCCGGAGGCCCCTGTGCGTCATTCGCGAAGACCAGAACCCCCCGACACTTGAAAACACGAGGATTCCCGCCAGCACAACGGTGAAACTGATAACCGGGTCCCCATAGATCAGCGTGTATCCCTTGATGAAAAAGAGCTCAACGAACATGAATCCGGCACCCACCGCAAGAAAATAGAATACCCCGGCCACAGTCGGTTTTTGCCTGTTTCCCGGTATGGCGAACAGCGGAAGCACCAGGAGGACGAAAGAGATTAGGAGCGCTTCGAGAAAAACAACCCCAACGACGACCTCTCCAGAGAGGAGCAGGGAATAGAGCCTGCTGCCCGTGCTTTTATAAAGATCTCTGAGTCTGGACCATTTAAGGAATCGGCCGGGAAACGGGCGACTGTCTGTCTGGGGGGCGGCATCGAGAAGATAGTTTTGAAAAAATACTTTCTCCGTTCCGGACCGGTAGGCCTGCAACAGCCGGCTGATCTCCAGAAAGTGGAACGGCGCTTCGAACACATTGAACCTGTTGGCCATTTCCGGTGTAATCCCGGGGGCATATATGAAATCAAAATTCATTTTACGCGAAAAGTCTTCTATTTTACCGACCTGTTGAAGCGGTCGCCTGGAAACGATGAGGGTGAAGGTGTCCCAGTTGCGGAGCATGGCGAGACAGTGTTCCGGCCGTTCAATCTTCATGGATTTCAAGCTTTCGTAAGCCGTGGCCCAGATCCGGACGGCGTCGGCCGGCGGAAGCAAAAGACGGCGTGAGACAATGAGAACGCCGTTCGCCGTAAGATGCTCAAGGTATTCCGTAAACGCCTGGATGGTATAAAGGCCTTCCTCGGTGAGGGCGTCCGTGCCCGGCAGCGATGTTCCCCAGTTTTCCACATGGATAACATCGAAGCGCGTATGGTTTCTTGCGAGAAAGGCTCTGGGGTTCAGGGGAACGACGTGAAGATTGTAGTGCTCCCGGATCATTCGGGCAATGTGGGGGTTTTGCTGGACAACGGTGATGCTCCTTGCGCCGGCCGCAATTGCGCAGGGAACAGCAGACCCGCCGCCGCTCTGGATCAGCAGGACCTTTTCCGGCTCTTCGACGAGGAGGTACCCCGCGTAGGTATGTGTAAATTGCGAGAAATGTTCACCCGGTTGGCGAAGTTTGCCGTAAAGGACAAACGGGTTGTCGCCGTCTCTGTAAATGCTCTGCTGTTCGGGCAGAACGCCGCCGAATTTGAGGCTCAACCCCGGTGCGAAACGGGTGTACGGGCTTTCCGTGCGGTCTACTCTGCCCCGCAGGTCGGTTTCGGTTTCAACAATCCGGGTATCGGGAAACTGAAGGATCTGGCTGAGCGCTTTGTAAGGGGACGGCTTAACGTCAACCGCGGAACCTCCATGCGAAAAGACAAGCAGGGCGGAAATGATAAGAATCCCGAAACCGGTTGCCGGCAGGTATATCCGCTTTTTGTGTAAGAAATCTTCCCGCGCCGGGTCGCCGCGGCCGTCGAACAAATCTTTGCGGATCACTGCGAAAGGCAGCCACACCAGAGGAACCATGGCGACAACCAGTATCAATCTGCCTTCACCAAAAACAGGAAGCAAAAGCGCCGGTATCAGTGCTCCGACGGCCGAACCCGCCATGCCGGCGAAATAAACAAAACCGGTTTTCTCCGGAAGAAACGCGTAGGACAGAGAAATCACCAGCCCGGTAAAAAAAAAGGGCAGTGCCAGCAGGAGAAAGGCCGACAAAAGATAGAGCGACTGGATCGGTTCCAGCGGAAGTCTGAAATAATCGAGCGGGAGTTCATTTAAGACGATGAAAGAGGCGATCGCCGTCGCCGTGTAAAGGAGGATAAACATGGCGACCGGACCTGTTGCGAAAAGCCGTTTTCCCCGGCCTTCCCTTCGGGATTCGAGAACGCTTAAAAAAGTGCCGCTTGCTGCGAACCCGAAAAGCGCTATGCTGATGACCATAAAGGAAAGGTGGTTCCATTGGCCGATGGAAAAGACCCGGGTCAGCAGCACCTCAATGGCGAGAGAGGATAATGAGAGCAAGAATACGGCTGCCAGAATCATAGCGATTATTTTCTGCGTTCCAGCGCGTGGCCAGTCATGGGGACAAACAGGACGCCGGTGATCTGTTTGACCGTGTAGTCGTCTCCCTGTTTTGTGACGAGGACGAGATTTTGATAGCTGAAAGGATTGCCGAGCGGGAGGATGAGCCTTCCGCCTTCTTTAAGCTGTTTCAGAAGCGGCGGGGGCACGTGGTCCACGGCCGCCGTGATCATGATACCGTCGAAAGGCCCTGCTTCATCCCATCCGAAGTAACCGTCCCCGTGGCGGGTTTCGATGTTTGTGAAACCCATGGACCGGAGGAGTACGGTTGCCTTTGCGTGAAGATTCTTTTTTATTTCGATCGTGTAAACCTTGTAGGCTGTTTTTGAGAGGATTGCGGCCTGATATCCGGAGCCGGTTCCGATTTCAAGCACCGTCATCCCGTCTTTCAGGCCGAGGCTCTCGGTCATGAGGGCGACGATATACGGCTGAGATATGGTCTGGCCTTCCCCGATGGGCAGGGGATGATCGGCGTATGCCTGGGAAACAAGTCTTTCCGGCACGAAGCAATGTCTCGGAACGTCGGTCATGGCGCCAAGGACATGTTTGGCGGATATGCCACGGCTCCGAATCTGACCGGAAACCATGTTTCTTCTGGCAATTTCGTGTTCGGCAGAGGCTTCGAACAGGTTTCCCGCGAGGAATACAGTGGCGAGTGTGAGCATGACGCGAAGAATAAAGGACCTTTTCATGGCGGCGCTCCGTTTCAAGTTACGCCTTATCAGGCTGTTGACAAAATAACACGAATGAATACGCCGTTACAAGTATTGGTTGGGGAAAAACACCCTGTTGACCGAAATGAAGCTGTCACGCGCCCATTTCTCGCTTGACATATTTGGTCTGTCTGATATAGAGATTTATCCTGCCGATATTTCCTACCTATTTGGTAGAGATTCGGCGGGTTAGTAAAATCGCCGCGTAAGGCCGCGTTATTCAATTTTAACTTGGGAATTAAGGAGATCGGCATGGTAAATTACAACAACATTCTGTTTTGTACCGATTTTTCCGAAGATGCAGATATCGCGTTTAACCATGCGCTGGATATGGCCAAACGGTATGACGCCAAACTGTTCATACTTCATGTGCCCCACTCTTTACACACGTATACCAGACACATCGTCAATGAACATGTGCCGGAAGAGGGGAAAGACAAAGAAGTTTTCTTCGATGAAAAACTGGCGAAGCGCGCTGAAGAAGCCCTTCACAAGGCCTACGACGCAAGGCTCGGCGATTTCAAAAACTATGAATTTGTCATAAAAGACGGTGCCCCGGATATTGAGATCGTTCGATTTGCCAAAAAGAACGCCATCGATGTGGTTGTGATGGGCGCTCTCGGGAAATCGGAACTGCACCGCATGGAACATGGAAGCACCGTGTCCAATGTTTCCAAATACGCCCACTGCCATGTGATCGCCATTCGAAACCCGGCAAGGCGATTCACACTGCCCAGCGATATGTATTGAGATGCTTCAGGAGGCATCGAAGAATATCAACGAATTAACAGACCCTTATTTTTAAGGAAGATATAACAATGGCAAAAAAAGTTCTCGTAGTTGATGATGAGTTGGACATCAGGATTTTTATTACCACATTATTGGAAACCAGTGGTTTTAAGGCCATTCCTGCAAAAGACGGCGTTGAAGGATTGGAAATTGCCCGCAAGAAAAAACCGGCTCTGGTTATACTCGATATCATGATGCCGAAAGACAGCGGCGTCAATTTGTATCGAGAACTCAAGAGTGATCCGGAGCTGAAAACGATCCCGGTCATCATGGTTTCGGCCGTCGCCAAGAAAACATTCCTTCACTCTCAGAAAGTATTGGACGAACACAAAGGTGAAAAAATCCCGGAACCGGAAGGCTATATCGAAAAACCACCGGAGGCGGATGAGCTGTTGGATCTGATTAACAGCATTTTGGGAAAAGCGGATTAAAGGTTGAAAATGCGCGCTGTCCCATTGAGCTTCAAACCGCTCCTTTCTGTTCGGCAGTTCTTTTTGTGCGATTTTAAGCTTTCACCATCTCAATCAACAAGGAATAAACCTTCGTTCTCTGCTCACCGGGCGGAACACGGGAAGACATTTAATACAGTTACACGGTTCAATTTATAAGGAGGATAACACAGAATGTACGAATTCGTGACGGGTCCGCTTGCCTGGATATCCTTTGGTGTTTTTATTTTCGGTATGGCGTTTAAAGCCATATCCATTATTCGTCTGGCCTCGGAAAAGGACAAGGTGGTATTCAATCACCTCGATGCGGGATGGTCCCTCAAATCAATTTTTTTCTGGCTCATCCCCTTCGGCAGTCGAAGCATGAGAGAAAAACCTGCACTTACGGCGGTTTCATTCACTTTTCACATCTGCCTTCTCGCAACACCCATTTTCCTTCTGGGGCACAATATCCTTTGGAACGAAAGGTGGGGTTTCAGCTGGTGGTCGCTGTCGGAAAGCGTGACCGATTACATGACCCTGCTGTTTTTTGTCGCGGTTGCCGGTTTGATTGTTCGCCGTGTCGTCCTGCCCGAGGTGAGGATCGTCAACACCGCCTATGACTACCTGCTGCTGCTCATTGCCGCCGCGCCGTTCATCACCGGCTTCCTCGCGTATCACCAGTTGGGGCCGTACAAAACAATGCTGATCATTCATATTTTGTGTGGAGAAATCATGTTGATCGCAATCCCGCTGACCAAGTTGAGCCACATGTTCCTGTTTTTCCTGACCCGGGCCCATATCGGCAGTGAAATGGGACAGCGAAGAGGTGCCGCCACCTGGTAAATTGTGGGGATGTAATAGTTGCATTACACGAGAAAAACTTCTCTTTAGGAGGCTTTAAAAATGGCAGAATCTGCTGTTGATACAAAATTTATCAAGGAACGGCTGGCTGCATTGAAAGGCGGTCGTTTCAAGGCATGGCTTGAGATTTGTGCGAACTGCGCCTATTGCGCGGACAGCTGCTATTTCTACCTGGCAAACGACAAAGACCCGAAGTTCATGCCGGCGTATAAGATCAAGGAAACACTCGGCAAGCTCTACAAGAAAAAAGGGAACGTCACCCGCGAAGAGCTCGTGAAGATCGCGGACATTGCTTACGGCGATTGTAATGGTTGTCGCCGGTGCTCTTTGTACTGCCCCTTTGGCATCGACATAGGGGTTATGATTGCGGCCGTGCGGGGAATCTGCTGCTCCCAGGGACTCGCCCCCGAAGGATTGAAGGTCGCCGCGCAAAACCACTGGGAAACCGGCAACCAGATGGCCATCACCCGGGACGAGTTCATCGAGACCGTCGAGTGGATGGAAGAGGAGTACGGCGAGGAAATGAAGGGCCTTGAAATTCCCCTGGACAAGGAAGGGGCGGAAATGCTCTATGTCCTCAATGCCCGCGAGGTCAAATATTACCCGCAGGATATCGCCGAAGCGGCCATGATTTTTCACGCGGCCGGAGAAAGCTGGACCATGTCCAAGGATGCCTGGGATATGACCAACCTCGCGATGTTTGCCGGAGACGCGAAGGTGATGGCACACGCCGTCAAGATTATTTACGATGCGGCTGAGAAACTGGGCGTAAAGTGGATCGGGACTTCGGAGTGAGGGCACCCGTATCGTTCCCTTCGGTTCGAAGGGCCCTACTGGCTGGGAATACCCGGCGGCCAACCACCGGTTCCGGTGAAACACAGTGTACAGATCTTCTACGAATACATAAAGGACGGGCGAATCAAGCTCGACCCCGACAAAAAAATTTCCGAACCGGCGACCTACCAGGACCCCTGCAATATCTCGAGAAGCGGCGGGCTCTGGGAAGCGGCACGGTGGCTCATGAATGCCACGTGTACGGACTTTCGCGACATGACCCCCAACCGGGAGTACAATCACTGCTGCGGCGGAGGCGGGGGCTACATCCCCATGGGCGGTGAGTACAGAAAGAGACGGCTGATATCCGGAAAAGTCAAGGTTGACCAGATTCGGGAAACCGGCGCAAAGGTTCTGATCGTGCCGTGCCACAACTGCTACGATCAGTTAAACGATCTGAATAAAGAATACGAACTGGGCCTGAAGATAATGCACTTTAAAACCATTATCTCCGAAATGATGATTATTCCGGATGAGCTGAAGCCGGACGAAGAAGAATAGACATAGGGAGACCGACGAATGAGAAGGACGGCAATTATACTGGTGGTTATGATAGGCTTTTTTGTCTCTCTTGCAACAATTCACCGGACCAATGCACAAGAAGCGGAAATAACCCTTGAGTCCACGGATGTGTTTGTTAAAAAACAGAGACCGGCGGTGATGTTCAAGCATGAATTGCATTATGACGCATATCCCGACTGCGTGGAATGTCACCACATCTATGAATATAATAACGGTAAAAAGGAAAATGTCTGGTCAGGAGAAGAACAGGCCTGTTCGGAATGCCATAAACAAAAAAGAGAAGATAAAAAACTGCCCCTGATGAACGCGTTTCACGAAAACTGTACGGGTTGCCACCGTCAATTGGCCAAAGAGAGCAAAAAAACCGGTCCGGTGACATGCGGTGAGTGCCATATTCGCAAGAAATAAAATGTGAGGGATATAGCAAACTATCTATTTAAACATGTTATGACTATCAATGTTTTTGATGTTCGCAGGGGCTGTTGAACCCATGCCATTGCATGCGTTTCCTTCTCTGTTTTTCAGCCTTTGGCATCCCTTCCTTTTGTGTTCGCAGCTCCCCCCTGTTTCAGATAATTTTAAATTCCCAAAAAACGGCAGAATCTGTTATATAGAGAAACGGTTTCGGGGCTTCGGGTTTCCGTCCCTGCCCCGCGGGATACGCGCATCCCGTCAACAACTAGAATGTCCTCTGCTTTTTTTCCAACGGCTCTAATTCCAAAGGATGTGGGTATGG
This sequence comes from Pseudomonadota bacterium, assembly GCA_043827325.1. Taxonomy (GTDB): domain Bacteria; phylum Desulfobacterota; class Desulfobacteria; order Desulfobacterales; family UBA11574; genus JBDRPF01. The sequence goes on along the minus strand of JBDRPF010000080.1, from coordinate 38,337 downwards.
AACAAACAGAAAAGTGGAAAGTACTGCTGATCGATGACGACGAAGGCATCCGCAAGGTCATGTCCATTGCATTGGAAGACGCCGGTTATCGCATGGTCACTGCCGCAGATGGAAATACCGGACTCGCGCTGTGTCGTGAAGAATCCCCCCAGATTGTAATTACCGATATTCGCATGCCCGGCATGGATGGCATCGAGGTTTTGAAATCCATCAAGGAGGCGGACCCGGACAGGGAGGTGATCGTCACCACCGCTTACGGAGAAATCGAATACGCGATCCAGGCGCTGCAACTGGATGCTTCCGACTTCATCACAAAACCGATAAACGACACGGCCCTCCGGGTCGCGCTGGAGCGCGCAAAAGAACGCTACACCACCCGCAAAGAACTTCGGGACTATACCGCCTTGATCGAAGAACGGTGGATGGACACGGCGGAAGAGCTGTCCAATCTTCTGGTTTTTCAGGAAAAACTCATTGAAAGCTCTATTGACGGAATCGCCGGGTGCGACCGGGATGGAAAAATCATCGTGTTTAACAGCAGCATGGAACAGATGCTGGGTTATGCCGGGGACAGGGTCATTGGAAAGATGACCCTTTCTCAACTCTTTCCGGAAGATGAGTGGGAAAATTTAGAGAAAAAATTGTACGGTGAAGGATACGGGGGTAAAAACCAGCTTCTTCTTTATGAAACCAATCTCATTTCCATTTCAGCCGACAAAATCCCGGTCCAGTTCTCTGCGGCCGCCCTTTTCCGGGGAACCGACGAAATCGGCGTGGTGGGATTTTTCCGGGATCTGAGAAAAATCAGGCGGCTGGAACAACAGTTTGCGGACAAGACCCGGCTGCTTCATCAGGACAAAATGATATCCCTGGGCAAACTGTCCGCCAGTGTTGTTCATGAAATAAACAATCCCCTTACGGGTGTTCTAAACTATATTCGCCTGATGATCAAGATTTCGGATCGGGGCACCCTGTCCCCGGAGCAGACAGAAAAATTCCGAAAATACCTGGGACTCATGGAGAGCGAAGTCAGCCGCTGCTCGGAAATCGTGTCTAACCTTCTCGCGTTTTCCCGAAAATCCAAACTCGAATTCGGCGAGGTCAACGTTAATGAACTCATAACGAAATGCATGCTGCTCAGCGACCATAAGCTCACACTTCAAAACATTCAAATCAAGACCGGCCTGACCCCCGAAATTCCAACCATTCTGGGCGACTTCAACCAGCTCCAGCAGTGCATCCTGAACCTGACTCTCAATGCGGCCGACGCCATGCCGAACGGCGGGAAGCTTGCGATTGAAACCGCTTTTCATGCCAGGAGCGGGTTGGTTGAAATAAAAGTGGCCGACACCGGCTGCGGGATTGCCCGAGAGGATCTCACCAAAATTTTTGACCCCTTTTTCAGCACCAAAATGGAGGGCAAGGGCCTCGGGCTCGGCCTTTCCGTTGTGTTCGGTATTATCGATCGTCACAAAGGCACCATCGAGGTGGAAAGCGAACTTGACAAGGGAACGGTGTTCACTATAAAACTGCCCGTTACTGTAAAATCCAGGTAAATTCCGGTAACTTTCCGTCTATTTACCTTTCCCGCAAAAACAAAACAACGGATGTGAAATGCAATGTTGAAACAAATCCAGACAATTTATCATACCCTTATTTTTCGATTAACCTTTTCAGTAGGCCTGGTGTTGCTCGGGAGTATATCCATATGGTCATATTTTAACATCAATTATCTGAAGGAAAATTCCTTTACCAAGACCATAGCCGAGGTCAACCGGCTGGCCGACACCATCAAACTGGGCACCCACTACGCCATGATGCTCAATTCCAGGGAAGACATCAACGAAATTATCACCAATATCGGGCGCCAGGAAGAAATAAAAAACATCAGAATCTATAACAAACAGGGGGCTATCGAATTTTCAAATGTGAAGCAGGAAATCTATAAGACGACCAATATCAAGGATGACGCCTGTTACATCTGTCACAGAACCGAACCCCCCCAGGAAGCGCTCGACATCATGGAGCGAACGCGAATATTCGATTCCCAAAGTGGTCACAGACGAATGGGAATCATCAGCCCCATCTACAACCAGCCGGGCTGTTCATCGAACAGCTGCCATTTCCACCCGCAAGACAAAAAGGTCCTGGGGTTGCTCGACGTCGTGATCTCTCTCGAGAAAACCGACAAAGCCATTTTATCCTATGAAAGACGCATCATTCTCCTTGCCGTAACCATTTTTCTGGCATCCGCGTCCATTATCAGCGCGTTTCTTCTGATATTTGTGAATCGCCCCATAAAAAGACTGATTACCTGGACACGGCACATCGGTCGCGGAGAATACGACTACACCATGGACACGATGTGGGACGATGAAATCGGTGATCTGGCCTCCGCCATCAATCGGATGGGCCAGAGAATACAGGAAAAACAGAAGGCGCTGAACCGGCAAAAAGATGAATACCAGCAGCTTTTTGAGCAGGTTCCCTGTTACATCACCGTGCATGACCGGGACCTGAAGCTGCTCAGGTACAACCAGCAATTCATCAGAGAGTTTCACCCCCAACCGGGAGACTATTGCTATAAAGTTTACAAAGGCCGAACGGAGATATGCGAGATATGCCCGGTATTGAAAACCTTTGAAGACGGAGACTCCCATTACAGCGAGGAGACCGGAATCAAAGCGGACGGATCCACCTCTCACTGGCTGGTTCAGACGTCACCGATAAAAGACGCCGACGACGAAATTGTCGCGGTCATGGAGATGAATATCGACATTACCATCCGAAAGCTTCTGGAGGAAGAGATTCGGAGATCGGAAGCAAAATACCGCAGCATATTCAACAACATTCCGGAGCCGGTCTTTGTTCTGGACGCAGAAAGCCTGGAAATTCTCGACTGCAATAAAAGTGTGACAGCCGTCTACGGTTATGACAAGGCGGACATCTTGCAGACCTCTTTTCTAAACCTGTTTGACGAGGGTGAGCGGGACCATTACCTGACGGATCTAAAGAGCCTGGATATCATCAACCAGACACGACAGACAACCAAGGACGGCAGAACCGTTTTTGTCGACATCCGGATTTCGCCTTCCGAATATATGGGGCAAGAGGCTTTTTTAATCACCGCCAGCGATATTACCAACCGATTGATGGCCGAACAGCAGTTGATCCAGGCAGGCAAGATGGCAACCCTTGGTGAGATGGCAACCGGCATCGCCCACGAATTGAACCAGCCCTTGACCGTTATCAAAACAGCCAGCAGTTTTCTGATGAAGAAAGTGGTTAATGCCCAGAAAATCAGGGATGAAATACTCTTGACCATGGCGGAAGAAATCGACAGTCATGTGGACCGCGCATCCAAAATCATCAATCACCTGCGAGAGTTTGGCCGAAAAGCAGAGGTCAGAAAGACCCGGGTCGATGTGAACGGATCACTCAACAGGGCACTGGAGATGTTCTCCCAGCAATTGAAGCTGAGAAAAATTGAAGTGATAAAGAATTTAGACCCGAACCTGCCGCATGTTCTGGCCGACCCCAACCGCCTTGAACAGATTTTTGTGAACCTCCTTATCAATGCCAGGGATGCCATCGAAGAAAGGTGGGAAAAGAACGCGGGCGCAAAAGAGCCTAAACAGATTTGCCTAAAGACCGGGGTTCGGAAGGGAAAGGTTACAATTGCCGTCACGGATAACGGTTCGGGCATTCCCGATCACGTGCGAGCCCGGATCTTCGAGCCCTTTTTTACGACCAAAACCGTGGGGAAGGGTACGGGATTGGGCCTTTCCATCAGCTACGGCATTGTTCAAGATTACGATGGGACCATAACGCTCAACAGCGAAGAAAATAAAGGTTCGGAATTTGTTATACAATTCCCGCTGCTGAAAGAGGATTTACAATGAAAAACGATATTCTGCTCGTGGACGATGAAGAAGGCATACGAAAGGTTCTGAGCATTTATTTGGCGGATGGCGGATACGCGGTGACCGCCGCGGAGAGCGGGGAAGAAGCGCTCGAAATATTTAAAGAACACCAACCGCCCATCGTGCTGACAGACATAAAAATGCCCGGCATGGACGGCATCGAATTGCTGCAAAAGATTAAAGCGGAGAATTCGGATACAGAGGTCATCATGATCACGGGGCACGGGGATATCGACCTGACCATAAAGAGCCTGCAGTATGATGCTGCTGACTTTATAACCAAACCAATCAATGATGAAGCCCTTGAGGTTGCGCTCAAGCGGGCGAAAGAAAGAATTTCCATGCGCACGCAGCTCAGGGAATACACCGAGAATCTGGAGCGTCTGGTACTGGAAAAAACCAAACAGCTGGTTCAAAGTGAAAGACTCGCCGCTGTGGGTCAAACCGTAGCGGGGCTTGCGCATGCCATAAAAAATATCGCCGGCGGTCTCAAAGGCGGTGTTTTTGTGCTGGAGAAAGGCATCACGCTGGATAACAAACAGTATCTGACCGACGGATGGGATTTGCTCAAAAGAAATGTGGATAAAATAAACAAACTGACCCTGGACATGCTGAATTACGCCAAGGAAAGAGAGCTTCGCTGCGTGTTGTGCCATCCCAATCCTATTCTCCAAGACATTTTTCATTTAATGGCGCCCAGGGCCGACGAGATGGGTGTTTCGCTGAAATTGGATCTGGATAAAAAATTGCGAGATATCTGCTTCGATCCGGACGCGCTCCACTCGTGTCTTTTGAACCTGGTAGCCAATGCACTGGATGCGTGTACAGCCGCGGAATCTTCGGATCGGGCCGGAGAAGTCATCATCCGCTCCAAAAAAGTTGAGGGCTGGGGGGTTGAATATCAGATTGTCGACAATGGCTGTGGAATGAACCAAGAAACCGCGGATAAAATATTCCAGCGCTTTTTCAGCACCAAGGGAACAAAGGGAACCGGTCTGGGTCTGATGATCAGCAAAAAAATCGTTGATGACCACAAGGGTGTTATTCAGGTCGAATCAAAAGAATCCAAAGGATCCAGGTTTGTCATCCGGCTGCCCGGCAACATCGAGAAATCGAATAAAGTATAATGAAGCTGTCAACGAAGAGCAGGTACGGCATAAGAATGCTGGTGGATCTGGCCCGGCATCATGATCGGGGGCCGATAACCATCAGGGACATATCCCGGCGGCAGGATATCTCCGTCAAATACCTGGAACAGGTCATTCGCCCTTTACAAAAAGCAAAACTGGTAAAGAGCACCAGGGGGGCAAAGGGCGGGCACACGCTGGCGAAAAAGCCCCGTGAAATTACCATGGGGGAAATCGTCCGGCTGTTCGAAGGGCAGATCGATCTGGTGAAATGTATAAGTTTTCCGGAAAACTGCCGGATGTCGGAAGATTGCAGGGTGCGTCTTGCCTGGCGGGAAGCGACCCGGGCCTTGTTCAAAAAACTCGATGCGATTACCATCGCCGATCTGGTCGTAGACATCTCGGTGCCGGATCAGTAACACAGAGATCGGACAAAAAGGGCCGTTTTTCAGCGGTCTTGCAGTTTTTTGCGAAAACCATCGGTTATCGCCAGATTATCTTTAAGGTGAAGATCCTCCTCGGACAAACCCACAGCCAGTCCCAGCAGCTGGGGAAGATATAGAATCGAAATCCTCAGGTCTTCATTCACCATTCCGGAAATTTTATTCTGGTACGCCTCCAGGTTCATCTGGCACATGGGGCATACGGTCACAATGGCGTCCGCGCCTTTGGCCGCCTGAAGTATCGCTGCAACGAGTTCCAGAGCCACATCCTGTTTGGTGGTCATGTGGGCTGCACCGCAGCACTTGCCGCCCATGTCCCAGTTATGCACCGTTGCCCCGGCGGCTTTGAGGACCGGCTCCATTGAGGTGGGTGTTTCCGGGTCGTCAAAAACAACGTAGGGTCGGATGGCCTGGCATCCATAGTACGGCGCTACGCTCAGGCCGATAAGGGGATTTTTCAGCCGGGCAAAAATCTTTTCAGGGCCAACATCCTGGGACACGACATCCAAAAGGTGCCGGACCCGGATCCGGCCGTGCAGATGCAGATCTTCCTCTCCGATAACAACATTGATCTTTTTTAAAATTTCCGCATCTTTCCGGATCGTTTCTTCGACTTTCTTCAGATTCAAATAACACGCGCTGCACGGAACAAGCATCTCTCCCACACCATCCATCGCCTCGGCTTTTGCAAGCACGCAAGCCGGCAGCGCCAGCGAAAGCAGCTTGCTGATGGCGTCGGCGGCGCTGGCACCACAGCAGGTCCAGTCTTCCAGCTCTATTAGATCCGCCCCGACTTCTTCCATAAAGGCCCGTGTCGAGCGGTCGTATTCACGTGCCGTCCCTTCAAGAGAACATCCCGGATAATATAGATATTTCATATTCACCCTCCAAAACCCCAACCTGAACCGGCCAGAAGCAAATCTCGATTAATATAGACAAGTTGCGATCTTCTTTACGTCAACTGCCATCCAGTTCCTCAACCTTGCGGAAGAGCGCTTCGAGGGCACCGCGACCTCTCGAAGGAATCTCCGGCGAAACCTTTCCTTTCCACATCAGCCGCATTCCCAACAGGGTAAATTTTAATGGGAGAAAGGGGTTTTTCATGGAAAGAAAGAAAAGGGTCATAAACTCCATCTCCTTGACACGGCCGTGGCGACGAACACTTTCCAGAAAATTCTGATAAAAGCGGATGCTCATTTTATACAAATCAGGATTCTCCTTTATGGATATCTGTTTGAGCGTGCTCATCGCCTCGGTAAGGGGAAGACCCCGGGGACAACGCAATGTGCAGTAATAACAAACAGAACAGAGAGAGAAGGTCTTACTGTGAAAAATGGTCTCCTTTTCTCCCCGGAGGACATTGTACCAGAGCTGGCGCGGCGTGAGGTCCATGGCAAAGGCATTGGGGCACGACCCCGTACACGTACCGCATTGAATGCAGGAGCTTACCATGCTCCGGACCGGGGCCAGCGGATCGATAACCGGCGCAGGAACAGGTTCCGACCCCTGTTCAGATTCTATCTGTTCCAATTGATTCATGTGAAATCCCCCATTTAATCAAACATTCAATCTTCAATCATCAATTCCTATGCCGTTCCCTCGAATGCCGAATCGATGACGTCGAACATGAACTGGTCTGAAAACCCTCCCAGCACCGAGGCGCTGTTGGGACATACCGTGGCGCACGAACCGCACCCCTGGCACATGGCGGCGTCCACCCTTACCCTGTCTTCATCGAGATCGTAGAAACGGGCCTTGTATGGACAGGTGTCGATGCACCGTTCGCAAAGACTGCAAAGGCTGTAACGAACCTCCGCCACCACTTTTCCGGTGGGCATCTGTTCGTGAGCCAGTATTCTCAAGGCTCTCTGGGACGCAGCTTCCGCCGTGGCAATGGACTCCGTTATATTGCGGGGGGAATGCGCCAGCCCGCAGGCAAAAACACCTTCCTTGATTGAATCCACAGGCCGCCATTTTGAATCCGCCTCCGCAAAGAAGCTGTCCTGGTCCAAGGCCGCCCCGAAGGCTCCCGCCAGCTCTGCGGAAAGCCTGGGGACGACCCCCGTTGCAAGGACGACAAGGTCGGCATCTATCTCGACCTTTCTTGCCAAAAACGGTTCGAATGTGGTTACCCGGACAGATCCGTCAGCAACGGACACTTCGGGTTTTTCAGATAGCTCATACGGAATGAAGAGCACCCCTGCCTTTCGGGCCGCCGTATAATAGGACTCGGTGAACCCGTAGGTCATCATATCCCTGTAAAGAATGTAGACGGCGATATCGGGATTCTGTTCCTTCAGATACAGCGCGTGTTTTAGAGATGTCGAACAGCATACCCGGCTGCAGTAATTTCTGGGTTCCTGTCTGGAGCCCACGCATTGAATCATCACCACGGATCTCAGCCGGCCGGTATCGATGGTGCTGCTGTCGATTCGCTGTTCCAGCTCTTTCTGGGTGACAATGGCTTCGCTCATATTCACGTCATATGATACGACCGGGGCTTCGGTCCCCCCTGTGGCAATAACGGTCACACCGTGAGCCAGCGTGAAAGCGCCTTCCGCTTTCCCGTCGATGGTCGTGTTGAATCGCCCCACATGTCCATAGGAACTGAGAACCCGGCTTTCGAGGTGGGTTTTAATCAGGGGATGCTTTTCCACTTTTTGCTGGGTTGCCTCCAGCACGTCACGGGTCGGGCTGCCTTCCAGGGTCTTTTTCAGCCAGTTGAGGTTGCCGCCCAAAACCGCTTCCTGCTCTACCAGATCCACCGGATATCCGTGATCCGCGATCGCCAGCGCCGAAACCATCCCGGCGATTCCGCCGCCGACCACCAGCGCCTTCTGGACAATTTTGATCTTTGGCGCAGGTGTGGGATCCGCCCATTTCAATTTGGCGAGCCCCATGGCCAGAGTGGCCGACAAATCCTTGTTGAAAGCCGATTTCTCATCATCGGAAGGGTTTTCCCCTTTAAACCCCGGGCGCAGGGCACCCAGTTTTATATCGACCACCTCGATGAGCGCGGGGTCGAATCCCAGTCGTCGACCCAGTTCCCTGATTTTTCGGGCGTAGACATAGGGAAGACAGGCCCCGATCAGCAGTCGATTGGGTCTGTGCTGCTCGGCCAGTTCGATCAGATTGTCCCACCCGGCAGCGGTGCAGGTTTGCTCGAGAAAGAGAACCTGATCCACAGCCGGATCCGCCTCGAGCCTTTGAACAAGCTGTTCCTGATCCATAAGGCTTGAAAGGGTCTCGCCGCAGGTGCAGACAGCCACCATCACCCGGGGAGTTTCCATTAAAAATTCGGGGGGCGCGGATGCCGTTTCGAGAGCCAGGCTGCCGCCGGCATTGTGAATCACCCGGGAGGCGGAAGACGCGGCGGCAGAAGCCTGGATGACCGATTCACTGATGTCTTTGAGACCGGAAAAAGATCCGCCCAGCACAATCCCTTCCTTTTCAGTCCGGGTCAAAGAAAACGGCTGGGTCTTGCCGAAGCCCCATTGATTGAGTGGGATGTCGAGCATACCCGCCAGTGCCGCTGTTCCGGATGCAGGTCTTTGACCCACTGAAAGCACAACCATATCGAAGGCTTCTTCCTTTATATCCCCGGCGTTGTTCACGTGCCTGACAACCAGATCGCCGTTGGACCCTTCCGGGAAAACAGAATGGATCCGTCCCCTTTCAAACCGAACCCCGTGCTCGGTCGACGCCTCGTCCCGGTATCGCTGGAAAGATTTCCCAAAGGTTCGCATATCCATATAATAGATCGCCGCATCCAGCTCCCCCGCTGTTTTTTCTTTGGCCAAAAGCGCTTCCTTTATGGCGTGCATGCAGCAGATGGATGAGCAGAAGTCGGCTTCCATTTGAAGGTCCCTGGACCCGACACACTGGAACCAAGCCACTTTTTTAATCGGCTTTCCGTCGGACGGCCGGACAAGCCGGCCCTGATTCGGACCGGTTCCGCTCAGGAGCCGCTCGAAGCCGAGGCTCGTTATCACGTTGGGATAATGGCCGTACCCATACGTGTTAATGCCGATTGAAGGGTCGAAATAGTCCGTACCCCCGCAAAGGACGATGGCACCGACTTCCAGGCGAGGCTTCCTGGACAATTCGAGGTCCTGGTATATTCGTATAACCATGGGAACAAGCGTGTTGAGATCGAAGGGTTTGAGGAGATAGTCGAGCGCCCCGATTTTCATGGCTTCCACGGCGGTTTCCACCGTTGCGTAAGCCGTCATCATGACGACGCAAAGGTCGGGATAATCCTGTTTGGCCTTCTGCAGCAGCTCCACACCGTCCATCCCCGGCATTTTTATGTCAGTCAGCATCAGGTGATACGGCTGTTTGGATAATATATCGAGGGCCTCAGGTCCGGACTCGGCGGTCTCGACGGCAAAGCCTTCATCCTCCAGCCAGTCCTTGATGGAATCCCGGACGATCAACTCATCATCCACGACCAGGATTCGAAAATCCTTTCGGATCTGCGCTGAAACCTGTATGGCCTGAGTCGGGCATACCCTTTCACACTCCCCGCACCGGGTGCAGGCCAGCATATCCACGACGTAGGTGTTGGGGATGTTGTGCGGAACCGGAAGGTAAATCGCTTTTCGCGTCGAGAAACCGAAATTAAAGGAATCCGGAACATCCACCGGACAGACCTTGACGCACTCACCGCACCCGATGCACAGGTCCGGATCCACGAGGCTCGGTTTCTGGCGCAGCGATACCCGGAAATTACCGGGTTCGCCTTCCACCGACGCAAGTTCCGTGGAAAGGCGGATATCGATGTTTTCATGAAACAGCCCTTTGCGCAGGCAATACTGGGATGACGTGTCCCGGTCCACCAGGGGAAGCATCCTGCACATACCGCATCGGTCCGTGGGAAACTGGTAATCGAGCTGGCTCAGAATCCCTCCCATATGCGGTGCCCGGTCGATGAGGGTTACACCATAGCCGAATTCCGCAAGATCAAGCGCAGCCCGAATGCCGCTGATTCCGGCCCCCACCACCAGAGATTTACCGACTTTTTTCTTCATAACCAGACCTTCCTTAAACGAAGTTTTGAAGTGTCTAAAGTTTACCCCGTTAAATGATCCACCTGTTTAACCGGGGTTGAGGTGTCCTGCCAATTTCGTTTACGCACAAGGCATCGTGGCAGATATCCTGACAAAAGTGCGCCGCCAAACGCGAACACTCGCGTTAAACCTTGCCGACCCCTACGATATCGGTGAGTTCGTTTTCACGGAAAACCGACAACGGCATTTCATCTTCAATGCTTCTGCCGGGTTGGTAATCAAATGCTTTCTGCGTGCGATATGAAGCCGTCCTGAACAGTTCCATCACCGGAATGTCATTGGGACAGGTGTTGGAACACTGTCCGCACCCGACGCACGCGGTGCTCATATGGGCCAGCCGGGTGATGTGGTAAAAGACGGTGTCCGTGGGCATTTTTAAAATTCCCTTCCGGTTTGCCCATCGCAGATACTGGGAAGGCTCGTGGTTAAAAACATCGGTAACAAAGACACATTCCTTGCAATAGCAAACCGGGCAGGCCACTCTGCAGTTATAACAGTTGATACAGCTGGCAAGATACTGCGTCAGTTTTTCAAGGCTGTTCGTCTTTTCCGCGGTTTCTTCAAACATCTTGTCGCGATATGCCGTCCTCTCTGCCACCAGGGCCGCAACGGCGTCTTTCCGTCCCGGCGGTTCGTCGGCACCGGGAAGGCCCAGGCTGTTGCACAGTGCCTCGCCTTCCGGCGTCCTTGCCTGAACCAGCAGATGGTCGTTTGTGTTGACCCCGAAAAGCCCGATAATGATATCGGCACCCGTCGGAACAGGATGTTCACACGCCTTGCAGGTGGCGGTCAGGTCGACGCCGTTCAAGGCGGTCGTTCCGCCGGACAGGACGCTTTTGTAGAAGCTTTTTGTCGTTTCCTTCCCATTGTCACCGACAATGCCGAGGTAATCGTCCGTCTTGTATGCCCCCATGCAGTCAATCCCCAGAACCACCAGATCTTCCATACGGCCCTGTTTGAGTTTCACCAGTTCAATGAAAGCCCGTAATTCACAGGAACGCATGACCGCAACCACTTTGCCGCCCATGGACTTACGCGTCAGCCTCGAAACCAGTTTGGCCGAAGTTATCGGAAAAACCGGGGCCAGGGGGTCTGCGCCGTCAAGCTGAGCCGGATCGCTGACAAGTGTTGGCATCACAACATTTTTCATGGGGAGGTGCTGAGGAACCAGAATAGCGCTGATGTCTTCCAGTTTGAGTATGGATTGGAAAAGTTCCTTTAGAGCCGCCAGAAGGTCCCCGTCTTTTACGTTGATTTTCGCCGTTTTCGCCATCAGTCTCCTCCAGATTATTCATTGGTCAACAGTCATCGGTCATCGGCCGCCAATCGGCTGACAAATGACAGATAACAATCAGATCACCATCGATTGTTTTGCCTCGCAGGGACCCAGGTTTTTGATCTGGGCCACCATTTCCTTAATGGTTGCCGCAAACTTAATCCCGTCACTTGCCCCGATCCAGGTTAATCTGAGCCGTTCATTTTCAAACCCGAACTGGGGAAGGATCTCTTTGAGAAGCTTGATCCGTCTCCGCGCCTTAAAGTTTCCGTTAATGTAGTGGCAGTCTCCGGGATTACACCCGCTGACCAGAACCGCATCGGCGCCTTCGAGAAGTGCTTTGATCACATATTTGGGGTCAACCATACCGGTGCACATGACCCGGATCATTCTCAGGTTCGCCGGATACGACAATCTCGCCGTTCCGGCCAGGTCCGCAGCGGTGTACGTGCACCAGTTGCACACAAAAGCGATGATCGTCGGTTCAAAGTTTCCCATGATATCCTCCATTGATGAAATCGTTGCGCTGTGATAAAAACGGCTTCGCCGCTTTTAAAGGGTTTTATATTCCTACGACACTCACGGCGTCGATGATACCGTCAAGCTCTGCAAACACCTGTTTCTGTTTAAAATGTTTTACCTGTGCGGCACCGCTCGGGCAGAACCCGGCGCAGCTTCCGCACCCTTTGCAAAGGGCCTCGTTCACCACCGAGATGCTGCGGCGACCGTCAAATTCTATGGCCGTGTACGGACAAAGTCCGATACAGGTCTGGCATCCGACACACACATCCGGATCGATCCACGATATGATGGGGGCGATCTCCACTTCCCCCCGTGTGGCCAGCGCAAGGGACTTGACGGCCGCCCCGGACGCCTGCGCCACCGTGTCCGGTATGTCCTTAGGCCCCTGGCAGGCACCTGCCAGAAAAACCCCGTCCGTGGCGGTGTTCAGGGGCCCCAGCTTGGGGTGTTCTTCCAGGAAAAATCCGTCTGCGCCCTGATTGACACCGAAAATCCTGCCCACTTCATTGGCATTCTTGCGGGCTTCCATGGCGGTGCACAAGATGACCATATCCACCGGCACGCGTATGCGTCTGCCCAGGAGCGTGTCCTCGGCAATCGCCACCAGGCGGCCCTCTTCTTCCGGTTTGACGGCCCTGTCCGTAATTTCGGCGACTTTGCCCCGGATAAAGTTGGCCCCTTCCTCCTGGCATCTTTTGTAAAACTCCTCGTACCCTTTTCCAAAGCAACGCATGTCAATGTAAAAATTGTAGATTTTGGTATCATGCCCGACCTTTTCATGGATGAGGTGGGCATATTTCAGGGCGTACATGCAGCAGACCCTGGAACAGTATTCGTGATAGTTTGCATCCCGGCTGCCGATGCAGTGAAGTATGGCAACGCTTTCCGGCGTTTTTTTCAATTCCCCGTTTTCGTCTCTGATCCGGATTTCGCCGCCGGTGGGACCGGTTGCGTTGCTGAGACGTTCAAATTCGAGGGCGGTGAAAACATTCGGGTATTTTCCGTATCCGAACTGTTTCATCGGGGTGGGGTCCATAATGTCGTATCCGGTCGCCAGGATGATACTGCCGACCTTAACCTCCATCTCCTTTTCGTTCATGGCATGGTCCACGGCCTTTGCCTCGCATACCCTCACGCACTCCATGCATTCACAGCAAACCCCGCAGTTGATACAACGCAGGGCCTCCTGCTGTGCGTCGTTTTCTGAAAAGCCGAGCTCCACTTCATCAAAGGACGAGGCACTTCTTTCCGCGTCCAGATGTTCCGGGTGTTTCCGCGGTTCCCGCAGGATATCGTCCGGAATCTCCTGCCAATCGCGACCCGGCTGTTCCTGGATTGCCGCCGCCTCGGCGTAGCTGTCCATGTCTTCCTGGTTGAGATAGCGGTGAATCGATTCCACGGCCCTGTGGCCGGCGGCAACCGCTTCAATCACGGTTGCCGGACCGGTAACCGCATCACCGCCGGCAAAGACGTAAGGAACATTTGTCTGCAGGGTAAAGGGATTGACCTCGAGCGTGGTCCGTCCGGTCCATTTGACTTCGGGCTCGCGGCCCGCCCATGAATTGTCGATCTTCTGTCCGATGGCCGGAATCACCGTGTCACAGGGGATAACAAATTCCGATCCGGCGACCGGCACGGGGCGGCGGCGACCGCTGGCGTCGGGTGGTCCCAGTTCGGTCCGGATGCACTCAAAGCCGTCTACCTTGCCGCCTTTTGCCAGAACCCTGACAGGGGCGGTAAGGTAAGCGAAAGAAATCGCCTCCTTTTTCGCACCTTCGATCTCTTCCGGATACGCCGGCATCTCCTGTTCCGAGCGACGATAGACAATGGTCACGTCTTTTGCGCCCAGTCGTTTAACCACCCGTGCGGCGTCGATGGCCACATTTCCGCCGCCGATGACAACCACCTGATTGCCGGGACTTTTCGTGCTGCCCAGATTTACCTCTCGTAAAAATTTCACCGCATCGATAACCCCTTCGCTCTCTTCTCCCTCGATACGCATATCCAGAGACAGGTGGGCGCCGATGCCGAGGAAGACAGCGGAAAACCCCTCGTTTTCGAGGTCCTTTAGCGTGAAGTCCGATCCGAACCTGACACCGGTGCGTGTCTCCACGCCCAGGTCCAATATGTACGTGATCTCCCGATCCAGGACTTCCGACGGCAGCCGGTAGTCCGGAATCCCGACCCGCAGCATACCGCCCAAAACATCAAGCGCTTCAAATAGGGTGACCGCGTAACCTTTTAATCGCAGGTAATACGCCACGGTCAGTCCGGCCGGGCCTGACCCGATGACCGCCACTTTTTCCGGCCTGTCCTCGATCGGGGGGGGCACGAGTTCGTCCAGTTTTGCATTGTCCGCCGCAAAACGCTTCAGATCACGGATGGAAATGGCTTCATCCACATCCATTCTCCGGCACTGTTTTTCACAGGGATGCGGGCATACCCGTCCCAGCACACCCGGCAGCGGAAGCCGTTCCATGATTAATCGGGTCGCTTCCGTGTACTTCCCCTGACCCACGAGCTGCACGTACCCCTGGACGTTGATTCCTGCCGGGCAGGCGACAACACAGGGTGCCCGGTCTTTCTTGTCGATGCAGAAGGTAATGGGTACGCCCTGCGGGAAAGCCCTGTAAACGGCATTTCGATTTCCCAGGCCTTCGTCCCATTCGCTGGGGACAGACACCGGGCAGACTTTGGCGCATTCGCCGCAACCGGTACAGATACCCTCTTTCACATAACGGGGATTTCGTCGGATCCTCACGTTGAAATTACCGATAAAGCCGGATATTTCCTTGACCTCGCTGTAAGAGAGCAATTCGATGTTCGGGTTCTGCGCCACCTCAACCATCTTGGGTGTCCCGATACAGGCCGAACAGTCCAGTGTGGGAAAGGTTTTGTCGAATTGCAGCATATGACCGCCGATGGTGGTCGATTTTTCAACCAGGTATACCTTGTGACCGGATTTTCCGATGTCCAGAGCCGCCTGCATGCCGGCAATGCCCCCGCCGACCACCAGGATGTCGGGATGTACACTCACCTCGCGGGCATCCAGGCTCTGATGGAAATTGACCCGGTTGATTGCCGCCGACACCAGTGTCTTTGCCTTGCGCGTGGCCTCGCCCGCATCTTCGGTCACCCAGGAAACCTGCTCACGAACAGACGCCATCTGGAAGTAGTATGGATTGAGGCCGGCACGCTGGCAGGCGCCCTGAAACGTCTTCTCATGGAGCCTGGGTGAGCAGGAAGCCACCACAACCCTGTTGAGCCCGTAATCTTTGATGTCCTTTTCGATCATCTCCTGTCCCGGATCCGAACACATGAACTTGTAATCACGGGCAACAGCAACATTTTTCATTTCCCGGGCAAAGGCTGCCACTTCATCCACCCGGACCTTGCCGGCGATATTGATGCCGCAGTGACAGATATAAAACCCTAATTTGGTGGTCATTTATGCCCCCTTTTCCAAATTTTGAATCCATTTCCCAATAGTTTGTTTGATCTAAAAAACATTGACCGTTCTTTTGTTTGTTGGTTTGATTCGATCTTCAACCATCTGTTATCTTAAACAAAGCTACCCATCCTTTTCTCCGTTGAGTTCTCCGGTTCTGAGTAGCCGGCGAACCAGACGAAGAAGCTCCTCTGCTTCGGGAGGCTTTGCCAAATAAGCCTCCGGTGAAGGAACGTCCGGATCCGGTTCTGCGGCGTGGGTCTTCTGAAAAAAGGAGAAGGTCTTCTGATCAATGGTTGAAAGCATGATGAGCGGAACCGCTTTTAGGCTTTCGTCGGTTTTTAAGGTGCGGTACAACTGCGCACCCGCCTTTCCACCCATCATTACGTCGAAGATGATGAGGACCGGCTTGTCCTTCCTGGCCCTTTGCAGTCCTGTAGCGCAGCAATCCGCAACAATCGGTTCAAAGCCGCCGCTCGAAAGAAGTGTGGATAAAAAAATCTGCATATCCGGTTCGTCTTCCACTACGAGAACTTTTTTGCTTTGCTGTTCCAGCTGCAAATACGCCTCCGTCTGATGGTCGCTTTTACCTGAAAGACGTGTAAATTACGTGAAACCATACGACGGTACTTTCTATTAGCACAGAACGTGCCAAACATGTATTTTTTTATTTTTAGGTGTTTTTAGAGTAGGTTAAGAGAAATGAGGGCCCAGAGAGATGTCTTGAAAAAGAAAGGAGGTGTTGCGCATTTTGCAACAGGCGTCACTGTTCAGCGTTGAATATTATCATAAATAACTATAGGTTAAAAGGTTTAATTCCGTTGCGCAACAAAAATGCAACAACTGTTGCACCTGTTAAATCCTAAATTGAATGGGTCAGGAAACCAAGCCATATCGCTTCATTTTCCGCCACAGGGTGCTCCGATTGATGCCCAAAGCCTGTGCGGTTTTTTCCCGGTGCCCGTTGTGCTGGCGGAGCAGCAGAACAATCTTGCTCCGCTCCGGAAGCGTTGAACCTTCTGCCGATGCTTCCTCGGCCGGTTGGGCCTCAAGGGGAGAAGCGAGTCGATTTTGAAGATAATCCGGAAGATGTCTGGGTTCTATAACGCCACATTGGCTCACAATCAAGGCGTGCTCCAGGATGTTCTCCAGCTCTCTGACATTCCCCGGATAATCGTAACTGAGCAGCGCTTCCATTGCCCATTCAGAGATACCCTGCGGCAGGGTTGCCTGAACCGCACACAGGCGTCGCATGATGTGGCGAATGAGGAGGGGGAGATCGGCACGCCGGTCTTTTAAAAGCGGGAGTTCAATCCGCAACACATTCAACCGATAGAAAAGATCTTCACGAAAGAGTCTCTTTTCCACCAATTTTTCCAGGCCCCGATTGGTCGCTGAAATGATACGGACATCCACCTTGACGGTTTTTCGGCTTCCCAGCGGATAAAACTCCTTGTCTTCCAACACTCGCAACAACTTCGCCTGAAGGGAGAGCGGGACATCTCCGATTTCGTCAAGAAAGATCGTTCCGCCGTCAGCTTCCTGAAAACGGCCCGGCCGGTTGTGGTTGGCTCCGGTGAACGCGCCCTTGGCATAGCCGAACATTTCCGACTCGAGAAGGTTTTCAGGCAGAGCGGCACAGTTGACCTTTACAAAAGGTTTTTCCGCCCGTTTGCTTGAAGAGTGAATGACCTTGGCCAAAAGGTCCTTGCCCGTTCCGGTGGGTCCTTCGATAAGCAGTGTGGCATCACTGGCCGCCACCACCCGGGCCATCTCGAAAATTTTCTGCATGGACGGGTCTTTCCCCACCATATTTTTAAGCGTGTATCGATCGCTGATCACCTGATCGAGCTGTTGGGCGAGCGTCAGATCCTGCAGGGTGGCCAGCCCACCGATGATTTTCCCCTGTTCGTTCTGAAGCGGCAGGTAGTCCGCCCGGATCGGGATGGTTTCTCCCTCCCGGGTGGTCATCTCTCCCTGACGGTTTGTTCGGGGTTTTCCATCGGCTATCGACTCCATCAGCAAGGTTAAATCCTCGGTGGCATCCCCGCCGAATATGGAAGCGCACGGCGTTCCCAAAACATGGCGGCGGTTGTAGCCGGTAATCTTTTCCGCCGCCGTATTGAAGAAGGTCACGTGCCCGCCACGGTTGACGGTAAATATGCCGATGCCCAGATTGTCCAGGATGATCTTCATGCTGCGTTCTTCGTAGTGGATCCGGTTGATGAGGTTGGCGAGGTGTGAGTGATCATAAAACAGCGTAAAACATCCGGACACGTTATGATTCCGGTCATAGAGAGGCGTTGTGAGTCGGGTGATCTGGTGGCTGGCATTCCGTTCGTCCCGGATTTCCACATCGGAGGAATCGGCTTCCGAGGTCTGTTTTGCGGACAGCGGACATTTGTCGTGACAGGAAATTTCGTGGAACACTTCCCGGCAGTCTTTCCCGATCACATCAATATCTTCTAAACCCATCAGCGCCTGAACGCTGCTGTTGAAAGAGGTGATTCGCCGGTTCAGGTCGATGGTGAAGGCGCCGATATTCAACTGGTCCAGAAGTTTGACCCACTGGTCGCTTGAAATATTCGTTCCCGGGGCGCCGAACGGTTTCCCTTTTTTCATCAGAATACGGACTCCGTCAAAAGAAAATAACCGCCTGAAAGAGCTGTGTTTTTACACAACTTTTTTATTAATATACAATATGTTACGGTGTGGAAGCATATATGAATTCCGGTATGTTGTCCAGCCAAAAAAGGCCTTTTGATGTGGCATTTTCCATGATTGGCAGTTTCAGCGTTGTTCAATCCTGTGCCTCATCTTCCCGAAACAAAAATATTTGAAGTTCTATACCCTGTGTGTTAATCAAATTTATTTGGACATGTTTCATGCCAATCAAAAATCTGCTTTAAAAATATTGGCTTTTTTTATGAGACAGCATTTGGAAAACCAGACACAGATCATTTTGGATAGTATTGCCGACGGTGTTTTTACCGTCGATCTTGACCGAAAGATTACCTCCTTTAATAAAGCCGCCGAACAGATTACGGGAATCCAAAAAGATCAAGCCGTCGGACGATATTGCTGGGAAGTCTTTAAGGCCAGCATCTGTGAACGGCAGTGCTCCATGCTGCAGACCATCGAATCCGGTAACCCGATCATCAATCACTCCATATTTATTATTAACTCAAAAGGGGATCGCATCCCCGTGAGCATTTCAACCGCCATTCTAAAAGACGATACCGGAACCGTCATCGGCGGGGTGGAGACATTTCGGGACTTAAGTGTTGTGGAAGAATTGCGAAAGGAACTGGCCGGTCAGCATTCATTTATGGATATCATCAGCAAAAACAGGGAAATGCAACGACTGTTCGGAATGTTGGAACTGATATCTGAAACCGACTCCACAGTACTTCTCGAAGGTGAAAGCGGCACCGGAAAAGAGCTTTTTGCCAGGGCCATCCACTCGCTCAGCCACAGAAAAAAAGGGCCCATGGTCACTGTAAATTGCGGTGCGATACCGGACACGCTCCTTGAATCCGAGCTCTTCGGATATAAGGCCGGCGCCTTTACGGATGCAAAAAAGGACAAACCCGGGCGTATCGCCCGGGCTGAAAACGGCACTTTTTTTTTGGATGAAATCGGGGACATTTCACCTCTAATCCAGGTGAGGCTCCTGCGGGTGCTCCAGAACAAAGTCTATGAACCACTCGGAAGTACGAAATCCGAACAGGCAAATGTCCGCATTGTGACAGCCACAAATAAAAATCTGGAAAATCTGGTTAAAAAAGGCGAGTTTCGAGAGGATCTTTTTTACCGTATCAATGTTGTAAAACTCGTTCTTCCGCCGTTACGAAACAGGAAAGAAGACATCCCTCTTTTGGCACAACATTTTCTTCGAAAATTCAGCCATCTGCGCGGCAAGGAAATTCAAGATATTACGCCGGGCGCCATGAGCCTTCTGATGTCGCATGGCTTCCCCGGGAATATACGGGAACTGGAAAATATTATTGAATACGCTACGGTGGTTTGCAAAAATCACCTGATCGATATTGACCACCTTCCCGAGAATCTTCGCCGGAAACCAACCGATACAATCAGGTTGGCAAACGAAACTTCCCGCGATAACGCTTTTTCATTAAATGACATAGAGAGAGCTCTCATTTTTGAAGCGCTGAAAAAAAACAACTGGAACCGAAAGGTAACCGCCGCCCGAATGGGCATCCATCCTTCCACCCTCTGGCGCAAAATCAAGCGTCTCAATCTCGACATACCCAAACAAAACGGCCGTTCTAAATAGGAACAGCCCGCTCCCTGTACGGCTCATGGCGTTTTATTTTTCTTCCCGCCGGGCTAAAACTATTGCATGGTTGCATAATTGCAATTGCTTGCATATCGGATTTGCAACGATGCAAAACCCTGCCACCCATCCGGGAAAGAGTCCATACAACCATATTTAACCGAATTACAATCAGTTATAGATAGTTCTGCTTTTATTATTAAAATCTGGCATGAAAAATGCTGTTTACACTTTCATCACAGTTGCTTCGTCTTACGAAGCTCAACGGTATAAAAAATGCCATGTGGGGGGAGTGCAGCGGTTCAATAACACCTTAACAGGGTGAAAAGGAGGTGATCTTTATGATGGATACTCGCTTTTATCCAAAAGTAGATCTGAATACCTACCAAAAGAAAACAACCCTTAAAGACGGGACCAAAATTACGTTGCGTCCCATGGTGCCGGAAGACAAGGATGCGTTGTATGAGTTTTTCAAAGGGGTTGATAAAGAAGTGGCGCGGTATCTGCGCGATGATGTCGGCAGCCGGCTTGTCATTGATAAATGGTCAAAAAATCTCGATTACGAAAAGACGCTGCCCATTTTGGCCGTAAAAAATGGCGCCATTATTGCCGATGCCACGATCAATCGTCGCCAGTTCGGCTGGAAATGGCACTTGGGTACCGTTCGAATTTTTGTGCACCGAGACTACCGGAACAGGGGCCTGGGGCGCGTGATGATCGATGAACTCGTGGACGTTGCCTACAAGCTCGGGATCGAAAAGCTTGTCGCCGAAATTCCTGACCTTAACACTGCCGCAGTCAATGCGTTTACTGAAGCAGGGTTCCATCGGGTTGCATTGATTCCGAACATGGCCAAGGACAGGGAAAACAGACCAGTGGCCCTGGTGGTGGTGATGAAAGATGTCAGACCGGCTCAAGACGAAGAGTATGACTATGATTTCTAACACTCTTTTCGGCTTGAAATTAATCCCGGGATTGGAAAGAACACCGCATCCCCTCACATGCTTTAAAAACTCGGTTTTCCGCGCCTGCCGGGCGACCGAACAGGATCAAAATATATCAAATGTTTTCTATTTATCGACAGATATACACAAACAACCGGAGGAATATTAACATGAAGTTCGCCATACCCTTTGCTGAAGGAAAGCTTGCGGTTCACTTCGGACACAGTCAGGCCTTTGCGCTTATTGAAGTTGAGGAAAATCAGATCAAAAATACAGAGTATCTCGTACCGCCGCCCCACGAACCCGGTGTTCTCCCCAAGTGGCTGAGCGGCCTGGGAACAAACGTTATAATTGCCGGTGGTATGGGGCATCGAGCGATAACTCTTTTTGATCAGTATGGAATAAAGGTAATCACCGGTGCGCCTGAATCGGAACCCGAAGCGCTTGTGACAAGCTATCTGGAAGACAGGCTGGTTACCGGCAAAAACGTTTGCGACCACTAACTCGAATATATAAGGATATTTATCTATGAAAGTGGCCATCAGTTCCAATGGAAAAAATTTAGAATCTTTGATTGATCCGCGGTTTGGCCGGTGCCCTTATTTTCTGTTTGTCGAAACCGACGATCCCGGTCCGGGTATGGGCTGCAGAGGGCGCATGGGCCGCGGCAACAGAGCGCAAGGTTTTACCGATCGAGGAAGAGGAATGGGTGGCGGGCAGAGAATGGGGCGGTGGGCTTAGCGTGTCGCAAACCCATGCCGGAAGACAACAGAATCCTATAGAATCAATGATACATTTGAAAAAATTTCCCGATAAAATCGGGGAGCCAATGGAACTTTCTTTAAAGGTTTCCGAACGGTGATGTTTCATGAGGATATCTGTTTCAGTCTGGGAGGACAAGGTTTCGCCAGTTCTGGATACAGCGGCGAAGCTGTTAATCGTCGACAACGAAAATCAGAGGGAATCCCGTTTTGAAGCATACTTGCCCGAACAGGACATATCACAAAGATGCATGTTTATTCGGAGCCTGGACGTACAGGTGCTGATTTGCGGCGCTGTATCACGCCACCTTTCAAGAATGATTGAAGCCACCGGAATCAAAATCATATCCGGAATATCCGGCCCCGCAGAGGATGTTTTGAAAGCCTATCTTCAGGGGAACCTCTTTCAAGAAAGGTTTTTAATGCCGGGCCGCAAATTCAATCATAGAGAACAAAAATAATTTACCCCGCCATCATGCTCCCCACCACATAGGGGACCGGCCGAGTCCTGTCCCCTATATCTTACTCTTTTCGTGGTGGGCGCGGTGAGCCGGGTCAAAGACGGTGGTTACGACCATGACGAAAAATTGGAGTGAACCCGGACAATGAAAATTGCGATTACCGCTAATGGAAAAGACCTGTCTTCGGATATCGACCCGCGTTTTGGAAGGGCCCCGTATTTCATTGTTGTCGATCCTGAAAGTATGGCATGGCAGCCAATTGAAAACACTCAAAATCTCAGCCTTCCCCAGGGTGCCGGCATACAGGCCGGCAAAACAGTCATCGAAACCGGTGCAACCGTACTGATCACCGGATACTGCGGCCCGAAAGCCTTTAAGGTTTTGACAAAATGCGGTATTCGTATCATAACCGGCGTGAAAGGTCGGGTCATGGATGCTGTTTCACAATATAACAACGGTGCGCTGGAATCTTCGAAAGAGGCCAATGTTGAGGGGCACTGGGTGTGATTCGCGCTGCACCCGGCGCAAGCGAACGGCATCTATGGAAGGCGAAGTGGAATTCAGATCGTAACGCCATTTTAACCGTATAATCAGGGGAGATCACTCGAATGGTACAGATTCATGAAAGTGTGGATGCGGCAGGGAAACAGAAAAAGACAAAATCGGAACAGGATGAATCGGTCAATGAATCCTTGAACAAAATTAAGCACAAATTTCTTGTGATGAGCGGCAAAGGCGGTGTCGGTAAGACCAGCGTATCCGTCAATCTTGCCCTGACCCTTGCCGGCAAAGGGTATAAAGTCGGTATCATGGATGTGGACATTCACGGTCCCGACGTCCCCAGAATGCTGGGTCTCGAGGGGATGCTGTCCGTCAACGACAACCGCAAACTGGAACCCAAAACCTTTTCAAAAAATTTGAGCGCGGTTTCCATTGAATCCCTTATGAAAAGCAGGGACGATGCCATCATATGGCGCGGTCCCATGAAGTATTCCGCAATCAAGCAGTTTATCGGCGATGTCGAATGGGGAAACCTGGACTATCTGATCATCGATTCACCGCCCGGGACAGGCGACGAACCCTTGACCATTGCGCAGACCATTTCCGACGCGAAAGCAATTATCGTCACCACCCCTCAGGAGGTTTCCCTGGCCGATGTTAGGAAATCGATCAGTTTCTGCAATCTCCTGAAGATGGAAATTTTCGGGCTTATTGAAAATATGAGCGGTTTTTCATGCCCCCACTGCGGGGAAGTTGTTGAGCTTTTCGGCTCGGGCGGCGGTGAAAAAACAGCCGGTGCACACGATATAAAATTTCTGGGGAAGATCCCCTTCGACCCGCAAATGGTTTCCTGCGGCGATACGGGAATTTCTTTTCAGGAACGATATAAAGACTCACCGGTCACGAAGGCCTTTGCAGATGTTGCTGAGAGTATGGTGCAACAGAAATAAGTTGTCTTGCCCGGGGACACGGGGCGCTGCGGGTCTTCCCCAACCCTGCCGGCTGCGCCGGCCCGGCAGGTGCTGTGAAAAATAAGCGCTATAAAATCGATCTCTTTGCAGTCGATATGGGGCCGTCCCGATGATAATCAGTATCGCCAGCGGAAAAGGCGGAACCGGAAAAACAACGGTGGCAACCAATCTGGCAGTTTCGATCGGTTCAAACGTTCAGCTGCTCGACTGTGATGTCGAAGAGCCCAACGCCCACCTTTTTATCAATCCCGCCTTTGAAAAAACCGAATTCATCACCACACCCGTACCTGAAGTCGATGAAAAAAAGTGCACCTTCTGCGGAAAATGTGATGAAATATGTCAATTCAAGGCAATTGCGGTCATCGGTAATACGGTGTTGTCTTTCCCCGAACTCTGCCACAGTTGCGGCGGCTGCATGGCGGTCTGCCCGGAGGGTGCGATTGTACCGGCCGGTCGTGAACTGGGTGTTATTCAAAGGGGCTTCAGGAATGGTATAGAATTCATCCACGGGAAGCTGAGAGTGGGTGAAGCCATGTCTCCGCCCTTGATCAGAAAGGTTCGTTCATTTTCCCGCCCTGGCACATTTACCATTATCGACGCGCCTCCGGGCACATCGTGCCCGGTGATTGCCGCTATGAAAAATACCGATCTTGTCCTTCTGGTCACGGAACCCACACCCTTTGGCCTGCATGATCTGAAGTTGGCCGTTGAAGCCGTCAAAATACTCGACATTCCTTCAGGGCTGATCATCAACCGGTCTGACATCGGGGACCATGCCGTCACGGCATATGCACGAAAGGAGGGCCTGCCGGTCCTCATGGAAATACCCTTTGATCGCCGGATTGCGGAGGCGTATTCCAGAGGAGAGATGATCGTTGAGGCATTGCCCGAATTTAAGGAAAAGTTTCAGAAATTATACCATGACATTATCCGTTTTACAGTATAGAAATTTCCATTTTTGACTCCCTCTTTTAAACGGGACGATGCATAACATCGTGGGGCGATTTTATAAATGAAAGAACTCGTTGTCATAAGCGGAAAAGGCGGTACAGGGAAGACCTGTCTGACAGCCGCATTTTCGACCCTGGCCAAAAGAAATGTGATCTGTGATGCGGATGTGGATGCGGCCGACCTTCATCTGATTACGGGCCCCAGGCTGAGAGAGAGGCACGATTTTCAAAGCGGTCATACCGCCGTCATCGACAAAGATAAATGCTCGGAATGCGGCCTGTGCCGGGATTTGTGTCAGTGGGACGCCGTCAGTGGCGATTTCGAAGTGAGCCTCCTGGAGTGCGAGGGGTGCGGTGTCTGCGTCTATTTCTGTCCTGAAAATGCCGTCGACTTTCCGGTGAACACCTGCGGTGAATGGTTCATTTCCGACACGCGTTTCGGTCCCATGGTCCACGCGAGACTTGGTATTGCCGAAGAAAATTCCGGGAAACTGGTGTCTCTGGTTCGGCAGGAAGCCAAAAAACTCGCTGAAAAAGAAAATCTCGATCTCATTTTGACCGACGGCCCGCCGGGAGTCGGCTGCCCGGTGATTGCCGCTATCGGCGGTGCCAGTGCGGTACTTATCGTTGCAGAGCCTTCGGTTTCCGGGCGTCACGACATGGAACGCGTCGTTCAATTGGCCGCACACTTCAATGTGCCGACCATGGTCTGTGTCAACAAGTTCGATCTCAACCCGGACCTGTCACGGAGGATTAAAAGAGAGGCCGTGAATAACAGATTAACATGGCTCGGAAAAATTCCCTTTG
This sequence comes from Pseudomonadota bacterium, assembly GCA_043827325.1. Classification (GTDB taxonomy): domain Bacteria; phylum Desulfobacterota; class Desulfobacteria; order Desulfobacterales; family UBA11574; genus JBDRPF01. Next base: position 12,837 of record JBDRPF010000080.1, on the reverse strand, counting down.
ATCCAATCTTCACCAAAGCCATGGTTCAGGGGCAGACTATCTTCGAGTATAACACCAATTCAGCGGCCGGGGATGCGGTCAGAAAGATTTGGTTAAAAGTAAACGAAAAACTGGGTACCTGAAAAGGTGTACGATGGCTGTAATTACAATATTGAAAAAGCCGCTGAGATAATAATCTCTGTCGCCGATCTGAAAGAACGATCATAACACTGCCGATATTCCCTGCCCTCTTTTTTGCAAAAGACATTACAGCTGCAAATCGCAGTTGAATCCCGATAAATCATTGAACTTCCTGAGTTTCATCTCTAACCGGGGGGAGAGTTTTACGTTTCAGCTTGACCGGTCCCGATTTGAACGGTATAGGTTTTAAGTGGTGATGTTCAGGCATTTCCGATTCCTACCCGATAGCCTTACTTGCTCTGCAATGGAGAAAAATTATGGATGAAAAGATGAGAATCATGATCGTTGACGATGAACTCATCATCCGAGAATCCCTCTTGAACTATTTTAAAAGATACGGTCACGCCGTTGAAACCGCTTCATCCGGACTCGAGGCATTGGAGAAACTGAAAAAAGAGCCCTATCACGTCCTGTTTGTGGACATAAGGATGCCCGGGATGGACGGCATCGAACTCCTGGAAAAGGTAAAGGATGAACACCCGGACACCATGGTGGTGATTATCACCGCTTACGGGTCCATTGAATCGGCCGCAAAAGCCATGCGAATCGGGGCCAGCGACTACCTGCTCAAGCCCTTTAAACCGGACCAGCTCTCCCTGGTCATCGAAAGGATATCGCATCAACGGCGGCTGATATCCGATCACAATATCCAGAAGGTCATGATGCAGCAGGAAAAGCTGGCCTCCATCGGTCGACTTTCCGCCGGTGTCGCACATGAACTCAACAATCCGCTCACCACCATCCTGACTTCGGCCATGCTCATCGAGGAAGAATTTTGTCCGGATCAATCCTTCTGCGCGGAGCTTCAAATTGTTATCGGGGAGGCATTGCGATGCCGAAGGATTGTCGGCAGCCTCCTCGATTTTGCCCGCCAGAGAGAACCGGCCAAACAGACGTGCAATATCAATGACATCGTTAATGAATGTCAGGTGTTGACGAAGAAACAGGCGTCTTTCAACGATTTAAAATTGGATGCCGAACTCGCGGAAGACCTGCCGCTTGTCTATGTGGATAAGGATCAGATACAGCAGGCATTGATCAATCTCATTCTGAACGCGATCGAGGCAACGGAACCCGGCGGAAAAATTACGATTTCCACCACGACGTTTTTAAACCGGTTTTTCTCATGGTACAAGGTTCCCGCGCAGATGCGAAAGGATTTTCGAATCCTGATCGTGGATGACGAGTTGATCGTCCGGGAGTCCATCAAGGAATGGCTGAAGGATGAAGGCTTTACCGTCGAGACCGCCGAATCCGGGTCAGAAGCCCTCGATCATTTGTCAAAGCAGCCGTATCACCTGATGCTGACAGACATAAAAATGCCGGGGATGAACGGTGTGGAGGTGCTGCGCAGGGCCAGACAGGAGTATCCCGACCTTTGCGTCGTCATGATGACGGCCTACGCAACCGTAGAAACCGCCGTGGAGGCCATGAAAATCGGGGCCCTCGACTATCTCCTCAAGCCCTTCGATTTCGACACGTTTATCCCCACGGTTTTACTGATATACCGGGACCTCCAATTGTCCAGGGAACCTCCCAAGGACAGGCTGATGCCGCTGGACGACGCGGTGGAAATCCGCGTCAGCGACACCGGAAAAGGGATTTCCCCGGAAGAAATGAATAAAATCTTTGACCCGTTCTTCACAACCAAGGAAAGCGGGACAGGCCTCGGCCTGGCCATCACCCACGGCATTGTGATACAAAATGGAGGGGGCATCGATGTAAAAAGCAAACCGGGACAGGGTACGACGTTTATCATACGGCTTCCCGTGAACAAAGGAAACAGAGATGACGATTAGCATTCCCCGAATTTTGATCATAGACGACGAAATTCAAATCTGTCAGAACTGCGTCAAAATCCTTTCCAAAATGGATTGCGAGGTCGAATACGCACTGAACGGGCATGATGCCCTGACCCTGATGGCGGAAAAAAAATTTGATGTCGTTATCACCGATTTGAAAATGAGCACGATGGGGGGAATGGAAGTTCTCAACCGGGTGAAAGAAAAATACCCCGAGACGCTGGTAATCGTTATCACCGGTTATGCCAGTGTTTCCTCTGCCGTCGAAGTCATGAAGCTGGGCGCATTCGATTACCTCCCCAAACCGTTTACTCCCCAGGAACTCCGTGCCATTGTTCGTCAGGCCCTTTCGGAGCGGGAAGTCATGACCCAGAACCGGGAACTGATGCAGCAAAGCGTGACTTTGAAATCCATTTCTCATCAGCTCGTCGGGAGCAGTCCGAAAATACGAAAGGTCATTAACATGGTTCAAAAGGTGGCCGAAACAGATTCCACGGTTTTCATATATGGTGAAAGCGGAACCGGAAAGGAACTGATCGCACGGGCCATTCATGCCAACAGCAAAAGAAAGGACGAGGTCTTTTTTGCGGTGGACTGCGGAACGTTTTCCGGCAGCCTTTTGGAGAGCGAACTGTTCGGTCACGCAAAAGGTGCTTTTACCGGCGCCCATAAAGACAAAGACGGCATATTCAAACTGGCGCATCGCGGAACGATTTTTCTGGATGAAATCAGCAATATCAGCCTTAAAGCGCAGAGCAAGCTTCTGCGCTTTTTTGAAACCCGGGAATTCTTGCCGCTTGGCGGGTCATCCATCACATGGGTGAACATCCGTCTGATTTTTGCCACCAACAAAAACCTGAAGGAAATGGTAGCGGACGGCTCATTAAGGGAAGATTTTTATTATCGAATTTTCGTTTATCCGATTATGATGCCTCCGCTCAGAGAGAGAAAGACGGACATCCTGCCGATCTCTTATCATTTCCTGAAGCAGTTCGCCCAAAGCCTGGGCAAACCTATCAAGGGCTTTGATGATGATGCCATCATCCGGTTAACGGAGTATGCCTGGCCGGGAAACGTCAGGCAGTTGCGAAACGCCATTGAAAGAGCGGTCATCCTCTGCGAAAACGATATAATTACGCTTAAAGAACTCCCTGTACTGCGCGATACAGACGATGTCGCACAAATGATCGGTCATATCCCCGCAACCAATGAGGAACTTAAAAAAATCAAAAAAGAAATCAGACAGAGGGCGGTTAACCATGTTGAAAAAAATTTTATTTTAAACGCGCTGATGCAAAACAGATGGAATGTAACCCGGGCAGCTCAAAATACCGGTTTGCAAAGAACCAATTTTCAAGCATTGATGAAAAAGCACGGTATCAGTCTTCCGCAGAACGGCAATCCGGGAGACAGGGTTCAAAGCGATTAAAACAGCTTTTCGTTTCATTCGCCCGGCAATTTTCGCTTTAATCGGCAAAAACTCGCAAGCCACAAGTCATTTGATTTTTAAAGGCTTCGTTATTCCCCTCCTGTTTTGATCAAACCTGACCTAAAAATATACCCTGAATATTTTCTTCATACACCCAAACACGCGGGTCTCCTGCGTGCCGGGCGCCATGTTCCCGGTCGTGTCGCAGTCTGGCGGAAAAAATATTTTATGTTTAAAATCAGACCGTTATAAAATATCTACACAAAAAGACCCCGTGATTCCAATGGCCGCCCCGCCTGAACCACTGTTTTCTAAAACCGAACGAATGTATGTTTTTTTTATACATCGCAAAATCCCCGGAAACCCGGTATTAAAAACATATTGCATGATATCAAGCGGTTAGGCTTTAAGCCCGATGTGGCATACAAATTGCTCTCTATGAATTGCAACAGAGCATTTAATTTATCGACAACCAGCCATTTCTCATGAATGGAGGAAAAAATGAAAGCAACAGCGAAAATCTTAGTCGTCGATGACGAACGGCAGATCTGTCAAAATGTTGAAAAGATTCTGGCCAGGAATAACTATCAGGTGGCCGTGGCGGGTAGTGCAAAAGAAGCGCTGAAAAAGATGGAGAAAGAGTCGTTTTCCCTGCTTCTTTCCGACATTGTCATGCCGGATATCAACGGGCTCGACCTTTTGGAACGTGTAAAAAGCCGATGGCCGCAGACCAAAGCCGTCATGATGACGGCATACGCTTCCACCGAAACGGCCGTAAAGGCAATCCGATTGGGTGCGCTGGACTATATTTGCAAACCGTTTACGCCGGACGAGCTCAGGTCCGCGGTAGAAGCCGCCCTCACCGGAGATCTGCACGGGGTTCCGGCAAGCGAAAAAGAAAGGGCGTTTATCGATGTCGACATGCCTTTTGACCCGGATGAGGTGGCCAAATACACCGGTGAAGACTATGTAAAACGCCTTGGACCCTCGGATATGCCGGTTGTGGAGGCAGCGCCTGAAACGCTGGAGAACTATTGTGAAATGGGCAATATGGTCTGCGACATCTTTAAAAAACTGGAGCATACGTGTAAAGGCGGCGCCAAGACCGGAGAATGCCCGACCCTGAAGGCCAAAAAGAAAAAGGCGGCCAAAGCAGGTGGATTTGATGCCGAAAAACTCATCGGCATCGACTGTCCCTTCGATTATGACGAGGTGGCATCGATCACCGGACCGGAATATGTGCTGAACCTGGACCGTGACGGTTTTGCCTTCGTACCTTATGAAGAGCTCAAGGTGCGCGTGGCGAAAATGATGGCAGGGGGGATCGAACGTCGGGAACCTGTTGACGAGATTCAGAAAGCGCCGGTTCCGGTAGATATACTGGTAATCGATGATGAAGTCGCCGTCAACAACAATATCCGGAAGATTCTTTCAATGAAAGGCTTTACGGTCGATCAGGCGACAAGCAAAATCGAGGCCATGGACAAGATCGAAGCGACGTCCTACAAACTGATCCTTTTGGACCTGAAAATACCCGGTGTCAAAGGTCTTGAGCTTCTCAGGGCGATTCGTGACAGGGGGCCCGAAACCATGGTCATCATTATCACGGGGTATGCCACTATCGAGACGGCCGTGGAAGGCGCGCGGTTGGGGATTGTCGATTATATTCACAAGCCGTTTACGCCGGATGAAATTCGCAATGCCGCTGAAAATGCTTTTAAACTGGCAGCGTAAAGGGAAAGGGTTTATGTCGCCGAAAACACGCCCCTTCACCTTCCGTCCTCCCCCATCGGGGGAGAACGGAAGGTTATGTTGAAGACCCCTGCAACAGATCGAGCCCCCACTTCTTTAAACCGGCCACACCTCCCTGAAGATTGTAGGTGTTCTTCACGCCCATCCGGTCCAGGGTGATCTGGGCTTCATACGAACGGACACCGGTGTTGCAGATCAGCACGAGCCGCTTGTCTTTCGGCACGTCTTCAAGCCGGTTTCTCAGCTCGTCCTGCGGAATGCTTTTCCAGTGATCCGGATACGTGGTTACGAAAGGTTCCGCGTTCCCCCATCCCCGGCAGTCCAGGCAGAGCGTGTCGCCGTCTCCTCTCTTTTGCCACCAGTCAAAGAACCGGTCCGGATCGATGACCCTGTTTTTACCGGCCAGGATATTTTCGGCGGTGTTCCCCAGGGCGTTTAAAATGTCCATGGCCGAAGAAAACGGCGGTGAATAGGGCAGTTCAAGATTTCCGATATCCGTTGCTGTGGGTCTGTATTTCAATATCGCGGCCACGGCATTGATCCGTCCGACCATGCCGTCCCCCTTGTTTCCCAGGCCCTGGATGCCGAGCACCCGTCCGGTGCTCTTTTCCACCACTAGCTCCAGGTACATGAGATCCTTTTCCGGATAGAAGTGGGCCCGGTCGAACTGGACCACAAAGGCACTCAGTGCGTCAAAACCTTCTTTTTTTGCTGTCTCGAGGCTCAGTCCCGCGCTGGCCACGGAAATATCGAAGAGCTTTACCACAAAACTGCCGACACTTCCTTCAAACGCAACATCTCCGCCGGCCAGGTTCGTGCCGATGACACGCCCCTGTTTGTTGGCAAGCCCTCCAAGAGGATAATACCCCGGTTTGCCGGTGATTAAATTCGTTACCGCGACACAGTCCCCCCCGGCATAAATGTCCGGATCCGAGGTCTGCATCCGCTTGTTTACGACAATAGCGCCCGCGGGTGAAATCTCGAGGCCGGCGTCTCTGGCCAGGTCCGAACCGGGCAGGATGCCCGCAGCAACAATGACCATATCCGCATTGATGGTCCTTTTGCCGGTCACCACCCTTTCCACGCGCCGTTCTCCTTCAATCCGCTCGACCGCTTCATTAAAGTAGAGGGTAACGCCGTTCTCTTCAAGGTGATGCCGTGCCATCCGTGCCATGTTGGGACTGATGATTCCCGGAAGCAGCTGATCGGTAATTTCCACGATGTGGGTTTCAATACCCCACAGGTCCGAAAGCGCTTCGGCCATCTCGAGACCGATAAACCCGGCACCGATAATCACCGCCTTTCCCACTTTTCCTTCGGAGATGTCCTTTTTTATCGCAATGGCCCTATGCAGATCCGTTACGGTGTAAACCCCTTCAAGATGGGTTCCGGGAATGGGAAGCTGCCTGGGTTTGCTTCCGGTGCCCAGCACAAGCTTATCGTAGAAAAGTGCTTCTTCTTTCCCGCTGAGAATATTTTTCACCCTCACCGTCTTCTGTTTTCGATCAATGCTGACAGCGCGGGTATTGATCCGGACGTCGATGTCCTTTGCATCGCGGAAAAACGTCACGTCGCGAAGCATGTGGAAGCTGGTTTCCTGAAGCTGTGTCGCTTCGCTGACATCACCGGATATAAAATAGGGTATTCCGCATCCCCCGTAAGAAATGAGATCACTTTGATCGATCATGACGACATTGGCATCGGGTTCCAGCCTTTTGAAGCGACACGCGGCTTTTGGCCCCAGCGCTACCGCGCCGATGATGAGAACATTCTTGGGCATCGTCATTCTCCTCTTGTTTTATTTGGTAAAAAATCCGGACGAAACAAATGCGGTCTTTATAATTCAAAACAGGGAAAAGATTCAACAGATTTATCTTCCTCCCGAAAGCGTTCCATGATATTCTATGTCGGGAACCGTTTGCTTTTGATACGGTTTGACCGGCAGCTTTTCGAGAGGCTGTAAAAAAGGAGGTTAACCCATGAGAAAAAAAAATGAAACACTGGAAAACCTCTTGGAGAAATCGAGCTTTCTTACGGACGTGATGGCTTTCTCCATTAATCTGGCCATTGTCGGCGGCGGCAGGACCTGTAAGTTCTTTTTAGAATTGCTGCGAAACGAACCCTTTCCGCTTTTGAATATCAACATCGTAGGTGTCTGCGACATCGATCCTGCGGCCGAAGGCCTTTCACTAGCCAAAAAAATGGGGATATTCACCACAAACAATTTCCACGACCTCTTCCAGATCGAAGATCTCGACAGCATCCTTGAGCTCACCGGCAGCCGAGACGTTCTCCTTGAGATCGTACGATTGAGGCCCAAAGGCGTCGGCGTGCTGGAACACAATGTCGGCAGGCTCATGAGAAACCTTTTCAACATGAACCAGCGCTTGAAAACTACGGAACGAGACCTGAAATCAAGAGAACATGAACTCATCACAGAGAAAATGTTTTCCAATTTTCTCATTCAGCAGAGCACCGCGGCAATTGTCATTTTGAATGCGGATTTCACCATCGTCGAAACAAATGACGCCTATTTGAGCACGGTCAAAAAATCCAAAGAGGAGGTCATTGGCTCACATTGTTACAAAATTTCCCATGGACTCAATGTCCCGTGTTCGAGTGCATATCCCGGGATGAAATGCCCCATGGTGGAAACGCTGAGGACCGGCAAAAACGCCCACGTCATACATGACCACCCGGGACCGGGCGGCAAGCAGGAATATTGCAACATGACGACGTATCCGATAAAAAATCAGGAGGGTGAAGTCGTTCAGGTCATCGAATTCTGGCGGGATGTAACAGAAGAATTCTCACGCCGGTGGGATAAACGGATCGGGGAGTTGAAATCCGACCTTCAGAAACTGGTTCAGGAAGATCGTCTGATCTCCCTGGGCAAACTCGCGGCAAGTTGTGCCCACGAGATCAACAACCCCATCCAGGGATTGCTGACGTTCAGCACCTTAATGGAGGACACGTTAGCCAAAGGAAAGCCGACCCCTGAAGACCTGGAACACTTCAAAAAGCATCTGTCGCTGATGTCTACCGAACTGGAACGTTGCGGCAACATTGTTTCCGGTCTTCTTTCGTTCTCCCGTGAGTCCAGCATGGAGTACAGGAATATTGATCTGAACGAGGTGCTCGAGTCGGTCTTGACATTGACCCGTCACAAGTTGAAACTCCGGAATATTCAACTGGAAACCCGGCTGTATCCGGGGCTTTTAATGATCGAAGGAGATTTATATCAGTTACAGCAGTGCTTTCTCAACCTGATTTTCAATGCCATCGAGGCAATGCTCGGGGCCGGAGTGGGCCGGTTAACGGTAATTACCGAATTGGAAGAATCCTCAAAGAAAGCCAGAATTGAAATCCGGGACACAGGATACGGAATCCCCCAGGAAATCCAGGATCACATTTATGACCCTTTCTTTACGACCAAGGGAGAAGGAGAAGGCACCGGGCTCGGATTATCCATCGTCTACGGCGTTGTAAAAAACCACAAAGGAAAGATTAAAATCAACAGCGAGGTCGGCGTCGGGACTTCGTTTATCCTGGATTTTCCCACATTATAGTATTTATGGAGGAAGAATGTGGATAAAAAAATGAATATAATGGTCGTGGACGATGAACTCATCGTCCGGGAATCTCTTTTCCACTGGTTCAAAAAATACGGCCACGCGGTTGAAACCGCTTCATCCGGATTCGAGGCATTGGACAAGCTGAAAAAGGATCCTTTCCGGCTTTTGTTTGTGGACATAAAGATGCCCGGGATGGACGGCCTGCAACTCCTGGAAAAAGTAAAAGATGAATATCCGGACACCCTGGTCGTCATTATCACCGCTTACGGCTCCATCGAGTCGGCCGTGAAAGCCATGCGGATCGGGGCAAGCGACTATCTGCTGAAACCGTTCAAGCCGGACCAGCTCTCCCTGGTCATGGAACGGATATCCCATCAACAGAAGCTGGCATCCGAGTACGAATATCTGAAAGGACGCCTGGAGAAGATAACCCGTTTTGACAACATCATCGGGCAATCTCCTTCCATGGAGGCTGTTTTCGATCTGATTCCCGAGGTTGCCCAGAGCGATGCTTCCGTGCTGTTGATCGGGGAAACCGGCACCGGAAAGGAACTGGTGGCGAAAGCCATACACGCAAAAAGCCCTCGCGCCCAACTGCCCTTTATCGCCATCAACTGCGGCTCCATACCCGACACCCTTTTGGAAAGCGAACTCTTTGGACATCAGAAAGGCGTATATACCGGTGCGACCCACGCGCGCAAAGGCTTTTTGGAAGTCGTCTCCGGGGGAACCCTCTTTCTGGACGAAATCGGGGAGATCAGCTCAAAAATGCAGGTGGACCTTCTCCGCGTTCTGGAAGAAAAGAAAATAACCAGCATCGGAAGCCGTGAGCCGGTTGATGTCGATTTCCGGTTGATATCGGCCACTCGGCGGGATCTTGAAAAAGGTATCACCGAGGGCACCTTCAGGGAGGATTTTTTTTACCGAATCAATGTCATCAAGATCGATATCCCCCCGTTGCGAAATCGCAAGGAGGATGTCCCTCTGCTCACCCGGCATTTTATAGAAAAATACAGTCACGAAACCACCAAACAGGTCGATCGTGTAACGCGCGACGCCATGGCGCTCCTGGAAAGCTACGACTGGCCGGGAAATGTGAGGGAACTGGAAAATGCCATTGAAAGGGCTGTTGTTCTTTCCAAATCCCGGACCCTTGGTATCGAAGATTTTTATTTCCTTCAGCCTTCTCCTGCCCCGGCATCAACACCGCTGCCCTTGCGTAAAATGGAAAAGGAGCATATCCGGCAGATTCTTGAAAAAAATGACTGGAATGTATCCCGGGCCGCCAAGGTTCTGGAAATCAATCGGGTCACACTGCACAAAATGATCAAGCGGTATAGCTTGAAAAGAAGTACTTAGCCTTCTTTTTTCCAGGTCGTTTGGGTTGTTGTTTCATGAACTCAAAAGAAAGACTCATCGGCGTCGTGCCTTTCGGAGAAGTCCCCGAACTTGCCTTAAAGATCATAGCGGCCAATATTGCCGCTTATTTCAAGATTCCCGCCGACATCCTTCCGGCTTTGGAAACTCCTGATTTTGCCCTGGATGAAAGAAGGCTTCAATACAATGCGGGTGTAATCCTTCAGAAATTTGAATCCACGGACTTCAACGATTATGAAAAAGTTGTCGGGGTGTTGAATCAGGACCTCTTTGTTCCCATTTTTACCCACGTCTTCGGCGAGGCAAAACAAGGAGGGAAATTCGCCCTCGTTTCCCTGTTCAGACTCAGCAAAAATCCGGACGGATCCTCCCCCCCGGCTTCACTCTACTACGAAAGGGCCGCGAAAGTCGCCCTACATGAACTCGGACACCTTTTCAATCTCTTTCACTGCGACGAAAAAAAATGTCTCATGCATTTTTCGGGAGGAATCGAGGATCTTGACGCAACTCCTTTCTACCTTTGCAGGTATTGCTCGACGTATCTCAAGTAAGAATTTGATAACAGGTCGGACGGCAGAAACAACCGGGGCTCCGGCCTCTTTCGAAGCGAGTTCTTTCGCTCCGAAAAGACCCGAGCCCCATTGCACAGTCTTTGAGCGGATCAAAAAATCCGGTTACAGCTTCTCGGTTTTGAGAAACATTTTCGTCAAATTGTCCCATCCGATCTCCGGGAAATCACCGTACACGTCGCTGATTGTTTCACCACCCGTGGCCGCCAGATTCTCATACTCCGGCCCCATGAGCTTCAGCAGGGCCTGACTCTCCCTGTCCATCCAATGGATACTCTCTCGACCGTAATAGAGCCCCTTGAGGTTTTTCTTCGGCATATCCGGCTCCAGGACGTAGAGCCAGCCCTCATGGTAGGGATCCTCGTGCGTGATCTCCGGATGCTCCCGCGCCTTGTGGTTTACGGCAAGGACCGTGCCGGTCACGGGAGACAGTGTCGCAGCCTTGTTGTCATCCCGGCTGAACGTCAGGCCAATCTGATCCTTTTTTAACGTCGCCCCAAGCGGGGGCAGCGTCAGAGAATGCATGCCACCGAACAGCTTGACCAGAAAATCGTCAAACCCGACCTTGATTCTTCCGCCATGCTCAAAACGCGCCCAGCTGTGTCCCATGTGGTAATAGTAACCGTCGGCGATCCGATATCCTGATGCCAGGACGTAGCTGGGTTCCGCGTTGAGTTCCGAAAGATCCTGTTCGTCCAGCATCTGGTCGAATGTACAGTGGTAGCATTCATAGTTCATCGGACAGATTTTCGGGGCCTCGACACGTCCGGTCAGGCTATGGCGACACGGTCGCTCAGAGCCCTGATAGCGTGTTTTTAACTGTTCCACCCACTCGGGTTCTTTCTTCCGTGTCCCGGGAAGGTCACCGGAGCTCAATGTGCGTCGCAGTCCCTTGTCAAAGGGACAATTGTTGCAGTCATAGGCGTTATCGCATGACCGGAAATTAACAATTCCAGCCTTCATCCAGATACATTCGTCTTCGAGCACCTGGAATCCGATAACTCGCTTTTTTTCGTTTTTTCTTTTCATCTCGTTTACCTCCTTATCCGTGCCCGTGAATTTTCATTCCGGTGCTGATTGTGATGTCGGAGAACCCATCTAAACTCTTAAGGAACGGTCCCAAAAACGCTTACGCCGCAACAGGCAGCGAATCTGAATTGAACCTGACCATATTCATCCACACCGGTTCGTCCAGCATCTGGTCATACGCACAGTGGAAGCATTCATAGTTGAGCGCGCAGATTTTCGGAACGCTGACGTTTCCGGTTACTGCATGGCGGCACGGCCGGGATGAACCCGGGTAACGTGATTTGAGATGCTCAACCCATTCCGGCCTTTCCCTATTCCGATTTATTTTAACGTTTGATTTCATTTTATTACCTCCTTGTTGATGTGAAACTGTTAAATTCGTGTTTTTCCTTTTTGTTGTTCTTCTCAATTGCAACCGGCATGCCAGAATGTTCACTGTTTGCGGATTTTCATTTATCATATTGATTTTATTAAATTTATAGTTTTCTTGTCTGACCGGATCACGCGGCAAAGGGAATGGGGGGAAAGAGAAAGTGATTAAATCGGCTACACCCGGCGCGGAAAAACCAGGGGGGAAAAATCAATAATCAATTAAAATCAAACAGTTATTCAGCTGTTGCCAAAAAATACACCTGCTGTAGCCATTGTTTACACATATTTTGCCTTTAAAAAATACCATCGCGTCCTCCCGTGTTCTGTCATTCGATCGAAATCAGGGCGCGAAACTTGAGTAAAAAATTTCAAATATACCCATGATCACGCAACACTCAATGCCGGGAATTTGTCGGCAATATTTCCCTTGACAAACCCAGGGGCACTATATACTAGGCTAAAGTTTGGATGGCCAGTCTCAGCCGCCCTCAAATGCCGCGTTTCATCGGCGCTTTCTTTTTTTTGCGGAATAAAGGAGGTTCTTTACATGATCTTTAATCTGCTTCTTTATGCCTCTCTCGCAGTCTTCCTGCTCGGCCTCATCTACAAGATATCGACGTGGTTTTCGCGAAATATCGGCATATCGGCAAAGGATTATTCACCGTCGGAGAGGGTGTCCGCTGCGGCAAAGGGGATCGCGGGCGTTGTCTTCAGCGCTAAGGTTGTGGATCTTGTCAAAGCTTTTTTCGTTG
>JBDRPF010000079.1:0-2306 GCA_043827325.1 Pseudomonadota bacterium | reverse complement strand
GATTTTGTGTCCATTGATGTCGAAGGCCTGGATGAAGCTGTGGTGTCCAGTATTGACTTCGGTCGTTTTCGACCGACGGCTTTTTGCGTCGAAACTTTAACGTATTCGGAAAAGGGTGAAGGAAAAAAGAAGGAAGCTATCTTTGAAATCTTTTCACGAAATGGTTTTTTCCCTTATGCGGATACACATGTCAACACCATCTTTGTTGAAGAGAGTCGATGGCGAAGACAAAAGTCATGAACCGGTTAATAAAATTTCTCATAAGCACGCGGCTTTTCGCCTTCAATGAACTGGAAAGAAACGCCTGGGTTGCGCGACAGGCGTCCCTTGTGCCTTCCGGATCCAGGGTTCTGGACATCGGCGCCGGGTCCTGTCCTTACAGGCAGTTCTTTGAGCACTGCCGCTACGAGGCCCAGGATTTTAAGGCATTGAAGGACGAACAACTGAATCTTGGTTCATACGGTCGGATTGATTACGTTTGCAATGCAACGGAAATTCCGGTTTCCGATGGAAGTTTCGACGTTGTCCTGTGTACAGAAGTGATAGAACATGTTCCGGAACCTATCGAGGTTGTGAAAGAAATTGCTCGCATTTTGAAACCGGGTGGTAGATTGATCATGACCGCACCCTTAGGTTCAGGCATTCATCAGGAACCCTACCATTTTTATGGAGGTTTTACGCCTTTCTGGTATCAGAAGAATCTCGTCGATGCAGGTTTTGAAAATCTGGCTGTGGAACCAAACGCAGGTTTCTTCAAATTCTTTTCTCAGGAATCCCTGAGATTCCTTCAGCTTTCTATACCTACGAGGCTACAGATAGGGTGGTTGTCGATGTTGTTGTGGGCGCCATTATGGCTGATCTGCCTTCCGATTCTTGGTGTATTTATTCCGATCATCTGCAGTTTTCTGGATCGCTTCGACCAGCAAAAGCACTTTACCGTGGGGTACCATGTCACAGCAATCAAGTCGAAAGAAAAGTGATTTGAAATATTGAAGATTCTCTGCGCCTTCGGCGAATACAACTATGGGAAGCGTGAACGAGGACATGGGTACGAGTTTTCCAATTTTCTGTCGGCACTGAAAGCCATCGGTCACGACGTGGTTTTTTTTGAAACCCTGGATCGTGATTGTTATGCGGATTTTGCGCATCTGAACCGCCTTTTTCTCGAGACGGTCCAAAAAGAGCGACCCGATGTTATTTTCTGTGTTTTGATGCATTACGAGCTTTGGCTTGAAACGTTTGAGATCGCCAGGGGTATGTGCAACACAACGATAGTCAACTGGGCCACTGACGATTCCTGGAAATACCGGCAATTTTCCCGCCTGATTGCCTCTCATTTTGATCTCTACGCCACGACCTGTGCAACAGCCTTTGAGCGGGCTCAGCGGGACAGCCTGAACAACTTCTATCTGACCCAATGGGCGGCTGCCGGCAAGATGCTTCAGGAACCTTTATCCGCACGTGACTGCCGCTATTCCGTGTCTTTTGTGGGATCACGCTACGGAAACCGAGCGGAATGGATCAACGGGTTGCGGCAGAAGGGGATTGAAGTTACCTGTTTCGGTCATGGATGGGAAAACGGCTCTGTCACGGCGGAGGAAATTCCGCGGATCATGCGAAACTCTGTCATCAGTCTTAATTTCGGTGATTCCGGAATGGTTATTGACGGTTTGTCCATCTCCAGAAGTCGCCAGATCAAGGCCCGGATTTTTGAAGTTCCCGGGTGCGGAGGATTTTTGCTGACTCAGCCCTCTGACGATCTGGACCGCTATTACAGTCCGGGCTGCGAGGTAGTTACTTTCGATAACCTGGAGGAACTGATCTATAAAATAAACTATTTCCTGGCCCATACCGATGAGCGGGACCGAATCGCCAGGGCGGGCCATGAGCGTACGAGATCGGAGCATACCTACGAAATCCGGTTTACCCAATTGCTTGACGCGGCAGTTCATTTGCAAAACAATCAGGGCCGTGTCGACAATACCGAAGCTAAGGGAAAAGTGGTCCGTGGCTTTGATGATTTTCCAACGTTGGTTCTGCGGCACAGGCCGCATACCGGCTTGCGGCTTCTCAGGCATTTATTGACGACCCCCTGTGTTCTCGTGTGGGGGTCGCAACTGGGACCGCGGGCAGCCCGACGGATATTGTTTGAGCTGTCCTGGCGGTTATGCGGCAAAACCACCTACTCCGCGGCTGGGTGGCCTGGACGCATATTTTACAGGGAGAGTTGATGTTTATTTATGACGCCGCAGAGATGATCCTTGGTGGTACTCAGATTCGCAACCCATGCATGGCTGAGGAGTTTT
>JBDRPF010000078.1:0-20054 GCA_043827325.1 Pseudomonadota bacterium | reverse complement strand
CCAAGATCTGATGCATTTTATCGATATACTGCAGAAAGCTGCCTAAACAAACGGCAGTAAAACTATCAAATTTTATGCAACGTTGAGGTAAACTCAGATCCTATCTCATCAGCTAAGATCTATCATTCCACTTATACCGGTGCATCAGTTCATCAAAGACTGACACATCCCCATAGAATACACGCCTCATGATATTAGACCTCTGCTCGTCTTTCAGTTTCTCTCCAGCCCATTCAAAGACCTCCAGACCGTTAGTTGGGCGGGTGCTATTTTACTCCGCAGCGACAAGGGCGGCGCCGATGGCACCGGCAATCTGGGCTTTTTTTGACACGAGAATGGGTTTGCCGATCTTATTTTCAAAGGCTTTGACCACGCCGATATTTTGAGAGACACCGCCGGTCATCATGATGGGTTCGGCGAGAGCGGTGCGGCCGGCCATGGACACCACCCGGGCCACGATGGATTCGTGGATCCCGGCAATGATGTTCTCCCGTGTTTCCCCTTTTGAGATCAGGGATATGACTTCGGACTCGGCAAAAACCGTACAGAGACTGCTGATGGATGCGGGGTTGTTTGCTTGAAGGGAAATGGCGCCGAAATCATCCAGGTCGACTTCAAGGGCCCGTGCCATGACCTCGAGAAACCGCCCCGTTCCGGCGGCGCACTTGTCGTTCATGACAAAATCCAATACCCGTCCGCTGTCGTTTAGCGCGATGACCTTGCTGTCCTGGCCGCCGATGTCGATGACGGATCTGACTTCCGGATTCAGATACCGTGCCCCGGCAGCGTGACAGGTGATTTCGGTGACGGACCGGTCCGCAAATTCCACGCTGTTCCGGCCGTACCCCGTGGCCACGACCCCGGCAATTGACGACGGGGAAAGACCCACTTCGGACAGGACTCCCTCGTAAACGTTCCGGGCGGCTTTGGATGCATTGTAGCCGGTCATGATAATGTTTTCCGCAACCAGCTCGCCGTCTTTTAGCAGGGCCGATTTTGTGCTGATGGAACCGACGTCAATCCCGATGAAGATCATTTTATCAGATCCTTTCGTTATGAAAAGAGATTCACTTGGTGCTCTAATTCGTAATTTCGATGGTGTGTTTTTTTATTGTTTCACCGCACGCTTCAGGCTTCGCTCTTCGAGCTATGACCCGACAAGTCGCTTGAGACGCAAAGGTCTCAGAGTTGAAAATTATTTCTATTGCCGTTGAGTGGACGGCAAAAGAAAATAGCTCAAGCAATATAACGGGAATATTGTATTGAACTTCAAGAAGTTAATTTTTTCTCCCCAAGGATGTATGTTTTTGCTTTCCGACCTCCTCCGTCCCGAAAATAACGGAGCCTATCCTGCGGGGTCAGCGGAAAGCAAAAAGGAAACAAATCCTCTGCGATCTTTGCCCTTCGACTTTACTCAGGGCCGTGAGCCTGTCGAACGGCGGCTCTGCGGTAATATTGTTCAGAAAAGCTTGTTCCCGTTGGCACGATTCTTTACTTTCCGGCCTTCAACATTTCCATGAAGGCATCGATGCGGGTTTGGATCTGGCTTTCCGAAAAAAGGCGCTCATCCACCATGTCCGACTCTATGATCAACGTCGGCAAATTTTTTTTCTCCTGAATGATCCTGCGGATATCGTACTGCCCCAGAGAATACGGTTTGCAGCTTCTGTTCGAATGCATCACGAGGCCGTCGACATCGTACTTGTCGATCATTTCCAGGACGTTTTCAGCCATTTCATCCACGCCGATGTTCAGGTATATCCGGGTATAGGCTTCTGCCATGGTGTCCAGAAAGTCGGCCTCGTCCATGTACTTCAGAGTGCCGCACCAGGCCGATGTGTACGTGTCCGCCACGAGGCATGCGTTGTGGGCGGCAAACGTGTCGGACAGCCACCGGGTGCGATACCAGACCGGAAGGTTGTCCCACAACAGCCGGAACTTTTCATCGGGCACGGCACCGATCCCCTCCCGGATCCTTTGATTCAACTCGTCCAGCAGCATTTCGTAATAATCGATGACGGTTTGGGTGCCTCTCAGGGTGACGATCAGGGCCAGATGAAAAAACGCGTCAAAAGCGCTCATGGGCGAGGGCTTGTGAACGGTGGTGTCCAGCACGGCCTGCCACAGCCGCTGCCCTTCGATGGAGAGCCTGCCCACCTCCTTCATCCGGTCGTAGTCGAAAAATGTCCCGCACACCTGCTCGAGGAAGGCGATGTACTCTTCGATCTGTTTCCGGACATACCTTTTGGCCTCTCTGGAAAACACCGTGTGGCAGAAGGGCGTGTCCAGGATAAAGAGGGGTACGTTAAAATGTCTGGCCTGGACCTCGTACCACTTGAGAACCGTGCCGCAGATATTGTTGCAGCAGACCAGCATGTCCGGTTTCGGCAGCCCGCCGATGGGGCCGCCGCCGACGGCCGCACAGCCGATGTCCGCCCGCGCGTATGAGCAGAGGTCCTTTGAGTACCCCATGGCTTCCGCCTCGCCGCACAGGGCGGTGCCCATTTTGGCAGCCCCGATCATGGCCCCGTGATTTTCCGGATACACCGGGATGACGTCCATAACGATCAGCGGTTCGACCGGCCCGCCGCTGGTGATCCAGGCCACCTTTTTTCCGGTCTGACCGGCCGACAGGGCGTCAATGTAGTAACCGGTCATGATCTCTTTCATTTTCCTGGCGGACTTTATTTTCCGTTTTTCCTTTTCAGGATCTTTTTCCCGCACGGGTTGGGTCATTTGTTTAGTCCTTGAAAACCTGGTCCCTTGGGCCAGGTCAGAGTTTTTCGGCGCTGCCTAAAGAATCGCTGCAAGAGTTTGAAGTGAACTAAATCCGCCAAAGTACGGTGGCGGATAAAGTTTAAAGTGAGCTAAAGTTAAGGAATTCTGCCAATTTTATAAGATTGGCGGAGCGGAGCGACTCCACAAGGCACTTTAGATCACTTTAGACACTTTTAACTTGTACGGCTTTAAGTAAAACAGCCCCTTCCAGGGGTTATATCAAAGCCGGGTCCTTTGGGCACGGATTCTTTATTCTCCTTAGTTACGAAGTATTTCCAGAAACGCTTCAATCCTTGTCTTCACCTGGCCTTCAGCGGGAAGCCGGTCCTCGATTTCAACAAGCAGGCTGGGGATGTTTTCCTGTTCCAGCATGTCTTTTAAATACGGGTAGTCGAAGGCGTGCGGGTCGCAGAACTTCAAAATCATGAAGATAACACCGTCGGCATGACTCTCCTTTACGGCATCGACCAGCTGTTCGCCTCTGCTCCGGAGCCCCGAATGCTTGGCCGGACAGACAATCCGGTCCAGGTACCGGTTCGCGATGGATGCGACGATGTCGCCGTCAATGTCGATAATGCTCCCCCCAAAGTACCGCGAACCCGTGCAGAGATCGTCCCAGACCACCGTACCGCCGGATTTTTCAATGACCCCGTAAACATCCGGCATGTTGCAGATTCCGCCCGAAAGCACGAGGCGTTTTCGGTTTGATTTCTTTTCCGCGGTTTTCTCCTCAAGATCAGGGATGACCTGAAGGAGTTTTTCCAGGAGGGCATCCCGGTCCATGATCATGGCCGATTTCACCACGGCGTTCACATCCCCGCCCGACACCGCGTCCGGGTTTGCACGCCGGATGTCATAAATTTTATGGAGGCAGTTCCTGATCCGGTTGTACGTTGCGCACGATTTTGTCAGCGCGCGGTCTGAAATTTCCACACCCAGATTCTGCTCGAGATCGTCTCGAAACTTTCTGATAACGTCAGTCATGTATTCCCGTGCGCTTTGGGTGTTCAGTTTTACCGGCATGACCACATCGGCGTGCAGTCCCATGGGGATGTTGATCCGCCAGATGTCCGAAAGCCGCTGGATCGAGTCACAGGTGTGAGGGAAAACAACCCCGTCTAAAAAATTCAGCCTTCCGGAAAGGGCGTCTTCCAGGGCGCCGCGCACCAGAGAGCAGCAGTATGCCTGCAAATGCGCATCGGCCAGGGTGATGCTGGGCCCGGCCCCGAAAATTCGAAAACCCAGGGCTCCGGCCGCGTGGATGACCTCCTCGGGCGTATAGGAACAGAAATACCCGATGACTTTTCTGCCCTGTTCCCGCTTCCACTGCCCGGCATAATCGAAAGGGTTTTCGGCCACTTCGTAAAACAGCTTCAAATTTTCCATTTTAACTTTTCGATTTCCTCCTTGACCAGTTCATTGAAGGCGACTTTTCCGATGAGGGTTTTGGGAAGCTCATCTCTGAATTCGATCTCCCGGGGGCAGCTCCACTTGATCAGGTGCTCCCGGCAGTGCCGGATGAACTCTTTTTCCTTTTCGGGCCCCGGCGAAACGCCCGCTTTGAGCACCACGAAGCCTTTCACCCGCTCCATCTGAAGCTCATCCGGGACCCCGATCACACAGGCTTCCTGCACATCCGGATGCTGGTAGAGAACCTCCTCCACCTGCGACGGATACACATTCATGCCCGAGGACTTGATCATTCGTTTCATCCGGAGTTTGAAATACACGAAACCGTCCTTGTCCATACTGCCGATATCGCCGGTGTGCAGCCATATCCTGTCGTCCGGATGTTTTTTCAGGACGTCAGCGGTTTCTTCGGGCTGGTCCAGATACCCCATCATGACCGCCGGCCCGTGGAGACAGATCTCTCCGTCCCCGTCCACCTCAACGGCTTTCGTGGTGCCGGGCTCGACAATCTTAAGCAGCATGTCCGGGAACGGAATCCCCACGCTGTTTTCCCGGTATTCGGCCAGGGGCATGGCCATGATGGCCGTCACCGCCTCGGTGAGACCGTACCCTTCCCGAAGTTGAACCTTGCCGCCCCCTTGCTTGACGATGGCTTCAAATTTTTCCTTTACGGTCCTGGGAAGCTGGTCCGCGCCGCAAAAGGCGGCCTTCAGGCAGCTCAAATCGGCTTTTTGAAATACCGGGCTTCGGTTCAGCGCCTCGTACAGCGTCGGGACGCCCACCACAAAACTGGGACGCTGTTTTTTGATGAGCCCGGCAACGTCTTCCGGCGTGAACTGCGGTATAAGGATGCTCTTAGCCCCTCCCATAAACGCGGCATTGACGCACACCCCCAGGCCGAACCCGTGGAAGATCGGAAGGATTGCCAGAATCGACTCTCCGGCCCCAAGGCCGGCCCAGTGCGCGACCTGCATCCCCTCGGAAATAAAATTCCGGTTCGACAGCATGATGCCTTTGGGTTTTCCCGTGGTGCCTCCGCTGTACAGGATGACCGCCATGTCCCCGGTTTCCATTTCAGCCTTGGGGACCGCCGGGAATCCGCCCTTCATCAGATCCTGCCACCAGACGACCATGGGGTCGCCCGGTACCGGTGGTATCTTCCGGCCCTTGGTCAGCTTGAACCCGATCCGCTTGATCCAGTTCAGGTAATCCGGGATTTTAGAA
Source organism: Pseudomonadota bacterium (assembly GCA_043827325.1). Classification (GTDB taxonomy): domain Bacteria; phylum Desulfobacterota; class Desulfobacteria; order Desulfobacterales; family UBA11574; genus JBDRPF01. The sequence continues at coordinate 14,642 of JBDRPF010000078.1, read as the reverse complement.
AGTATCAGTTTTTCCAGTCCGGTCGTATCTTTGACCGCTTTGAACTTGCCGTAAAAGGCGTCCAGGGTCAGCGCCAACCTGCTCTTGCTGAGATTCAGATAGAATTCCACCTCGGCGGTCGGCGACAGCGGGTGGATCATGCTGGAGACCGCGCCGAGTTTGTTGGCGGCGTAAAAGCATATGATCCCCTGGGGGCAGGTGGGCATTGCGATGGTGATGCGGTCGTCCTTTTTCAGCCCCAGGTGGGACAGGGCAGCGGCGAACCGATCGATTTCAGCGCCGAGATCCCTGTAGCGGGCGGTGTATCCCAGGAATTCATACGCGACGGCATCCGGGACCTTCTCGACGGTTTTCATGAGCGCCTCGTAGAGGGTAATGCCCGGATAGTCGATGGATTCGGGAACATCGCCGTAGAACTTCAACCAGGGTTTCTTGTCATACATTCTCGGTTCTCCATTAAGTTTTCAATATTTTTGATATCAATTCGTCACGTTCTCGTTCCGAGATGTACGGCTTCATCCGTGCACTGAGGATTCTACCTTCGCGTTCTTTTTTTCTGGAAGCGGCTTGTTTTGCCTTGGAAATGAGGTCATTTAATTCAAACGGTTTCGTTAGATAATCAAAGGCGCCGAACTTCAACGCTTCAACGGCGGAATGAATTTCGGCGTGGCCCGTGAGCATGACGACTTCAACGAGAGGGTGCTTTTTCTTGAGTGTTTCAACCGTTTGAATGCCGTCGAGACCAGGCATTTTGACATCGAGAACAACGACGTCAACGGTGTCGTCCTTTTCCAGTCGATTCAGCGCCTCCATCCCGGAAAAAGCACAGTCCACCGCAAACCCTCTTTGACGCAGGCGCCGGGCGACGGCTTCAATAAACGGCTTTTCATCATCGACAAGAAGAAAATTGAGCGAGGTCACCTGTCGCTCCTTTCCTGTTTGTTTGTCGAGTCCGGCCTGTCGTACAGCCCCGTCATGTCTTTTCCCCCGGGGCTTTACCCTGCAAACTTCTCAGGTACCAGATCCCTCCCAACTGTTCCATTTGCCCTTCGATCCAACGCCCCCTTTCTCTTACATACGGCGATGGGTTGTTCACGCTCAGCCGCCTCGGGTTCGGAAGTACCGCTGCCAGAAGGGATGCCTCCCTTCTGCTCAATTGCGAGGGCTTTTTCTTCAGGAAAGCTTCCGCGGCGGCATACACCCCATATGTGCCGTCCCCGAACTCCGCGATATTTACGTACACTTCCAGTATCCGAATTTTCGGCCACAGCAGTTCCAGAAGGATCGTAAAGTATGCCTCCAGTCCCTTTCTCACATAACTTCGGCCCGACCACAGAAAGAGATTCTTGGCCACCTGCTGGGTTATTGTGCTGGCCCCGCGCAGCTGCCCCCGCTTGTTGTTTTTCTTCATCGCATCCAGAATCGACTCAAAATCGAAGCCCAGATGATGGGGAAATTTCTGGTCTTCAGCAGCGATCACCGCGAGAAGCATGTGGGGGGAAATCGATTTCCGGCCGGCCCACCGGTAGTGAACAGCGGGCTGCTTTTTCTTCGAAAAATATCTTTCAAGCTTCCTTTGCTGCATGAACGCGCTTGTCGGAGGCGGGATCCAGCGCAAACAGAGCACCAGGGCGGCCGACAACACGACGGCGGCAAGTGCCGCGCGTCCGGTGATCGCCAGGGGTCTGGATATCTTTCCCCGCGGAGCCGCTTGCTTTTTAGAGCGGCGGTTGTTGCGCAACGATACACCGGCGGCAGGCTTATCCTGCATTACATGATTCTTTCCCGACATCGATTCCGTTAATATCCGTTCAATAAATGAAAGGTATCAGCGCTTTCACCTTACCATAATAATTATTCCGAGGCGGTGGCTGTCAATCAAATGCATATCGGTATTTTCCGGGTCTGTTTTTCAGTATAAATCTGACCGCTGTGTTTTTTACCGGCGGCCGCCAAAGAAAGAGCCCATGATCCCACGAATGATCTGCCGACCGATCTGGCTGCCGATAGCGCGTGCCGTACTTTTGATAAACGCTTCGCCCGTGCCCTGCCTTCTTCCGCCGCTTGCGGCCTTGGTCCTTTCTTTCATTTTTTTCCTTTCCGCTTCATCCTGTTGAACCTGCATCTCTTTGGCTCGGTCCTGCAATATTTCATATGCGGACTCGCGGTTAACAGCAATATCGTAGCGGCCCTTTAAGGGTGAACGCTCGATTCGATCCTGGCGGTCTTCCTCGGAAACGGGACCGATACGGGATTCGGGAGGGCGAATCAAGGTGCGCTGAACAGGGAGCGGTCTTCCTTTCAGAGGGATCTTCAACAACCGCTCGTCAATCTTCGGGTGAGGAGAACCGGCACTGCACAGGCCGGAGAGATCGCCTTTGATGTCCGCGGTAAAAACAGGTACCCCCAGACGGGAAAAACCTTCGGCCAGAATCTGCAGGGTGACGGTCTTTCCGGTGCCGGTTGCCCCGGCGATAAGACCGTGTCGATTGCTCATCTTGCAAAGATGCTCAACCAGGATCCCCTCGGCCCCACCAATAGCAAATTGTTTTAGTTCGTTCATTTCACAGTCCTTCAATTAGCTTGTAATACTCCTTGAGAGCACGAATGGATTCCATCGTGGTTTGGAACAAGATCCAACTGAGAACAAGGATTCCTATCGTGAGTCCGATCTTCCATGCCCGCGTCGTTTGTGGGCGCCACCAAATCAGCGGCAACGCCAGGGGCCCCACACAAAAGACCGCCATGACAATAAAGGATTTTCGGAAATACCATTTAATCTTTTCCTGTGAAAAGCGCGGGTGGTGGGAGACATCCAAAAACTCACCGCAGTGTTTACACTTTATAGCGTCGTCTTGAATTTCTTCGGCGCAGAAGGGGCACTTTTTCATTATCATCTCTTTCAGCAGAACGACAGGCGTCACCGGCGGGCAATGAATCGCGGGGAAATTGCACGACCTGTCCCGTCGTAGTTTTAGCGAAGCGGAGACCGGTGGATACGTGATCCGCACGTCCGGTTGTGTGGAAGGGTGGGCCTGTGAAGGGGCTCCCTGTTCCGTTCCTATCCGTCTTCGTTCATGGTTGACCCCCTGATCGGATTACTATATCCGTTGCCATAAAAAAGACATAAGGGTCAGGTCTTCATTCTTCACTTTCCATAAAATTATGTCAAGAATGAAGACCTGTCCTCCCGCTTTCTTCTTCCGGACCCGTCACCCGGAACGCCCCTTGAGGATCAGGTCTTTTTGCTTTTCTTTGTTCCGTTTGTCCTTCTCAACAAAAATCGGTTTCCCGCTGTCATAGGCTTTTCCCGTATAGTACATGAGCGTTGCCGGCGTTGACGGAGAAGGCGTAAAAATCTGAATCTGCCGGGGTTTGAACTTGAGGACCCTTCGGCTGAAGCGGTTTAAACGCGCCATGTCCTGGAGTGTGCATCCCGGGTAAGCAGCGATAAAATAACAGGTCAAGAACTGTTTTTTCCCGATCCTGCGGTTGATCTTTTCAAAACAGCGGAAGAAATCCATAAAGCTCTCGATGGGGGGTTTCCCCATGAGCGCAAGGATATGATCTTCGGAATGCTCGGGTGCGACCTTCAGTTGTCCGGAAATATGATGCCGGATAATCTCTTCAAGATATTGAAGGCCGTATGTTCGATCTTTCAGCACCAGATCATGGCGTATTCCGGAACCGATAAAAACCTTTTTAACCTTCGGCATCTGCCTGAGTTTTTTCAGCAGGGCAATCTGGGGGAGATGACTGATTTCCAGCTTATCGCAGACGACCGGGGTCAGGCAGCGTTTTTTGCGGCAGGTGCCTTTGGTTTTTTTTCGCTCGCATTCGATGCCGTACATATTGGCGGTGGGGCCTCCGACATCGTGAATGTAACCTTTAAATTCAGAATGGTCGGTTAAAATCGATGCTTCCTTCAGAATGGACGCTTCGCTCCGATCCATAACCCTTTTCCCCTGATGTACGGATATGGCGCAGAAGTTACAGTCGCCATAACACCCCCTGTGAGTGGTGATTGCAAAACGGATGGTTTCAAGCGCCCGCACCGGTCCCCAGGCGGCATAATACGGGTGGACGTTTCGTTCATAGTCCAGTTCATGAATATGGTCCAGTTCCTCGCTTGTGAGCGGAAACTGAGGGGGATTCTGGATCAGATACCGGCTGTCCTGTTTCTGGCAAAGGCCTTTTCCGGTTATCGGGTCATTGTTTTTATAAAAAATCTTAAACATTTCAATAAACTTGGCGCTGTCCACCGCAACTTCCGCATGGGGCGGGATTTCGATGTGGCCTTCTTTTTTTTCCGCGGCGATATAGCAGATTCCGCGGACATCCGTAACCGGTCGACGGCGCCGCATGTTTTCTGCCAGTTCGAGGGTCGCTTTTTCCCCCATTCCGTAGACTAGAATATCGGCCTTGGCGTCAAAAAGAACGGACCGCCGGATACTGTCGGACCCGTAATGATAATGAGAGATGCGTCTCAGGCTCGCTTCGATCCCGCCGATAACAATCGGTTTTGTCTTTTTGAAATATCGGCGGACAAGATTGGTGTATGCGATAACCGCCATGTCCGGGCGTCTGATATTTAGACCGCCGCCGGTCAGATCATCTCGCTTTCGCCGTTTATTCGTTGGCGTATAATTGGATACCATGGAGTCCATGCATCCCGAAGTAATTCCCCAGAAAAGATTCGGCTCCCCCAGCCGGCCGATATCTTTTCCATCGGAGATATCCGGCTGCGCTATTATGCCTACCGTGTAACCGGCATCCACCAGTACCTTTCCAATGACCGCGACGCCGATGAACGGCGAATCCACATAGGTGTCTCCCGTTACCAGTATGACATCCGGAGACGTCCAGCCAAGAGCCTTCAGCTCATTCTTCGTTGTGGGAAGAAACATTGAGAGAAATCCAGGTCAATTCGTGTTTGTTGTGCGACAGATGGAGAAATGCGGTATGCGGAAGAGCGGCAAATTTCTTGATAACGCCATAATGGGAATTTCCCTGGAACTTTACCGTGCATACGAAATTGCGGCATTTCCCAGAATTCAGCCAAACAGAGACCCAATCAAGGAGTTTTTCCGGATAACAGGCCACATCGCAAAATATCCAGTCGAAGCGGCTATCCTGATCCGGGAGAATTGAAAACGCGTTTCCCTTTCGAAATGTCACGCCCGGCAACCGCATAATTTCAGGGGCCGGATCAGCGCGATCAACGGCCAGCACACTGGCCCCGATCTGCTGCAATGCCCATGTCCATCCTCCCGGGCTTGCCCCTGCATCCAGACACGCATCCCCCGGTGCCGGCATTTTTTGAATGCGGGAAAACACTTCCCAGAGTTTCAGGTAGGCACGGCACGGCGGCCCCTGGTTGCTTTCCACAAACCGCACCTCTCCGTGAGGAAAGGCGCTTGAACATCGTGCTGACGCCAGAACGAGGTCAGGCGCCAACAAGGTCCAGGACCCCAGCGGGCTTTGAGGGACGGGTTCCGGGAATCGCAATGGCCGTGCGGAAACGTGCGGAAGTTTCTCCTGGATTAACGTGGAGCGGCGATGCCAGCGAAACGAATACATGATCCAGTTGCGCTGGATGTCACGCAGGGCGTTGGCACCGTCCGTTATGGACCGTATCCGGAGTGTGCGAGGCTCCAGCCAGGTGTTCTGAGCCCAGTAGGACGTTTGCGGTGGGCCTTCGGCAATGACCAGTCTGCCGTGAACGGCTTGCACCCGCTTCAGTTCCGCTGCAGCCTGATTGACGAAACCCGTTGGCGCCAGGTAGGCGGTAATTTGGGCCTGTTGCATCACGATGTTCCATTCAGCGGCCAAAGCGAGAGGTCAGCCTCGTTATTCCGTTTCGAAAAATTTCAGCAGGGGTCAACAGGCTGACAATTAAAAATCCCTCTCTATGAAATTCATAGAAATATCCCGGATGCACCAACGTATTGTCCTGATCCACCAATTGCAGAACGCGGTCTTCGTCGGAAACCTCATCGGAAATCTCGATGACGGCATACCACCCGCCTTCCCGGATCAGCAAACGAATGTTGGATGTTTTAATGAGTTCATCCTCCAGGAAACGGCTGTTTGAATCGATTCGGGAAAACATTTGACGTTGAATCACTTTACGCTGATGAAGCAGCCTGTTTGCTGCATGCTGGACCGGGGTTGCCGCTGAGAGATAAAAATCCAGCATCATTTCAAGACGCGACAGGGCCGCTTTGGATAGATCAGGATTGCCGTTCACCACAATCCATCCCAGTTTCACCTGGGGCAATCCCGCCATTTTGGATAAACCGTTCAACACGAAGGTGAGCGCATTTGAGTGATTCACAACTGTTCGAACCCGGTCAGGTTTTTCTGCTGCATTGAAGTCGGAAAATACTTCATCCACAATCAAGGCCAGCTCGTTTTCCCGGCAAACGGCGCCAAGCTCTGCCAGCTCTTTCCGGTTCACGTAGGAACCGGTAGGATTGTTGGGGTTGACCAGAACAATCGCCCTGGTGTTTGGATTGATAAGCGATTGCAGGATATCCATGTCTATGGACCATCCCTTTCGGTCGTCATATCTCAGTGGATACGAGAAGGCGTGCAATCCCTCGAAGCAGGCCAGATAGGAGAGCAGGGGATATCCGGGTCTCGGGACAAGGATTTCGTCCCCGGGATTTCCCAGGAGCTTGAAAAGGATCGAATACGCTTCACTGGTGCTGGCGGTCAAAAAGATGGAATCCAGTTCAACCAGCTCACCCCCATCCCGGTAATATTCCGCAACTGCCTCGCGGGCTTGCATCAAACCGCGCGGATCGGGTTCATATACCATCGATTGGGGTTGTGCAAGGGCGGCAAGAATCTCCTCGGAATTATAATCCAGTCCAATCCGGGTCGGATTCGACTCCGTCAAATCAAGAATCGTTTCTCCTCCGGATTTCTTGTCCTGGAGAAGCACGCTCAATGAATTGGGACCCAGATCCCAATTGGAACGATCTGAAAACATGATATTTCCCTGTGCGACTTCAACCGATAAAACCGCCGATTATGCCTATGGTTTTCATGTCTATCTCCAATCCCTAACACCGGACATCACCTGGACCAAAAGCCGCAAGGCTTTTGGGATCAGTGTGCATGCCCTTGCCGCCATCTGCCTGCCTACTCGCGGTTGCCTGGCTTTTGGCGCCACTGCCGGTCACCCACCCAACCGCTGGAGGCAGATTGTATGATGTCAAATCTCGGTATGTATGCTTCAAAGACCTCGACCTTCCCCTCGGCTTCGGAAGCGTAAACGGGTTGAATCGGGCACGCTTCCTTTGTCTTGTGAGGTGTATGTATTTTTCCAATTGGTTGAAGCGTCATTTTTTTCCTGTCTGTGGAAAAAACTTTAGAACCCTGATTGTTCTTTGGAACCAAAATCACTGCCCATTAGTACCAAAAGCATCTGCTAATAGAACCTGGAACTTACTCCGAAGAACTTTATAAGAGAAGTGGCGCAAGGCAAGTTCGTAATTGAAATTGCACAATTCTGCTTGATATGAGGGATCATCTAAAACTCGAAGTGTATCTTGAATGGTCTTGTCTGTGATATATTCATCAAATTCGATGACTTTAAACCCCTTTGGCCGGATATCTGTTGCGTAAATTGCGTAATTGTTGACTACAATTGGTTTTCTGTAATATAGTGCTTCTAGAAAGGCATTTCCAAAGCCTTCAATTAAGGATGGATAAGTAACCAAGTCAGCATGAGGATACGCATCTGAAAGGCTGTAAATTTTCTTTCCATCCTCAGTTGTTCCTCGGTTTTCACCAAATCTCTCCGAAGAGAAGATCGTTCTGACGCCCATCCGCCCTGCAAAATCGGCCACCCTGGCTTCGTATTCTAATCCATCATCGCCGGATGCATGGGAGATTACGAAACGAGCTTTTCTTCCCAGACGACATATCAACTCAATGGCATGCTCAATTCCCTTTCGTTGAACCACCCTGGTTGGTTGCAGGATAAAGAGTTCATCGGGTTCAATACCGAGGGTTTCGCGCAAATCTGAGGAATATTCATCCGAATCCGGAGGAGGGTTTTCGAAATCCATCACATTTGGAATCGTTTTAGAACTGACACCCACTCTGCGAGCCAATTGATGACTGGCTGAGGAGTTGATGACCACATGCTGAACAGAAGGCAAATTCGGAGGGACAGCCATCGTAATATAGTCCCAGATTGAGTTGACCAAGAGCGACTTTCGTTCCCAGGTGAAATCGTGATGGTGCGCGATGGTAGGTATTCTTGTTTCTGCAATCAATTCGGTGAGCGCTATTGAAAGCGGAATGTTTTGGGGAAAAGACAACAAGTTCTGGGGAATTATTAAATTGATACTAAATTTATTAATGAATGAGTAAAGATGTTCTTTAAAAAATTCTCTTCTCGCATGAATCCAGCGCGTTTCATCTTTGGTCCGCTTTGTTGAACTAAAAAATTTGAAGTAGTACTCACGATTTTCTGCATCGAGGAAATGGGCTTCTTCTACGACCATAGAACGATCGGCCGGACGATCAGAAAGACCAGAAAAGTAATAGCACTTATGCCCCATTTCCTCTAAAACTTCAGCCCATTTTGAAGTTTCTAAAGAAACCCCGTCGGTTCCATGAAATCGGAATGAAATAAACCCAATATTGATCGATTTTTCTAATGGTTTGGACATAGCTACCTCAAATTATTTTAGGATGATTTCTCGTACCATTGCTGGGAAAAGCATGATTATCATTCAGTTAGCAATGATAAGTGCCTGAAAATGGCCAATGAATCTTTCAAACTGAGTTGCCTTATCGAATTGATTTACGATCAATTCCCGCGCTTTTATCTTCATTTCCCGGAAATTATTTTGGTTTGCCCAAATTTTTTTAATGGCATCTGCGAACGCTGACTTGTCTCCAGGTTCGACCAAGTAGCCTGTTTCTCCATCCATAACAATTTCAGATACGCCTCCGATATTGGACGAAACTACCGGCACGCCCATCGACATCGATTCCAAAAGAACATTTGGGAGGCCTTCTTTATATAGGCTGGGTAAAACTGTCAGATCGAGCCGCTCAAAAATATAGTTAGGCTCATCTGTAAATGGGAAAAAGGAAATATTGCGATCTAAGCCCAGGCCTTTCACCCTTTCTTTTAACATTTTTTCGTCTGGACCGTCGCCGACCATCATCAAATGAGCATTTGGCAGGGAGCTATTAACCAATTCTCCGAGGGCTTCAAACAAGACAGGGTGCCCTTTTCGAAGCTCAAAGGAACCAATACTGCCAAGGATCGGGGATGCATTTCTTGGAAGGGGATAACGATTCTGAGCTTCCTTCCAGGCACTATCGGAGTGCCGAAACCTTTCGGTATCTGTACCTTGATAGATCAGAGCAACTTTTTCAACTGGAATATTGTATGTCTCAATTAAGTATCTGCGGGTGAAATCCGCAATTGAAATAACTGAGGAGTGAATAGTCTCATCGGGTAAATAGAATTCTCGAAGATATTCAGGCACAATTGTCCCCGTTTTGGGAATCAGATGGGTTTCTAGGCCACCCTCCTTGATACAACGGGCAGCAAAAACCGAGCAGTGGAACCCTTCTCTTGGCGGGTGTACAGTACAAATTGCCACATCACAATCCTTGAGTGCCTTTGTCCAGATTTCTTGGTTGCGCGAGTCTTCATGAATGACCTCATCCCAATCATAAGAAATTATTTCGGCACCCGTATGATGGCATTGTTCAACAATCCAGCTACCCTCAGGGGCAAGTAAGGATACTTCTTGGTTATGCTTGATGAAGGCTTGTATCGCTTCCACGACCCATATTTGTGTTCCGCCGTGAAAATGGGTATCCTCGATAAACCCGATACGCATATCTACTCCTTATCCAATTCATAAAGTTGATTTAGCAAGCGCTTAAAATTATTCGTAAAAGATGCCTGACTATATCTATCACGCACAGCTTCTTTGTTATGAGTAATATCACTTTGTTTAGCGCTTGGGCGAATAAGCAAGTTTGCTACATCGAATAGAAAAGCCTTATGAAATTTGCCTTCGGGGAATAAAGTGTAGCGAATCCGCAATTCTTCGGGAAGTTTCTTGCCAATCACATCATCAAATACATTAATGGGATGGTATTGGCTACAAATGATGGGAATCCCAATAGCACTTGCTTCGATGATAGGAAGCCCGCGGCCCTCAGTCTTGCTTGGGAACACAACGGCATCCGCCATCCGGTAAATGGTTTCGATGGTCAGTGGCTGAAATTGTTTTTTAGAAAAGGAAACATGAGTCTCATGACCCACTGAAAATGCTAAAAAGATTCGATTAGCCAGTATTTCTGGCAAAGCTCTAATTATTTCTTTGTAAGCAGATAATACTTTTTCCAGATCTTCTTGATGCTCTTGTGGAGCTGGGCCAGTGATATGCAGAACCAATTGTCGGTTTGGGTTATTTTGAAATTCTTCCCTTAGCGCACTTTTTCGAAAAAGTGCATCGATCAAGTCTAAATTTCTTTCAATCCTTTTACGACTGACAATTCGAGTAGGTTGAAGCATAATGATCAAATCGTCAGATTTGGGATCAATAGACAGGCCAGGTCGAGCCCCAAGGATTATCGGGGTTTGGTTCTCCATCCACTCATCAATCATAGACAGATGATCAGCAATCGGAATTGGGTGCATGATCGCCTCCCCATTCGATAAGATATGCCCCATCCTCAGCCTGATATCGATCACATCTTTTTTGCTGTATGCCTCGAAGAAAGTATCGGCCATACAGGTTGATATCTCAAACACTTTTTCCTCTGGAAAACCAAATTTAGTGACCAGCTTTCTAGACTGACGTACATTGATGTTGATTTGTAACCACCTGGCACCATTCCAAGGATAGAGCAATCTAAACAATGTGAAAAATGTTTTGTTTTTAATATTACTAAAGAAATGATCTCGAATACCTGGTTGTTCACCTATTGCTCTCTCATAGAGCGGTTTACCAGATTCCCAATAAAAGTCGTGGTTTGAATTCAACACATGAATTCCAAGTGCTTCTGTAACCAGTACTAAACCAAGCGTTAATGCGATATTCCCTGGATTTGAGGCAACATTTACGGGTATAACCAAAGATATTTGATTATCGATGAAATATTTCCCCAAACATTTCGCGATGACAACAGCCTGTTGGTATACTTCTTTTGTTAAAAGATTAGATTCTTTGAAAAAGGATATCATCTTTTTTCTAAAAAGAGCCTTAAACCACTTTCCATCATCCCACTTGCTCCAACCATCAATCCCTTCTAACCGAAATCGATGCCATTCAGCATCGAATATAGAAGCTACCTGCGGTTGAAAATTTCCGCCTATAAAGTGAATTGATGGACTCCCTAAAGGTTTAAAGAGGGCGCTTATTGTATGGGCATATTTTGATATTTCTACGGTAACCCCATCAATGCCATAACTAAAAGTGATAAAGGCTGTGCCTCTGGCAAAGAAATTCAGAGCATCCTCACCGCAAGGGATTATCGACGCTTTCTTTTTATTCTTGATTTTATCGAGCAGATTAACAAGGTCATCCCAATCGGTTGGATGATAATTATCCCAATCCGTCGTTAATTGATGGAATAGCTCAATTCGATTTGATGAAATCATTTGGTTTTTGTAAAAACAGCTGAATGGAGAAAAATGAAGAGCCAAAGACATTGCTATTTCACAAAAACAACCTGGATATGATTGTGAAATTCAATGCGCCCTTTTTTCAAAGAGAATGGTAACAACACCAATATACCATATTGAGACGGAATATATCACCATCAATGACAGATGATACCATTTTTATCTTGAAAACTATTGAGTGGCTTGCAGCTCTTCTCGAACGACACGGCGAAGGACCTCTTCGAGGGGTTGCTCCTGTCGTTCCATATGTGTTCGGAGGGCATCATTGAGCATCGTTTGGTAGTTGCCTCCGCCCTGTTCTTCCACCTTGGACCGGAACCAGTCAATAATGTCACGATCAAGTCGAATGGTGATCCGAACTTTCTTCCCAGAGGGAGGGAGAACGGCACCTCGCTTACCTTTACTAAAGTCATATTTCGCCTTCATATTGTCTTACCTCGTAGCGCACGGCTTTACGTGCAGAAATGATCCGAAATTTGTCATCTCGCCATGGGTAGGCCACTACCAGTATGCGGCCAAAAGCGTCCATTCCAATGGTGACATAGCGTTGCTCACCTTGCCGAAAATTCTCAAGAGTCACGGCGTTTGGATCTTCGAAGACCGCGAATGTATTGGCGAAAGAGATTCCGTGTTTGGATTTATTCTCTTTAGCCTTCGATTCATCCCATTCAAACATGGCATCCTATAATATGCACATATGTATGTACGTGTCAAGTTTTCTGTGGCGAACGGAAAGTTCACCAGACAACAAAAGCCGCCAGGCTTTTGTTGTCTGGTGAACCGACAGGTTCGGAGCCGTACGTCACTCACACTTGAAGTTTAAGATTGCTTAACAGCATTTTCACTCAATTTTTTTTCGTTATCATATGGATTGCTTTCTCCAATGCGCGGTTGAATTCTTCCGGACGATTCAGCATTAAGAAATGATCCGCGTTTTTCAGAACAATGGCATCGAAAGAAAACATGTGCCGCCGGTTAGCTTCATAGTTAACGGGCCACATATCTCCGTTTACGCTTACTACTGGAATGCGGATTTCATCGAATATTTTGGCCGCTTCCCTTGTGATATACTGTGACATCATTTCGTTCATCGCGCTTAAGGCTACAGCAGGAGGCGCAGCAGACATATCTGAGAGAATCCACTCGCGAAGCTGTGGATCGGTCTGGGATGAAATCATCTCTCCGACGAATTGCCGGCTCCCTTTTCCAAAATCCTTTTCCAAAGGAGCGATCATCTGATTAAGCTCTTCGCGGGTCATCGGATATTCAATGTTTTCAAGTGTATCAATACCGATTAACCCTATAACGCGGGTTGGCATGAGTCGGGCGGCTTCTGCGATGACCGAGCCGCCCATGGAATGCCCTATCAGAATGACGCTATGACTACCTGTTGCTTCTATTACGGTCTGAACGTCCTCTCCGAAAGCCTTCATGGTATACTGTGAGCGTGCCGAACCTGAGTGGCCGTGACCGGCAAGGTCTATCATGACAACGCGATTACTTTCAGAGAAATGTGGTAACTGCGCACGCCAGTAGCGGGCATCGCAACTCCAACCATGAACGAACACAAGAGTCGGCTCTCCGGTGCCGTAGATCTCATAAGAAATTGGCGTACCATCTTTAGAGGAAACGATTTTAGGCCATTCTGTTTGAGCTTGAACCAGACCAACAGCCAAAAACAGGATCGTAAAAAGGACGGCCAAGCTTGATATTTTTCTTGTGATCGGCTTGATGTATTCCATTATCTGTTACCTTTTGCTCCGAACACGGGCGCTTCAGCGGCGAGGCTTTGCCGAGTCCGACTGAAAGCGAAATGTTATGCCTGGTCATTCATAATGAGTCCACATCCTAATGACTTTAACTACTTTTTCGGCATCATGAATCTGATAGACTATCCGATGTTGTATATTTATTCGCCGAGAAAAGGCCCCGGATAAATCACCTAAGAGTTTTTCGAATGGTGGAGGTGTTTGGTAAGGGTTCTTACGCAAGATTTCAATCAGTTTTTCGGTTTTTGGACGTAGACCGGCAGCGGAAAGTTTTTTGGCGTCTTTTTGAGCCTGTTTTGTGAAAACGACTCGCCACATTACCAGTCAAGTTCCTGGGTACATTCCTCGATTGGCGTGGCCAATCCTTCACGAATTGAATCCCTCATACCAGGAATATTCAGCAGGTACATGGTTTCCTGGATAGCGCGCCAGTCATCCTCTGAAATAAGCACAGCACTGCCGCGCTTACCCTTTATGATAATTGGCTCGTGGGAAGACGCTGCTTCGTCAATCAGTCGATAAAGATTTGATCTTGCTTCAGTGGCTGTTAGTGTCGGCATGATTCTCCTCTGATTTAAAGGATTTTCTATGCCCATACAGTACGTCATAGCGTACGGCTTGTCAAGTTTTATCATTGGGGCATAACATAGAGTTCACCCGCCGGGAACCCAATACGGACTGTGTTTTAGCCACGTTCAACTCGACATGCCCTATGGAAAAAGGCCGCCCGGGGTTCCCGGTCGAGTGTGAAACACCTTGTGTACGCCCGGCATGGGCGTGAACTTATGGGGTGAAAGTCCCCTATGTGTGAATCCTATCCAACGTCGTGAGACGCGGATATAAACATTAGCCGACGGCAAGGGCGTTTCCGTGAGGAATCCTGCCTGGGGTAGATCCTGCCTGGGGTCGGGCCACAGTAACATATTGGAAAATCAAGAAAAGACACCTAAAAGCACTCGTATTTCGGTCGTAATCGATCAATTTTCATGCAAAAGTGGCTGATTAAGGATGGTGATAGTTAATCCCATAAAAATGTGTTCACGGAATCCAGTATATTAGATTTGCCATATGGCGGCAGCACTTCCCGAAGTTCAAAGGTATCGTCCGCGCAAATTATCTTTCTCCCTTTTGCCCTAAGCCCAAGGGCTTCTTTCATCTTCTCAATAAACGTTTTACTTCCCACAGCAATGCTCTGT
>JBDRPF010000077.1:0-4675 GCA_043827325.1 Pseudomonadota bacterium | reverse complement strand
ATTGCCTTCGTCATGGGCGGAAAACCGCGCCCGCCTCCTCACATATTTCTGATAGAGCGGGTGTTGTACCAGTCTTTCAACAAGGATCACCACCGTTTTATCCATCTTGTTGCTGACGACCGTCCCGACCATTTGTCTTTTTTTTCCTTGTTTTTTCATGACAGCGACTATTCTTTTTCCGTTTTAGTGTTATTGGGAACTCCCTGTATGGAAATTTCACGTAACAGGGTCTTCATTCTGGCAATATCATGTTTAATCTGTTTCATTTTAGCAGGGCTCTCGAGCTGGCCGATTTCATGTTGAAATCGCAGGTTAAACAACTCCTCCTTCAACTCAACAAGTTTGCGCTCACTTTCCTCCCGGCTTAACTCCCTTATCTCACTCGCTTTCATTAGCGCGTGCTCCTTTCCACAAACCGGGTCTTAACCGAAAGCTTGTGTGCGGCAAGCCGGAGTGCTTCCCGGGCCATTTCTCGGGTCACGCCTTCCATTTCGTAAAGAATTCTGCCGGGACGTACCACCGCAACCCACCCTTCGGGTGCGCCTTTGCCCTTACCCATTCTGACTTCGGCGGGCTTTTTGGTAATCGGTTTATCCGGAAATATTCTGATCCACATTTTACCGCCTCTTTTAACATGGCGGGTCATGGCAATACGGGCGGCTTCAATCTGCTTGGCACTGAGGGCCCCGCATTCAATCGCCTGCAGGCCGAATTCGCCGAAATCCAGGTTGCAGCCTCTGCGGGCGACACCTCTCATTTTGCCCTTTTGTTGTTTGCGAAATTTTACTTTTTTGGGACTGAGCATGTCCAATTTCTCCTATTATTCATTAGCTGTCGACTCAAGTTGATCCTTTTTTAAAATCTCTCCTTTGAAGACGAACACCTTCACCCCGATGATGCCGTAAGTCGTGCGTGCCTCAATAAAACCATAATCGATGTCGGCCCGCAGGGTATGTAGCGGTACGCGCCCCTCACGGTACCACTCCCTTCGGGCCATTTCAGCCCCGCCCAAGCGGCCGGAGCATATGATTTTGACCCCCAGCGCGCCGAACCGCATGGCCGATGTAACCCCCCGTTTCATGGCGCGCCGGAAAGCGACCCGTCGTTCAATCTGCAAGGCAACATTTTCAGCCAGAAGCTGCGCGTCGATCTCAGGTTTGCGAACCTCCTGAATGTCGATCGTAACTTCCTGCGACGACATCGTTTTCTCAAGCTCTTTTTTCAGTTGGGCAATTTCGGCGCCTTTTTTTCCGATAACGATTCCGGGTCTTGCCGTGAAAACCCGAAGCCGAACACGCTTGGATGATCTTTCGATTTCAATCCGGGAAATACCGGCATGATAGAGTTTCTTTTTGAGAAACTTTCTGATCTTATAGTCTTCAAGGATGTAATCCGCATAATTCTTGCCGGCATACCAGCGAGATTCCCATGTCTTGACGATCCCTAATCTCAATCCGATCGGATTAACTTTCTGACCCAAGCTCCAACCTCCTTTTTATACCGATTTCTCAGCTAAAGTGACTGTTATGTGTGCGGTTCGCTTTAAAATCCGGGCGCCTCTACCGCGCGCCCTGGCCCGGAAGCGCTTCAAGGTCGGCCCCTGATCAGCAGTGATATTGCGAATAATCAACGCATCAACATCGATATCCGGATTCTGATCGGCATTGGCCACCGCGCTGCGAAGCGTTTTTTCTAAAATTTTGGCCGCCTTTTGCGGCATGAACTTCAGCGCATTGAGGCCGGCTTCAACCGGTTTGCCCTTGACGGCCCCAATCAGCGTTCGAACCTTTTGAGGAGAAACGCGTATATATTTCGAAACCGCTCTAACCTCCATCACTGTTATTCCTTTTTTTTCGTTAGAATTGTTGTCATCAATTTATTTTTTCAGTTTTGATTTCTTGTCACCGGCATGTCCATAAAATGTCCGTGTCGGAGAGAATTCTCCCAGTTTGTGACCGACCATATTTTCCGACACAAAAACCGGTATAAATTTCCTGCCGTTATGAACCGCCAAGGTAATACCGACCATTTCAGGAATAATAGTCGAGCGTCTTGACCATGTTTTAATTACCCGGCTGCTGCGGGATTGTTGCGTCGCCATGACCTTCTTTAACAACTTCGGCTCAATATAAGGTCCCTTTTTTAACGATCGAGGCATAACTTCTCCTGGTATCTTTATTTGCTGTCCGCTGAATCAACGATAGGATCCAGTCCTATTTTTTTGTCCGCTTTTTAACGATATAACGATCACTTCGCTTGTTTTTACGGGTTCGGTATCCCTTTGAAGGCATCCCCCACGGTGAGCAGGGATGTCGCCCGCCGGAAGATCTTCCCTCGCCGCCCCCCATGGGATGGTCGACCGGGTTCATGGCAACACCGCGCACCTTGGGACGTCTCCCCTGCCAGCGCGTCCGGCCTGCTTTACCCAGGGAAATATTCTCGTGAACCACATTGCCAAGCTGTCCGATCGTGGCTTTACATTCCAGTAATATCATGCGCACTTCGCCGGAAGGAAGCTTGATCAGGGCATATCTATCTTCTTTCGCCATCAGCTGTGCGAATGTCCCGGCGCTCCGGACAATCTGCCCGCCTTTGCCGATGCGCAATTCGATATTATGGATATGGGTTCCCAAAGGGATGTTGCTGAGGGGAAGCGTATTGCCGGGTTTAATATCGGCCTGCGGGCCGGAAAGTACGCTATCGCCCACCGACAGATTCAGCGGCGCCAGAATATAACGCTTTTCGCCATCGACATAATGCAGCAGCGCAATTCTGGCCGAGCGGTTGGGATCATATTCAATTGCCGCCACCTTGGCCGGTATCCCGTTCTTGTCCCGCTTAAAATCAATGATGCGGTAATGCCGCTTGCTTCCGCCGCCGCGATGCCGACAGGTAATATGACCGTTCACATTGCGTCCGCCTGTTTTTTTTATTTTTTTCAGCAGGCTTTTCTCAGGTACAGTCTTGGTAACCTCTTCAAAAGTTGAATAAATCTGAAATCGTCTGCCGGGAGACGTGGGTTTCACTTTTTTTACTGCCATTACTTGTTCCTCTTACTCAGATGTGTTAATCGGCCGTATGGCCGACGGTCAGCCAATGTTCGCTGATAAGTTAAACGCCTTCGAAGAAATCAATCCGTTCGCCCGGTAACAATGTCACTATCGCTTTTTTCCAGTCCTTGCGTTTCCCAACAATTCGGCCGCGTTGCTTCGTCTTTCCTTTAACCTGCATGGTTTTAACGCTTGAGACCCTGACATTAAATATCTTTTCAATCGCCCGTTTAATTTCAACCCGGTTCGCCCGGCGGTCCACCTCAAATGAAAGCTGATTGGCGGCTTCTTTCTGAATGCTCGTTTTTTCGGTTATCAACGGACGTTTGATAATATCATACTGAATCATGAGAGCAGCCTCCCTTCAATTCCTTTGATCGAAGACTCCAGCAGGACCAGATTCTCATACTTAAGAATGTCGTACACGTTTAAGCCTTCCGTTCTGAGAACTTTAACATCCGGCACGTTGCGGGATGACAGTTCCAGATTTTCATCCTTTTGATCGATAATGATCAGCGCGTTTTGGACCTTCAGGCTGGTCAAGGCATCCATGAAATCCTTTGTGCGAATCTTCTCAAGGCTGAATCCATCCAGCACAACCAGTTGGTTATCTTTCAGTTTACAGCTTAAAGCCATTTTAAGGGCCATTTTGCGCACCTTCCTCGGCACCCGGTAGCCATATGACCGGGGGTCCGGTCCAAAAATCGAACCGGCGCCGCGCAAGGGCGGGGCCTTAATATCACCCCGCCGGGCACGTCCGGTACCCTTCTGGCGAAAGAGTTTGCGCCCGCTTCCGCTGACATCGGAACGGTGTTTGACGGATGCTGTTCCCGCACGCCGGCAGGCCAACTGCATGGTGACAACCTCGTGCAGCACGCTCTGTTTCACGGGAACACTAAACAAGCTGTCCGCAAGTTCGGTCTGTGAAACCTTTTCACCTTTGGTGTTTAATACATCAACAACTGGCATAATTATCCTCTATGGATCTATCGGTACCAACCACCCCTGGAGGCTGTGGTTTGTCCCAAATTTGTATCTATTTCTTAAGTTTTACTTTTTTAATGGAAACAATTCCAGTTCTGAATCCCGGTACGGCGCCTTTTAATAAAATCAGATGTTGATCCGGCCGAATATCGACAATCTCCAGATTACGGATCGTAATACGGTCATTGCCGTATTGCCCGGGCAACTTTTTCCCTTTGGCAACACGCGAAGGCCAGGCACTGGTACCGATGGAGCCAGGAACCCGGTGGCTCATGCTGCCGTGGGTATCTTTGCCGCCATGGAAACCGTGCCGTTTGACAACGCCGGCAAACCCCCTGCCTTTACTTTTTCCAACAACGTCAACCCGCTCCCCGACTTTAAAAACATCCAGGGTAACGGATTGCCCTAACTGATAGTCTTCCGGTTTATCCACCGAAAATTCCTGCAGGACAGCACAACGTCCCTCGCCGCTCTTTTTCAGAGGCCCGGCAATCGTTTTGTTGAGACGTGAAGCCTTTTTTTCTCCAAATCCCAACTGCAGCGCATTATATCCGTCCGTTGCCATCGTCTTTACCTGAGTTACCACACAGGGACCGACCTGTACAACAGTAACGGGCTGCAAGATGCCTTCTGATGAAAAC
>JBDRPF010000076.1:0-33125 GCA_043827325.1 Pseudomonadota bacterium | reverse complement strand
GGAAGAGATCATAAATTTAAGTGTCATGGATATCCATCCCAAGGAAGATCTGCCTTATGCTATAGAGCGGTTTGATAAGCAATGGAGACAAGAGATTACGCTGGCAAACGATATTCCGGTACTCAGGAAAGACGGCACCATATTCTACGCGGATATTAACACGTCTCTGGTAAGTTTGAATGAGAAAAGTTATATGCAGGGAATTTTCAGGGATGTCACCGAGCGCAAGCAGGCGGAGGAGGCATTGCAGGCGGGCGAAAAGAAATACCGCAACCTTTTTGAAAACCTGTATGATATTTATTACAGCACTGACAGCAATGGTGTCATTACCCTAATCTCTCCTTCGATTGAAGGATATTTTGGCTATAAGCCGGATGAGCTCATTGGTCGAAAAATTAAGGATTTTTACATTGATCCCAATGAAAGAGAGAATTTTTTGAAAATTCTCATTAGAGATGGCTATGTAAATAATTTCGATGCCCAACTAAAACGAAAAGACAATTCTGTGATATGGGTATCGACAAATGCGAAAATATTGCGCGATGAGAAAGGGGATTTTATCGGCGCAGAAGGCATTGCAAGAGATGTAACTGAACTAAAACATATAGAAAAGGAAAAGATTAAACTTGAATCCCAACTACTCCAATCCCAAAAGCTGGAAGCCATCGGAAGTCTTGCCGGTGGTATCGCCCACGATTTTAACAATATCCTATCATCCATCATTGGCTTCACCGAACTGGCCCTCGATGAAGTTGAAAAAGACACGAACATTGAGGACAGTTTGCAGGAAGTTTATGCTGCCGGGAAACGGGCAAAAGATCTTGTTCGTCAAATACTGGCATTTGCGAGGCAATCAAAGGAGGAGATCAAACCGATCCAAGTTGATTTGATCACCAAAGAAGTGATTAAGTTTATTCGATCCTCGATCCCGACGACGATTGAAATCAAGCAAAACATCGAGAGCGATTCTCTGATCATGGGTAACGCCACACAACTCCATCAGACATTGATGAACCTGTGCACCAATGCAGCTCATGCAATGGAAGATAAAGGAGGGATTCTGGAAGTGGGTTTGAAGGATGTCATCATCGACAGCACCTCCGCAATGGCCAAATTGGGATTGAAACCAGCGAATTATATCCAAATGAAGGTATCGGATACAGGGGTAGGAATTCCACCCGACATCCTTGGATCAATTTTCGACCCCTATTTCACCACTAAAGGTCCAGGAGAAGGAACCGGCATGGGGCTTGCGATGGTCCACGGTATCGTAACGGGCTATGAGGGGGAGATAACCGTTGAAAGCACTGTTGGAGAAGGGACCGTCTTTACAATATATCTACCTCTAACCAATAAACGCTCTGAACCAGACCTATATAAAAAAGGGGTACTACCTACTGGAACAGAAAGAATATTGTTTGTTGATGACGAATTGTCCATTGCAAAAATGAGCGGCCATATTTTGGAGAGCCTCGGATACAAGGTGACTGTTCGAACCAGCAGTGTTGAGGCATTAGAATTATTTAAAGCAAGAGCTAATGATTTTGACATCGTAATCACAGATATGACCATGCCGAATATGACCGGCGACAAACTTGCCGCTGCATTGATAAAAATCCGACCAGAAATTCCTGTCATCATATGTACAGGGTACAGTAAAGAATTGTCCCCTGAGAGCGCTGCTGATGTCGGTATCAAAGCATTTACCTATAAGCCCATCATCAAGTCAGATCTGGCGAAAACGGTCCGAAATGTGCTGGACGAGGCCAAAGGAAACGCTCAAGGATAATTATCCTATTCACAACATTTGATAGCTCCCGTGATGTTCAACAATACCTGGAATAAGCAAAAACGTATCCCTGCAATTCCGATGAACACTATATCTGGTATGTGACTAATTCTTAATTGATTCTTCGAAACTGGTGTTATCTGCAATGACGACCAAGTATCAATTGACTGTATTTTTTAAGATACCGTAATACGATATCACCAAACGATGGCGTGGCGACATACTGCTATGACATACAACTATCTAAATTTTACCGATATCTAATGCCTATCTGTGCAAGATATCCCTTCTAAATGGTCAAGATTGTTTTAATTAAAGGATCAATCCCCAAAGCAGATACCGATATCCCTGGCGGTTTGAATGGAGTCGCTGTCCAAGGGGACGCGCTTGATCTTACCGATGACTTGCTCCAGAGGGACCGCCTTAACCACCGGGGGGTCCAGGGCCACCATGGTCCCGAATTTCTTTTCTTCAATCATCCGCACGGCGGCGGCGCCAAACCGCAGGGAAATCAGGCGGTCAAACGTTGTGGGCGAGCCGCCGCGCTGTAAATGTCCCAAAACCAGCGACCGGGTGTCCTTTCCGGTTCCTTTGGCTATTTCCCTGGCGACTAACTCGCCAATACCGCCAAGGAGAACATCCTGGCGCCCCAACTCTCCCGCGCCCTTGTCCACCGCGCTCCCGCCAACAGGCGCCGCACCCTCCGCGACCACAACAATGGCATAGCGCTCTCCTTGCAGCTCTTTTTCGGTGATGTGACCGCAGACCTTTTCCATATCAAACGGTATCTCAGGCAGAAGTATGACGTCTGCCGAGCCTGAAATGCCGCTGTTCAGGGCAATCCAGCCGGCATGTCTCCCCATGACCTCCACAACGAATACTCTGTCGTGTGACTTGGCCGTGGAGTGGAGGCGATCGATGGCATCTGTTGCGGTGCTTACCGCGGTGTCGAAGCCGAACGTGATTACCGTTCCGCCAAGATCGTTGTCGATGGTCTTGGGGACCCCGATGACCGGGATGCCCTTTTTAAAAAAATTGTATGCGATTTCAAGGCTTCCGTCTCCACCGACCGCGATCAGGCAGTCGAAACCCAGACGTTTAAAATTCTTCACAACCCTGTCGGAAACATCCCGAATCTCCACTTCGCCGGTCGGACCGGTTACCGCCAGCTGGAAGGGATTCCCTTTGTTGGTTGACCCGAGAATCGTCCCGCCGAGAACACAGATCCGATTGACTTTTTCAGGGGTCAGGTGCACGATATCCTCCGTGTTCAGCAGCCCGGCGTATCCTTGTTTAATACCGTAAACGTCCCAGTTTCTCGTATACGCCGCCATGACGACGGCCTCGATTACGGCATTAAGCCCCGGCGCATCCCCACCGCCGGTATTTATCGCAATCTTCATTCCCCTTGGCATGTTATCCTCCGCATAAAAGGGTTTCCCACGCTTCTATTATTACGTTCCCATTCATATTCATAATCATCAAAAAGAAGTATGATTTGAAAATGGTGAATGTCAATAAAAATATCGCGGGAAAAATACAGGCGCGCCGGGCGGCAAATAAAACAATCATCCGACCGGCTTGATTTTTTTTCAGCTGCCCGTCACTTTTGAATTGCATTAAATCTTTTAATTTCATACTGTTAAATTGTCGAGTAACTGAAAAATAGGTGCCGCGCAGTATTGACAACCGCCGAATTCCGGAGACAACCATGACCATGACCAAGCGGATACTCCTGTGCATTGCCATTTTGCTGGTGGATCTGGCCGTATTTGCCCTGCCGCTGACGGCACTGTTTCTGATATACATTTTGATTGCCAACCCGCCCTGGTTCAGGGATTTTTTAAATCGTCTCGACACCTCTGACAGCCCGCCCGGGATAGAGCGCTAACCCGAATGTTGCATGAAAGCGGATAAAATCTTTTTAAAAATCAATTAAAACAATAATATGAAATTCTTGTTGAACTTTGGAATAGACATGTGATTGATATACGAAAGCTATCTCAAACTGGATGCAATGAAAAGGAGGTCACATCATGGCTAAAGCAATTATTCTGATCAACGCAGACCCGGGCAGGGACCGCGAGGTTGCCGGCAAGATCAAGAGTATCGAAGGGGTGGACAATGTTTACCTGGCGGCCGGTCGTTTTGACGTGGTGGTGGAGGTTCAGGCGCCTGACGACACCAGCATGCTGTCTCTGGCTTATGACAAAATCAGAGTCATCAGCGGTATCAGAGAGACTCACACCATGTTCTGCCTGCCGGTATAACGATAATCATTTGCTTTACGGACTCAGTTCTAAAACTGTTTGGAATTGAGGTGCAAGGAGGATAACTATGCGAAAGTTCGGCTTTGTCCTGCTGATTCTGCTGATGGCGACAGGGGCCGGGCGGAAGAACTCAACATCGGTATGAAAGCCCCCGACTGGTCTTTCAAAGACGCGGATGGTAATGTTTTCAGTATGGCTTCATGGGAAGGTAAAGTGCTCCTGGTGAACTATACGGACCCGGACGCTGCGGACCTGAACGAACATTTTACGGATGCCATGAAAAAACCGCACTTGCCGGGCCGTTATTCGGGGCCGCGTTCCGGACGACCAGGTCGAAACACTGGTCAACCTGGCGATCGGTTTACAGAAAGAGTGAGGGCGGAACGGGCCGTCCGACAATCCCTGTCATTAAAAAAGGGCTTCATAAAAAAAATCACCGCAGAGCCGCGGAGGGCGCAGAGAGTTTGATTTCTATTTTTTGCTTTCCGCCAAGAAGCTGGAAAGCAAAATGCTGTCTTAACGGTTCGTTTATACGCCAGGTCTTAACGCTTTTCCTTTGCCGTCCTCTCAGTGGCAAAGGGAAAGGGGTTTTTCGCGATCTCTGCGTCTTTAGCAAAGCGGGCGGTTATTTCTCATCTACCGATTTGCTTGGCAAAGCTTGGACCATTCCGCCTTGCTGGAAGAAGGTCTAACAGGTTTAAGCGTCTACCGCTTTCAGTACGTCCGGGGTGTTCATGATACGGACACCGATATTCTTCATTTCTTCTCGCCCCTGCGGATAGAGACCGGACAGGGCGTCTTCAACCAGAACGATCCTGTAGTCTCGCTCGCCGGCTTCGTAGATGGATGTCCGGGGACAGTTGGGGAAATTGCAGCCGGTGAAGACGAGCGTTGAAACCGCAAGACGATTCAGATGCGCTTCAAGGGGTGTCCGGTAAAAGGCGCCCCAGCGGGGTTTGTAAATAACGACTTCATTTGCGGATATGTTCTGAATGCCGCCCGCCAGCAGCAATTGATGATCTAAGACGATCTCCCTGTCCGGCAGCAGTTCCGGTGCCGGTTCACAGCCGGCGGAACCTTCGATGAGCATCCCGGCGCCCTGTTCCACGGCCCGGCGCCGGCATAAATCGACATTGCTCCCGTCTCTTTTGTATATCCGGACAATATGAACGATGGGTTTGCTGTTCCGGCGGAATCCATCGAGCAGCTTTTTCATTTGCGGCAAGGCGGCGGATGTTCCCGGAATTTCGAGGGGCTGCCCGTCAAGGGTGTCGCGCTGCGTGTCAATGGTGATGAGCGCAGCAGATGAAAAATCCGGCCGGGTATATTTGTCCATTGAGCATCCTCTCAAAGAAATCCGTTTATTTAGCGGCTGATATTTATTTAGTCCTGAAAACCTGGTCCTCTGGGCCCGGATTCTTTACTCGTCCCCCGGCAGCCGAACCACAAGTACGGGTTTGCCGCATCTTCTCAACACCCTGTGTGAAGTGCTGCCCAGCATAACTTCAGCAAGCATCCCCTGCCCGCGGGACCCCATCACTATTATGTCGCAGTCCGTTTTATCAGCACAGCGAATGATCTGATCTGCCGGATGACCGGTTTTTACGATAATTCTTTGCACAATAGACGGGTGTTTCGACACCGTTTGATTTAACGTTTTATAATAGGTTTCAATTCGGGTTCTGATCGATGATATGACCGCTTCCTCGTTTCGCTTTTTGAGTTCCGCCCATCGCTCTTTTCCGACTATTTCGCCGATAAGCCCCGAGCTGCTCGGCGACAGCTCTTCCAGCACGTGCAATATGGTTATCGCCGCACCGAAACGTTCGGCAATGACAGACGCGTATTCAAAGGCGTAATGCGCATTTTCCGAAAGGTCGGTGGCAAAAAGGATGTTCTTGATTTCCGGTGTCATTTTTTCCTGGCAATGGTTATGTTTCGAGCCAACAGAAGCAGAGAAGTTGCAGCAGAAAGATTTGCTCGATTAAAGCTTTGGGTCAGCAACGGAATCTGCCGGCCGGATATTTTTTTCCGGCCGGCAGATTAAAATGGGGGATGGCGCTGCCCGCTCCGATTTTTTGAACCGAAAAAGCGAGCGCATTCCCCGCAGCGACTCGCCTTGAGGCCTTCGAGTGAGCCTCAGCCGAACTCCTCGCCGATAAGTCTTGCTGCAGGGTACTCTTCAATCCCACCGGAAAGCAGCCAACCCGATTTGCAAGATGTCCGGATTAAACCTTCAGTGCGTATTTCTCGGCAATGATGTCGTAGTAAGCCTTCTCGGAAATCGTACCCCAGGTGCCCACGACCTTCTTGAATTTCTTGTAAGCCTCGTGAACCTTTGCTGACATGGGATCTTTGGCTGCTTCCTCTTCGAGAACCTCTTCGGCCAGCGGGCGAAGGGCGTCAATAACCGCGTCGGGAAACTTGATCAATTCGACATTGTGCTTGGTGATCAACTCTTCGAGGGCCGCGCCGTTGTTGGCCTCGAACTCGCAGAGGCTCCACAGGTTCGTTTCCATGGCTACGGCGTCCACGATGACCTTGAGGTCATTGGGCAGAGAATCGTATGCTGGTTTGTGGAACATGACTTCCAGGCAGGTCCCGGGTTCGTGCCAGCCGGGGTAGTAATAATACTTGGCCGCCTGATAGAGGCCGAGTCGGAGGTCGTGATACGGGCCGACCCATTCGGTCGCGTCAATCACGCCGCGTTCCAGATTTGTAAATATCTCGCCGCCTGCGGTGAGAACGACAGTTCCGCCGGCCTTGGCAACAACCTTGCCGCCCAGACCGGGAATGCGCATCTTCAGGCCCTTGAAATCGTCGATGGTCTCGATCTTTTTGTTGAACCATCCACCCATCTGGACACCGGTGTTGCCCTGGGGCCTTGGAACCAGGTTGAACGGCGCGTACACTTCTTCCCAGAGCTGCAATCCACCGCCGCTGTAGAACCAGGTGTTTATCCCCTGGGGATTGAACCCAAAGGGTACGGCCGCGAACCACTGGGCCGCCGGCACTTTACCCGCCCAGTAGTAGGATGCCCCGCTGCCGACCTCCACGGTTCCATTTGAAACAGCATCAAAGACCCCCAGGGGTGGAACCAATTCCCCTCCGGCATACACCGTGATTTTTATGCGACCTTCACTCGCCGCTTCCACTCTTTGTGCAAATCGTTCCGCCCCGATTTGCAAAACCGGAAACTTGGGCGGCCAGGTCGTTACCATCTTCCATTCGTAAGTTTTTTTGGTTACCGCGGCAGGTGCCTTCGGCGCTTCCTCTTTTTTCCCGCAGCCGATTACGCCGGCTGTCGCGGCCACGGCCGTGGCCGCCCCGATTCCCGCCTTTTTGAGAAAATCACGTCTTTTCATAAAGAACCTCCTTGGGTTGATGGTGTAATTTCGAATCCAACGGAAAGAACCGTGTTACGCTTACGTAAGGTGTTGACTCCATTTTGATAAGATACCGAATGTTCTATTGGTTCAGGTGCAATTGTCAAGTTGTTTTTTTATGTCATGACTCAGGGGCCGAACACCAGATCCGGCAGCCAGGTGGCCAGTTGCGGAAAAAAAACGACGACCAGCAGCCCGACGAGCTGGAATATGACAAAAGGAACGATTCCACGATAAATGTCGCCGGTAGAGATCTCCGGCGGCGTGACCGCCTTGAGGTAAAAAAGCGAAAAGCCGAACGGCGGGGTCATAAAAGATGTCTGGAGATTGACTGCGATCAAAATGCAGAACCAGACCGGGTCGTAGCCGAAATCGATCATGATCGGGGCCAACACCGGAACGTGGATAAAGGTGATCTCGATGAAATCCAAAAAAAACCCGATAACAAAAATAAAACCCATCACAATGGCCAGCACCACGTTGTGGCTGTACTTGTGGGCCAGAGAGCCCAGGATACCCCTGACGAGTCCGTCACCGCCCAGACCCCGGAAGACCAGCCCAAAGGCGGCAGCCCCGCACAGAATAATGAACACCATGCAGGTCAGTCGAACCGTGGTAATCATAACCTCCCGCAGGATATCCATTTTAAATTTCCGGTTGATCACGGTCAGCACGGTTGCACCGACTGCACCCACTGCCGCGGCCTCGGTCGGTGATGCAATGCCGGCAAAGATGGAACCCAAAACGGCAATCATGAGAAAAACGGGCGGAATAAGGGCCTTGCCCACCCGGACGGCCAGTTCCGAAGCGGAAATGGCATCCAGTTCTTCCTGCGGAATGGCAGGGGCGAGATTCGGGCGGAAATAGGCGATGGTGAGAATGTACAACGCGTACAGACCCACCAGGACAAGGCCGGGCAAAACCGCACCGAGAAAAAGCTCTCCGACCGAAACCCCTACGATGTCTCCGATGAGAATGAGAACAATGCTCGGCGGAATAATCTGACCCAGGGTTCCGGAAGCGGCTACGGTTCCGGTGGCCAGTTCTTTCTGGTACCCGCGCCTCAGCATTGTGGGTACGGCCAGAAGCCCCATGGTCACAACCGTGGCCCCGACGATGCCTGTTGAGGCTCCCAGCAGCGCACCCACGGCCACGACCGAGATGGCCAGGCCGCCGCGGAGGCGACCGAAAAGCAGGCCCATGGTATCAAGGAGTTCCTCGGCCAGACCGGATCGTTCCAGCATGACACCCATAAAAACGAACAGGGGTACGGCAATGAGGGTTACGTTGGTGATAACCCCCCAGATGCGGAGGGGCAGCAGATTGAAGAAAGACCAGCCAAAGCCGATCAAACCGAAAAACAGGCCGGTACCCAGCAGGGTAAAAGTCACCGGAAAGCCGACCATCAGGAGGATGGTCAGTGCCAAAAACATCCATGCAGGAAGGTATTCCATCAGGACCTGTTTTCCTCCATGGGATTTTCTTCACCCAATAACTGTAGCAGACTGTGAATTCCCAGAGAGACGCCCTGAAGACACAACAGAAAAAATCCCAGGGTGATGGTTCCCTTGATCACGAAACGGTACGGTATACCGCCGGGATCGGGTGAACCCTCCATGACAACCCAGGCGTCGTACATAAACGGCCAGGAAGTGACGATGACCATGATACAGCCGGGCAGCAGAAAAAAAATAACGCCGAGGAGATTGATCCAGGCCCGGCCCTTGAACCCCAGTCGCTGATAAAAGATGTCCACCCGTACATGGCCTTCATGGAGCAGTGTGTAGCCCGCCCCGATGAGAAAGATAAAGGCAAACAGGTGCCACTCCAGCTCCTGGACAAAAACAAAACTGGTATTGAAAAGGTATCGCATGACCACGTCTGTAAACACGACCAATACCAGGCCCAGGGTAACCCAGGCGACACCCCGCCCGACCCATTCATTCAAGGTGTCGATCAACAGGCAGGTCTTCTTTAAATAATTCATTTTCCTGATAGTGCAAAACCAAATAAACGGAATTTGAAAGCACGGCGTGATCAGATAGTGACGATTGAACCTTTCCGCGAAAACCGGTACCGGCGCTTTTCGCAGGCCCGACCCGTTTTCTATAGAATGCAAGAGGTTGTCTGTCAACAGAAGAATATGAACAGGGCTTGGCCGGGGGCGGCGGTGTCATTAACAAAATCCCGGGGGGACGCGTTCGAGATCCGGCGGGATTTGCGAGTGCGGAAATTTTGACAGAATCCCTAGTTATGTGATAACTTTTGAAAGAAATGAGAAAGGGAAATGAACAGTGAAAACGGCCGTGGACAAAATCATCGACGTTCAAAACCTGGTTAAACAATACAACGGATTCACGGCGGTTGACGACATCTCGTTTTCCGTGAACCAGGGCGAATTTTTCGGACTGCTGGGCCCGAACGGCGCCGGGAAAACGACAACCATTCGCATGCTGTACGGATTTTCACCCCCGACCCGCGGCGAACTGCGGATTTTCGGCAAGGATATCGGCATTGACTGGCGAAGGATCAAAGCCGGAATCGGCGTCTGCCAGCAGGAAAACACCCTGGATCCGGACCTGAGCGTGGAACAGAATCTGCACGTATTTGCCGGTTACTTTGCCATTCCCAAAAGAGAAGCCGCGGAACGATCCGCGGAACTCCTCGATTTTTTCGCCCTGGGGCACAAAAAAGATGCCAAGGTGGCGGAGCTTTCCGGCGGTATGGCGCGACGGCTGATTCTGGCCCGGTCACTGATCAACCAGCCGGATCTGCTGATACTGGACGAGCCGACCACCGGGCTCGATCCACAGTCCCGCCACCAGGTATGGGAAAAGCTGAAAGCGCTCAAGGAGGCCGGTTTGACCGTGGTGATCTCCACTCATAACATGGAAGAAGCTTCCCGCCTCTGCGACCGTCTGGTCATTGTGGATCACGGCAAAATTCTGGTGGAGGGCAGCCCGGATGAACTGATCGGGCGGCACGCCGGGAAAAATATCATCGAGATCGAAGGGCCGGACCGGGCGCTGATTGAATATGTCAAAACGCACAACATCGAACACGATGATCTCCGGCGGCGACTGATATTGTACGTACCGGAAGGAACCGATCTCAACAGCACCATTCGCGAACGGTTCTGCAATGAAAAGTGTATTTACCGCAACAGCACGCTGGAAGATGTGT
Source organism: Pseudomonadota bacterium (assembly GCA_043827325.1). Taxonomy (GTDB): domain Bacteria; phylum Desulfobacterota; class Desulfobacteria; order Desulfobacterales; family UBA11574; genus JBDRPF01. Next base: position 22,497 of record JBDRPF010000076.1, on the reverse strand, counting down.
TCCTGCGACTGACCGGAAGGGAACTTCGGGAATAATGGATACAGCTGCATTTTCATGGCGTTTTCTGAGGGTCTGGAAAAGAAATCTGGTGGTTTACCAGAAAATCTGGAAAGTGAACTTCCTGACACCGCTCCTGGAGCCGCTCTTCTACATCCTGGCCTTCGGCATGGGCTTCAGCGGTCTGATCGACGATGTAAGCTACGGCGGGTTGCGCCTTTCCTACACCGCGTTTATCGCACCGGCCCTGGTCGCAACAGCCGTAATGTGGAACGCGTTTTTTGAAACCACCTACGGATCGTTTGTGCGCATGTATTACCAGAAAACCTTTGACGCCATGCTGGCCACACCGCTGTCCCTCGAGGAGATCATCATTGCCGAAATCGTCTGGAGCGCCACAAAGTCCGCGGGTGCCGCGACGATCATGATGACGGTCCTCGGCCTCCTAGGATTTATTCAAATCCCTCTGGGGCTGTTGATTATCCCCCTGGCTTTTGTCGGCGGTCTGGCCTTCGGCGCCATCGGCATGTTCTTTACAGGGATCACCCCGACCATCGACATGTTCAACTTGCCCATATTTCTCTTTATTACCCCGATGTTTTTGTTCAGCGGCACCTTTTTCCCTGTGTCCAATCTGCCCGGATGGGCCCAGCCCCTTGCGCTGGCCTTCCCGCTTTACCATCTTGCAGAGCTAACCCGGCGTTTCAGCATCGGAACCTGTGAAACATCGCTGGTGGTCAGCATTGTATATCTTATTGTATTTTTTCTTTTTTTTGCACGCCTTTCCTTGAAAGCGATGCGGAAGAGACTGATTCAATAATATAATTATATATTACAATAATTTCGGTTGACGAAACCTGGTTTTTTGTGTTTTTATAGCAACATGAATATGAACCAAAAGTCATATTAATAAAAAATATCGAAAATATTGAACGTTAGCAGTTAAAAGGAGGAACAATGCAAAAGAGATTGTGGGTGAACGTGGCGGTGGTATTTGTGTTTGTCGGGTTGCTGTTTACGGTTTCATGCGCCAAAAAGGCTATGATGACGGGGGCTTCTGCACCTGAAATGATGGAAAAGAGTGAAGCCGCGCCAAGCGAGGATTACGCCGCCAAGGCAGCGTTGAATGAATTTTTGTATGAAGATATATACTTCTCATTCGACCGTTCGGATCTTTCCATGACGGCCCAGGCTGTTTTGAAGAAAAAGGCTGTATATCTTCAGGCCAATTCCGACGTTTCCGTTTTTATCGAGGGACACTGTGACGAACGCGGCACCCCCGAATACAACATGGCCCTGGGTGACAGACGCGCCGAAAGTTCCAAGTCCTTCCTGGTGGACATGGGTATCGCGCCGCAGAGAATGACGACCATCAGCTATGGAGAGGAACGTCCCGTAGATGCCGGTCAAAATGAAGAAGCCTGGGCAAAGAACAGGCGGGCGCATTTTGTAATCGAGTAGCACTGCAGAATGACGGTGAAACGCCGGCAGATGTATGCCGATCGCAGGTTCACCGGGTCTGTGCTGAATTTGCCGGGCATTTGCTTGCTTGCAGAATTTCTGGATCAGGGGTTTTGAACGACCGACCCGACCCCTGAACCGCCGTTCAGGTTCAAAAACATGAATACGCTGAAGAGCAGGCGGACAGGTGTGTGTCCGCCTGCTCTTCCATTATAGCGGCTCTCGAAATAGCGTTTCCTTACAGCCGGCCGGACAATTTCGTTTAAATCGGCCGGCTTAACAGGGAACATTGCTATATAAAAATATAAGAATTCGTTCGGAAACGTTCGGAACGGAAAAGTAGCGCATCGACCGGAAGACATCATGCCCGATATGCTGATTGCCGGTTTCGCGATCATCCTGCTGGCAGGGCTTCTCTATTTTGAAAAAAGAGGAAATATAAAGGGGATTCTGCCGACAAAAACCCTTCTATTTCTCCGGGCAGTTCATCCTGGCGTTTTCTGTGGGCGTGTTGCAGTACTAATCCAGACGCTTCCTGAACCGCACGACCGCCCCTGTGAAGACGGCCAGACCCAGAATCAGCAGCCCCAAAAGCTGCGGCCACAAAATTTTGAATCCAACGCCTTTGAGAAAGACCCCCCGGGTAATGACCAGAAAGTACCGGAGCGGGTTCAGAAACGTCAGCCACTGAACCGCCCTGGGCATGTTGGCGATGGGAAATACGAAGCCGCTGAGCATGAAAAACGGCAGGATGAAGAAGAAGGTGGTCATCATGGCCTGTTGCTGGGTGGCGGAAACCGTGGAGATAAACAGACCGATACCCAGGGTGCTCAGCAGAAACAGGCAGGTGGCGCCAAAGAGCAATGCGGCGCTTCCGACCATGGGAATATCGAACCAGACAATGGCGAAGACCGTGACCATGACCATCTGTGCCTGTGCGATAATGATAAACGGGATCGTTTTGCCCAGAATCAGCTCGGCCGGTTTTAAGGGGGTAACGATCAACTGCTCCATGGTCCCGGATTCCTTTTCCCTGATAATCGCCATGGACGTAAAAATTAATGTCAGGAGCATGACCAGAAAAGCGACGATCCCCGGCACGTAAAAATTCTGGCTGTCGAGGTTTGGATTGTACCAGGTCCGTATGCGGTCATCGATTTTTCCGTATTCCAGTCTTTTCGGGTGAATTTCACGCAGCATCTGATCGTTGAAGCGTGCCAACGTCGCCATGGTGTAAGAGACCCGGACGGCGGCCATATTGCTCATGCTGCCGTCGACCAGAATCTGGACGGCGGCGGTATGGCCTTTGCGGATTCGCGAACTGAAATCCGGCGGAATCTTGACAGCCAGGTCCACCTTGCGGTTGAGAAGCAGGTGTTCCAGTGTTTCCGGGTGATCCGCATAGTCGGTTATTCTGAAAGTATTATTGGCGCTGATCGCGTCGATTAACATACGGCTCTCGCGGGTGCGGGATTGATCCATCACACAGACCCGGATGTCCCTGACGTCGGTCGTCACCACATATCCGAAAATGGTCAACTGGATCAGCGGGGCGATAATCATGAGGGGCCGGTTCTTTTTGTCCCGGAAGAGCTGAATAAACTCTTTGCGGACCATTTCACGGATTCTGAGCCAGTTCATTTCACAGTCCCTCCCGTTTCAGAATCAGCAGGTTCATCAAACAGAGCAGGGCGAACATGATGACGAGCATCAGGTAGCTGGGCCAGAGATGCGCCAGCCCGAGGTTCCGCAAATACAGACCGTTGAGGATATCGATATAATATGTCGCCGGAACCACACGGGTAACCTTCTGGAGAATTTTGGGCATGTTCACCACCGGAAACACGAAATCCGAAAGAAGCAGGGAGGGGAGATACGTCACCAGGATCGCGAGCTGGTTGGCCACCAGTTGTGATTTGGTGAATACCGAGATGAAAAGACCGAGGCTCAGGGCGACCCCGAGATAAACGGATGAGGCGAGAATCATCAACCAGAAGCTCGATTTCATCACCACGCCGAACAGGAGCTGTCCCATCAGAATGGCCACCAGAACGTCGATCAGTGCGATAAAAAAATAAGGGATCGCTTTTCCGGCCAGAAATTCCGGCGCACGAACCGGAAGAGATCGTATGGTTTCCATGATACCGTTTTCGTACTCTCTGGCAATGACCAGCGAGGTCAGCATGGCACCGACAATCATAATAATAATCGCAATGATTCCGGGAACGATGAAATTGCGGCTTTCGAGATCTTCGTTGAACCAGACCCGGATTCGTCCTTCAACCGGCGCGCGGATTTTTTCCCGGCCGTACCGGTTGAGATAGTCCAGCAGCCTGTTTTGATTGTATCTTTCGATGAAAGCGGTGATGTAACCCCTGGAGATACCGGCGGTATTCGGGTCGCTGCCGTCGAAAAGAACCTGCAGGGAGGCGGTACGATCCGCCCCGAGGTCAGCGGTCCATCCCGGGGGGATAACGATTCCCATGGTTGCCTGGCCGGCGTCGAGATAATCGGCCACGTCCGATGCGGCGGGGAGATGGCCGATAATGTTGAAATATGCCGACGCGTCCAGTTTACGGATGAAATCCCGGCTCAACGCGGTTTTGTCGTGGTCCGCTACCACGGTTTTGACGTTTTCGACATCCAGACTGAGCGCGTAACCGAACAGAAAGATGAGGAGCAGCGGAAGAACAAAAGCAAGGTACAGGCTCCTGAAATCTCTGATCAGGTGGTAAAACTCTATCCGGGCGATCGCCTGAATTTTTTTTGGATTCAACGGTTGCTCCGTGCCATCAGTTTGATAAAGGCGTCGTTTAGATCCGCATCGGGACGGTCGGGGAAAAGATCCTCTACGATACCGGACGGCGGGCCGGATGCGACAATTTTCCCATCGTTGATCATGACGACCCTGTCGCAGTGCTGTGCCTCGTCCATGTAGTGGGTGGTTACGAAGATTGTCACGCCTTCCCGGGTGAGGTGTTTGATAAAGTCCCAGAAATGTCTCCGGGTGATGGGGTCCACGCCGGAAGTGGGTTCATCCAGAAACAGAATGCCCGGTCGGTGCAGCAGGGCGCAGCCCAGGGCGAGCCGCTGACGCCAGCCCTGCGGCAGTTCACGCGTCAAGCGTTTTTGAACCGCCTCGAGGCGGGTCACCTCCAGTACCCATTCGGTCCGCTCTTTCCACTGGACCGGCGGTACGCTGTAGATGCCCAGGTAAAAACGGATGTTTTCATAAGGGGTCATGTCTTCGTACAGCGAAAATTTTTGAGACATATACCCGATGGTCTGTTTAATCTTTTCGGATTCCAGAAAGATGTCGAACCCGGCGACTTTCCCGTAGCCTGAGGTCGGCGTGATGATGCCGCAAAGCATGCGGATGGTGGTCGATTTCCCGGCACCGTTCGGGCCGAGGAAACCGAATATTTCTCCTTTTTTTACGGAAAAAGAAATTCTGTCCACCGCCACAAACCGGCCGAACCGCTTTTCAAGTTCTTTGACCTGAACAATATCAGTGGCCGAATCGGTCGGCGACAAGGCCATCGTCCACCTCCTGAATCCGGTGAATCAGGGCTTCTTCCAGGTCGGAGAACCTGGCGCGCAACCCTTTCGGGGTCGTGTTGTCGATGATACGGGCCCGGTGCATGAGGAGCAGTTGATCGCACTTTTCGCCTTCATCCAGATATGCCGTCGACACCAGCACGGTCATCCCTTCCTGCTTCATGCGGTAAATGATGTCCCAGAATTCCTGCCGTGAAACCGGATCGACACCGTTGGTCGGCTCATCCAGCACGAGAACCGTGGGCTTGTTCACCAGCACACAGGCCAGCCCGAGCTTTTGCTTCATACCGCCTGAAAGGTCTTGCGCCAGCCGGTCTACAAACGGCGTCAGATTGGAGAATCCCAGGTACATTTTTCTTCGACTTTCTCTTTCCCGTCCGTAAATGCCGTAAATATCCATAAAAAAATCGAGATTTTCACCGACGGTCAGATCCGGATAAAGCCCGAAACGCTGGGGCATGTATCCCATGAGATTCTTGACTTCGGATCGCTGCCGTACCGCGTCCATTCCGCCAATGAGAATCCGGCCTCCCGAGGGCTTTATCATCGTGGCGATCATTCTCAAAAGCGTGGTTTTCCCGGCGCCGTCGGATCCCACGAACCCGCATATGGTCCCGCGTCTCACGTCGAAGGACGCCGCCGCGACCGCCGTCAGCGAGCCGTAGTTTTTTGATATGTCCTGAACTTCGATGAGCCGCGACCCGTCGATGGGCGCGGTCGAGGATGGGTCAATCCGACTATTGAAACCATGCATCAGCGGGCATCCCTGACTTTAGTTCTCGGTTCGGGTTGGGAATGGCGACTTTGACCAGGTAGACCAGCTTGACCCGTTCTTTGCGGGTCTGGATGATTTTAGGCGTAAACTCGCCGTCCGGGGAGATGAAAGCAACGCGGCCGTTGTAGACCCTGTCCGGGAAGGTGTCGGTCTTCACTTCTACTTTCTGGCCGGGCGTCACTTTGCCGATTTGGGTTTCATCCACAAAAACCTTCAGGTCAACCTCGGACAGGTCGGAAAGCGAAAAGACTTCCCGCCCGGGTGAAACCACTTCCCCGGGCTCAATGTTGCGGCTGGTGATGATGCCGTTAAAAGGGGCTTTCAAGCGGGTGTACCGAAGCTGTATCTCCGCCAGGTCCAGGGCTGCTTCAGCCGCCTGAACCCTGGCCCTGGCGGCATCCGCCTGTGCGGCGACGGCATCGACCTTCTTCACGTTGCCCGTGGCCTGTTTTAAAACCGCCCGGCCTTCGGCCTGCCTGGCCTGCGCCGATTCGATGGACTCCCGGCGAAAGCCCTGTTTCAGGAGGTCGTGGGCTTCCCGGGCGCGTTCATAGGTTTTGAGGGCTGTTTCGTACCGGACGTCGGCATTTTCCATGTCCTTTTCAGAGACGATTTTCCGGCTGAACAGAACGCTGAAACGTTCCCGGTCCTTGCGGGCTTCCTCCATGGTGATTTCGGCGGAGGAAAGTGCCAGACGGGCCTGTTCGACGTCCTGGGCGCGATATCCGGATTTCAGTTCATTGTAATTCGCATCGAGGCTCCTTAACGCCGCGGCGGCCCTCTCCACGTCCGCCGGCAGCGTTTCCGAATACAGCGCCAGCAGCACTTCGAGTTCCTTGAGTGTTTCCCTGGACAGAACCAGGTTGGCGAGCACCTCGTTGCGACGTGCCAGAAGCTCCTCCGGGTCGAGTTCCGCCAGGAGCTGGTCCTTTGTGACCGATGCCCCCTCATCGACCGGAATACGGATGACCCTGCCGCTGACCTGGAAAGACAGATTGGCCTGTGTGGCTTCAATGGTTCCCGAGTAGTGCAGCTCGGCGGTCCTCGCCCGCAACTGGCCCAGGTATACCAGGGTGCCCACACCCAGCAGCAGCAGCAGAAAAACAATCAAAATAAGGCGTTTTTTCACAAGTCGTCTCCCGGTATGATATGATGCCATATAGCATTCTATTGGCCGGTGTTCAAGGTATCTGTTTGAGGGGGCCGGTGTTTTGAATATCGAACGTAGAATATCCAATATCGAATGTAGAATGAAAAGCCGTTGTCTGTGGGCCAGGATTCTTTGCTTGACAGGTTAATCATGAATTATGATATTTGAATGTGTACTAAATTGAGGACACGACGGACAGCACGATCACAGAAAGGGTTTGCAAATGAAGCGCATCAAATGGGTGTATGTGGCATGTATTTCAGGGTATTACATTTTTGCGATTGTCGGAACCCATGTCGTTCCCGCAAGTTATGACGCCTGGGTGACGGCGACGTGCACGTTGCTTTTTATCATCACCGGCCTCGGTTTCTACGGCGAAAGGAAAACGAGGCATCACATGGAAAACTCCGAGAACAAACGGACTTCGTAATGCTCGTATGCCCGAAGACATTCTTTTATCATCGTCTCATATCAGGCATTTTACCCTTAAAAATTCCCAATAACAATATAAGGAGATGGTTATGACGAAACGATTTTGCCTCACGATATTTTGCACCCTGTGGGTCCTGTCATCTGCGGCAGCAACCGCAGCAGAGGAAGCCCGGATCAGCGACGCCACACAGGAATGCCTGGATTGCCACAGTGTGTTTCATCCGGGCATCGTTCAGGACTGGCGGAACAGCCGCCATGCCCGGACAACGCCCAAACAGGCCATGACCCAATCGGGGCCGGCCCTGAAGGTTTCGAGCAAAAACGTGCCCGCGTCCCTTCAGGAGACGGCGGTCGGATGCGCCGAATGCCACACCCTGCGCAATGATGCCCACGCGGACACCTTCGACCACAACGGGGGTGACATTCACGTGGTGGTGAGCCCGGACGATTGCGCCACCTGCCATTCAACGGAAAGAACCCAGTTCGACAAGAACATCATGGCGCACGCCCGGAAGAATCTGGCGGAAAACCCGGTCTATCAGGACCTGCAGCGGACAATCCTGGGCGAAGGCGAGATCAAGGACGGCAATGTTCATTTCAGCCCGTCCAATGAGCTGACCCGGGCGGATGCCTGCTTTTACTGCCACGGCACCCAGCTGGAGGTGACCGGGCGGGAGGTTCGCGACACCGACGCGGGAGAGCTCGAATTTCCGGTCATTAAAGGCTGGCCCAATCAGGGTGTGGGCCGCGTAAACCTGGACGGAAGCAAGGGCGCCTGTTCGGCATGCCACACCCGGCATCAATTTTCCATCGAAATGGCCCGCAAGCCCTATACCTGCAAGGAATGTCACGTGGGGCCGGACGTTCCGGCGTTCAAGGTCTACACCGCCAGCAAACACGGCAATATTTTTTCCGCCGTGAGCGATACCTGGAACTTTACGGCGGTGCCCTGGACCATCGGGCAGGATTTTACCGCCCCGACCTGCGCCGCGTGTCACGCCAGCCTGCTGGTCAATGCCGACGGAGAGGTGGTCAACGAACGCACCCACCAGATGAACGACCGGTTGGGGTGGAGACTTTTTGGAATTATTTATGCGCATCCGCACCCCAAAGACCCCGACATCACAAAGATTCGAAACAGTGCCGGCCTGATGCTGCCCACCGACTTTGACGGCAAATTCGCTCAGGATTACCTGATCGGACCCCAAGAACAGAAAACCCGGCGGCAGACCATGCAGAAGACCTGCCTGAACTGCCACGACAGCTCCTGGGTCAAGGGCTACTTTGAACGGCTGGACAACACCATCCGGACCTCCAACGCTTCGGTCCTGACGGCTACCGGCCTGGTGAGCAGTGCCTGGGAAAAAGGCTACGCACAGGGACTGGCGCAGAAGGGCAGCCCTTTTGACGAGTTCATTGAAAGGCGCTGGACCAATGCCTGGCTGCTGTATGCCAACAATGTCCGACTCGTGTCGGCAATGGCCGGCGGCGGCGATTACGGTGTGTTCGAAGACGGCCGCTACCACCTGACCAATACGCTCCTGGAAATGCAGAACTGGCTCGAGACCCGGGACATGATTTCGGGCGCGAAAAAGAAATGACCATGCGAAAATCAACCGTTGCCGTCACGCGTTATGAAAAACCCCTGGAATCCGTTCGCAAGGTTGTTGATCTCTCAGGGGGCCTGGCGAACCTGCCCGCCGGAGCAAAAGTATTTATCAAACCCAATATCGTATTCTGGACACGGGCAACCGACTTTCCCAAATGGGGCGTGATCACCACTTCGCGGGTTGTGGAAGACGTCGTGTATCTCCTCAAAGAACGCGGCATCGATGATATCACCATCGGAGAGGGCACGGTGACCATGGACCCGAGGGACAGGGAAACGCAGCGGCATGCTTTCGAAAGCCTCGGGTATACGGATTTGAGCAAACGTTTCGGGGTCAAATGCATCAATGTTTTCGAGCGGCCTTTTGTTGAGCTTGATCTCGGAGACGGCCTGAAACTGAACTTCAACGCGGATGTTTTTGAATGCGACCTTCTCGTGGATCTGCCCGTGCTGAAAACCCACGCCCAGACGGTGGTCAGCCTCGGCATTAAAAACCTGAAAGGACTCATCGATATTCCTTCCCGCAAGAAGTGCCACAGTGCCGATCCGGGAAAAGACCTTCATTTCCGGGTTTCCAGGATTGCCGACCGAATGCCGCCCATGTTCACACTCATCGACGGCATTTACACCAACGAGCGGGGCCCGATGCTGGACGGCCGCATTCGCAGAAACAACATCCTGGTGGCATCGTCGGATGTACTGGCCGCGGATTTTGTCGGAGCGACAATTCTGGGTTACCCGCCGTCCGCGGTCCCACACCTGGCGCATGCGGCCCGCCGTCACGGACGGCCCACCGACCTTTCCGGCATCGAGGTGGTTGGTGAATCCATCGAGGACGTCGCCGGACCTCTCAAATTCGATTTTCCATACAACACCGATGAAACGCTGCCCCTGCCGATGGACAGAATGGGAATCAATGGCGTGGCATACCGAAAATATGATCTCACCATGTGCACCTACTGCTCGGGTCTCACCGGGGTGATCCTCGCGGCGATTGCCATGATCTGGAAAGGGGAGCCGTTTGACAACGTGGAAGTCCTGACCGGAAAGGCAATGAAACCGACACCCGGGATGAGCAAGACGATTTTGCTGGGCAAATGCATGTACAAACTGAACAGGGACAATCCGGACATCCAGGAGATGATCGCCGTCAAAGGGTGCCCCCCGAAACCGGGGGATATCGTTCGGGCGTTTCACCGGTCAGGGATCGAAATCGATCCGGAAATGATCGAAGGCATGGACAGGCTCCCGGGACTTCTGATGGGGCGATATGCGGGAAGACCCGAGTTCGACGCGTCGTTTTTTGAAATTGGATGAGACGGTTTTTGCCAGGATTACAGGACGAACACGATATTTTTGCCTTTCCTGCCTGTCCCGAAAAAATCGGGGAAGAAGGGCAAAAAGCATTATCCCTCTTTGAGGGGAAGCGTTCACTGGTTGCGCCGACAAAACAATCATGCAAGGGGAAAAGCATTCATTGGTGATTTCTCGCCCTTTTTTTCCGCTGAACATGAATTTTCAGCTAACATCATTAACGGCAGAATGTCAATTTAGTGCGCAAATCAACTGCCACCCGCACAAACGCTTACCGCAATAAAAAAACGTGCGGAATATCGCCGTTATTCCGCACGTTTCACTGCCGGCCGCCGCTATGGTTTGGTTGCATACGGCGGCGCACAAGGTTTTCTTTTTGATTATGGTCTGGACAGGATTTCGTAATTTCTGGCGAAACGCTTCTGGTCCGCCTTACGATTGGCCTTGTGGGGACGCTTTTTTCTCTTCCGAATCATTTTTCTCTGGAATGTTTTGGACGTCATAAAATGTTTTCTCCTTTGCCATCAAAGAAACACCGGTTGTCGATTCCGCTATTCCCTTTAGGCGAAACCGAAAATTGTTTTTAAATGCTTTATAAAAAACGCTCATCCGTTTGCATGCACTATTCGGGAAAGCGGTCCATCACTTAAATATCATGCCGGAAGAAGGGACACAATCGGTATTTAGGGTCGGGACCGCGTCTTAATTATTAGAGATGTTTTTCAAAATAAGGTTGACAAGTGACCCGGAAGATCATAATTTGACTGATCAGTTAAATTTATGACCGTATGGTCAAAGCAGAAGATTAACAGCATGCCCAAACGAAAAGCCGAGCGGAAACGCCTTTTCAATCAGATGATCCGAACGGATATCCAGGAAGCTGTCATAAACCTTGTGACGCGTACCGGGATCCGTCGCGTCACCATGGATCAAGTCGCCACCGAAGCCGGGGTGTCCAAGGGATGCCTCTACCTCCATTTTCACAGCAAAAAGGAACTGCTGGAATCCGTGAAAGAGGCCTGTTTTGAGCCGCTCGTCGATCAACTCCAGGTCGTTCTCGATGGGCCGCTTCCGCCGGACCAAAAGATTGAGAGCTTCGTGCGCCGGATGTTTGGCTACTTTGATGAGAATCAAGGTCTTTTTCGGTTTCTCCTTGAAGAACGTGAGATAGCACAATCCCAGGTCGTTCGCCAAAAAGACAGTCGATACCGTAATTTCGTGGAACGGATTGCGGGCGTGCTGAACGACGGCATCGTCGCCGGCTTTTTCCGCAACCTGGAGTATAGAAAAGTGGCTTCCATGCTATTGGAAGCCATGATTGCCATGACCGCCCGGCGTCTGATGGACGAAGACCCCAGGCCCGTCGAGGAAGATGCGCAACTTCTTATTGAAGTGTTTATCCGGGGGGTCGCTTTAAGACCCGGACCGCACTGAGAGGCACTGATGCGAAATAAAGCGGTATTTTATCCGTATACCTCTTTCATTAAAAGCACCCGGGCATTGATCCGGTTTTATGCTATTGTTGCGATCGCCGCCCTCATAGGGTGCGCGTCTGTGGGACCGGATTATGTCCCGCCGGATACCGCGGTTTCCGATGCCTGGCATACGGAGCTCGGGAGCGGCCTGATTCGGGGGGAAACAGACCCCGTGAAACTCGCGAAATGGTGGACAATGCTCGATGATCCGGAACTGAACCGTCTGATCGAACGCGCGGCAGCAGGAAACCTCGATGTGAAGCAGGCCGAGGCACGCCTGCGCGAAGCACGGGGGCAGCGGTCCATAGTTGAGGCGGATCTATTTCCAACCCTCGATGCAACCGGGACGGCAACCCGGTCCCACAGCAGTAAAAATATGGGTTCGGGTACCGCCCGCACCCTCTACTCTACAAGTTTTGACGCAGGCTGGGAGATCGATGTGTTCGGCGGTGTACGCCGGTCCGTGGAAGCGGCCGATGCGAATCTCATGGCGAGACAGGAAGACCTGCGCGACGTTATGGTGTCACTGATGGCCGAGGTGGCGCTGAATTACATTGAGATACGCACCTACCAGGCAAGGCTGACCACTGCGGAAGCCAATATACGGAACCTGGAAGAGACCTGTCAACTGACACAATGGCGCTACCAGGCCGGTCTCACCGACGAACTGGACGTGCAGCGGGCGCTCTCCTCCCTGGAAAGCATCCGCGCGAGGGTACCGACCCTTCGCATCTCTCTGGAAGCGGCGAAAAACCGGGTTGCGGTCCTCATCGGCACGCAGCCGGGTGAGCTGCACGGGGAGTTGGAAGCGGCCAGACCCGTTCCGGTCGTACCCCTGGCGGTTGCGGTAGGGGTGCCTGCCGACGTCCTCAGACAACGCCCTGATGTTCGCGTGGCCGAGCGGGAGCTGGCGGCACAGACCGTCCGTGTCGGGGTGGCAACAGCGGATCTGTACCCCAAGTTCACCCTGAACGGATTCATCGGTTTTGATGCGCTTTCGACCGGAAGTCTGTGGACGGAGGGAAGTCGTTCCGACAGCTTCGGTCCCCGCATCACCTGGCGAATTTTCAACGCCGGCGCCATCCGTCAGAATATCGAGGTACAGTCGGCAAAGCAGGAACAGGCGCTGGCCGGATACGAGGCAACTGTTTTAAGCGCGCTTGAAGAGACGGAGAATGCCCTGGTTTCCTATGTTGAGGAACATCATCGACGGGATGGGCTGATCCTGGCGGTCCGTGCCGCGCAGCAGGCATTCGATCTGGCCCAGTACAAATACCAGGCAGGGGTTATCGATTTTACGTCTCTGCTTGATGCCCAGCGTTCTTTGATCTCCCTCCAGGATGACGCCGTCATCAGTGACGGCGGCGTCACCTCGAGCATGGTGCGCCTCTACAAGGCACTTGGCGGCGGCTGGGCCGTCCGGACCGGCGAAAGCGAGAAGAAATATGGAAGCAAAGACAACACCTGAAGCAGATATCTCCCGGACCCTCGGCATTGACGGATCTTCAGGCCCGGGAAGCGGAATTAAGCGATGGATCGCCTGGACAATCGCTCTTGTTTTCGCCGCGCTGGCCGGTATCGTCTGGTTTTCAAAAAACGGCGGGGAAACGACCGAATATAAGACCCAGCGCGCTCAACGGGGAGACCTCGTTGTCAAGATAAGCGCGACCGGCAACCTGCAACCGACCAACCAGGTGGATGTGGGCAGCGAGCTTTCCGGGATCATCCGGAGCGTCGAGGTGGACTATAACGACCATGTGAGTATGGGCCAGGTGCTCGCGAAAATGGATACCGACAAGCTCAATGCGAGGGTGTCGCAGTCACGGGCGTCCCTCGAGTCGTCCCGGTCAAAAGTGCTTCAGGCCGAGGCCACGGTCAGGGAAAAAAAGAGCGAGCTCAGCCGGCTGAAAAAAGTGTACGAGCTGAGCAACGGGAAGATGCCTTCACAAACCGATCTGGACGCCGCCGAGGCGGCGCGCGCGCGCGCTGATGCCGAAGATGCAAACGCCAGGGCGCTTGTGTCAGAGGCCCAGGCTATTCTGAATGAAAACGAAACGGATCATAAAAAATCTATCATCCGATCCCCCATCAACGGTATCGTGCTGTTGCGAAACGTTGAGCCCGGCCAGACCGTCGCGGCCTCCCTGCAGGCCCCGGTGTTGTTCACTCTGGCAGAAGACCTGGCACGGATGGAACTGCACGTGGATGTGGATGAGGCGGATGTGGGCGTGGTGAAAGAAGGACAGGAGGCCACGTTTACCGTGGACGCCTATCCGGACCGGACTTTTCCTGCCCGTATCGCCCAGGTTCGATACAGCGTTAAAACCTCCGGGGGGGTTGTAACCTACGAAACCGTTTTGCTCGTGGACAACTCGGATCTGCTGCTGCGGCCCGGCATGACGGCCACCGCGGATATCGTTGTCCGGAAGGTAAAAAACACCCTTCTGGTGCCGAATGCGGCCCTGCGTTTCACACCGCCGCAAAAGGAAGGGGAGGAAAAAAACAAACAGACCAATAGCAGCTTTATCAGAAAAATGTTTCCGCGCCCGGGCCGCTCCGCTGAAAGACGTGTTCAGAAAAAATCTGACCACCGTCAGCAGCAGGTGTGGACGATTCAGGACAACCGCCCCGTCGCGATCCCTGTTACGACAGGGTCGACAGACGGGATTCTTACCGAGATAACCAGCGGCAAAATCCTGCCGGAAACAGAGCTTATCGTCGATGCGATCAGCAAGGCACAATGACTATGATCGATTCTGCACAAAACAGGGATAACCCTATCATCGAGCTGAAAGGCATTAACAAGGTATACGGATCCGGCGGTGCGGCCATGCACGCCCTGAGGGGCATTGACATGCGCATCGGTGAGGGGGAATTCGTGGCTGTTATGGGGCCGAGCGGATCGGGGAAGTCGACCTGTATGAATATTTTGGGCTGCCTGGATACAGCATCTTCCGGGTCATTTCTGTTTAAGGGTATCGATGTGGGCCAACTCGACCGCAATCAACGGGCATTGCTGAGGCGCAATTATCTGGGATTCGTGTTTCAGGGGTATAACCTCCTGAACCGCACATCCGCCCTGGAAAACGTCGAGCTGCCGCTGATCTATCGCGGTTCGAGCAAGCCCGATCGCCGCCGGCGCTCTCGGACGGCCCTGGAGCGGGTCGGTCTCAAGGGATGGGAGTCCCGCACCCCCTCCGAACTTTCCGGGGGCCAGCAGCAGCGGGTGGCCATTGCCCGCGCCATGGTGGTCGAACCCGCTGTTCTGCTGGCGGACGAGCCGACAGGCAACCTTGATTCCGCAACGAGTCGCGAGATCATGCAGTTGCTCGGCGAATTCAATCGCGAACGCGGGCTCACGATTCTTATGGTCACGCATGATGCGGACATGGCCATTTATGCCGGAAGAACCATCCGCTTCATCGACGGCCTCATCGCCGCCGATGAACATAACGGGGGCAAAGAATAATGCTCTGGGAAACCATCCTGCTGGCAGTGCTGGCCATCCGGCGAAACATCCTCCGGTCATGCCTGACCATACTGGGTATCGTCATCGGGGTTGCGTCCGTCATCACCATGGTGACCCTGGGCAGGGGGGCGACAGCGCAGGTGACCGCCGAGATCGGAAGCCTCGGCAGCAACATGCTCCAGGTACGGCCCGGTCAGGGGCACGGACCGGGCGGCGCGCACATGGAAGCTGCCCTGTTCAGCATAGAAGATGCCGAAAGCATTGCCAGAGAGGTTTCCGGGCTTGCCGCCGTCGCGCCGGCGGCGTCCAGGGGTACCCAGGCCATCTACGGCAGCGAAAACCGGTCCACATCGGTTGTGGGCAGCACGAATGAATATCTGAAGGTCCGAAACTGGCAGCTCGAAACCGGTCGCGTTTTCACCGAAAGCGAGCTTCGATCCGGGAAGACCGCCTGCATCATCGGCAACACCGTTCGGCAAACCCTGTTCGGCGGCCAGAACCCCCTCGGGGCCGCCATCCGCCTGGGAAAACTGTCCTGCCAGGTCATCGGCGTCCTCGAATCCAAGGGCCAGTCGGGCTTCGGCACGGACCAGGACGACTTTGTACTCATCCCGATCCGAACCCTCCAGCGGCGTATCGTCGGCAACACGGACGTCAGTGTCATTTATGTCTCGGCACAGGACAATGTCTCGACGGAGAAGGTCGCCAAGGACATCGAGCAGCTCATGAGGGAACGCCGCCGCATCACAGAGGCCAAGGATGACGATTTCAACGTGAGGGACATGAAAGAGATTGTGAGCACCCTGACCGGGACCACGCGCATCCTCACCGCCCTGCTCGGCGCAGTGGCTGCGGTGAGCCTGCTGGTGGGGGGAATCGGTATCATGAACATCATGCTCGTCTCGGTCACTGAACGCACCCGCGAAATCGGCACCCGTTTGGCCATCGGCGCGCTGGAGCGGGAGGTACTGCTGCAGTTTCTCGTCGAGGCCGTGGTGCTGTCGTTGTTCGGCGGGGTGTTCGGCATACTCCTGGGTCTCCTGGCCGCGGCCTTTGGCGCCCGCCTGCTGAACGTTCCGTTTATCCTCAGTCCGGGGATCGTTTTCATCGCCTTTATTTTTTCCGGAGCGGTGGGCATCATCTTCGGTTTCTTCCCTGCCCGGCAGGCCGCCGGCCTGGACCCGATCGAGGCGCTCCGGCGCGAGTGATTCCGGGCGATTTCTCAGTCCCCGGTCCCCAATCTCCATGCTGAATTTCACCGCTGTTTTTTCTTGGGCCGATTCTTAATTGTCAGGGCAATAAAAAGGTGATTCCGACGTTTCGTGCTGGACAAACCGCGGGATCCGTCTTATGTTAACGGTTTTCAAAATAACGTCGCCTGTGCCTGAACGACCGCAGATATGCTTTGTGATGAACCAAGAAAAGGAAAATCAATGAAGATCGGATTGTTCGGCTTGCCCAATTCCGGCAAGACAACCATTTTTAACGCCCTGACACGCTCGAAAGCCGCGGTCGGCGCTTATTCCGGTGGCAGCGCCGAACCGAACGTGGCCGTTGTAGAGGTGGGAGACGAACGCATAACCCGCCTAACGCACCTGTACCATCCTAAAAAAACAACGTACGCCACCATCGAAATCGTCGATTTTGCCGGCCTGGACCAGGGCGCGGTCCGGAAAGACCATTTTTCCGTTGAGCGGATGAATCTTGTGCGCAACCTGGATGCCATTGCCCTGGTTGTGCGCAATTTCAGTAATGATCTGATGGGCAATCCGGCCCCGCTGGCGGACATCGACAGCGTCGATACCGAATTTATTCTGTCGGATATGATCGTCACCGAGAAGAGACTCGAACGCATCGCGTGGAATGCGAAGCGCGGTAAAAAGACCAACGTCATGCAACTGGAAGAAAAGGTTCTTGAAAAGATTTTCGAAGAATTAAACCGCGGGCGGCACATTCGGGATTTGACCTTGAACCCCAACGAACAAAAGCTGATCAGCGGGTTTCAGTTTTTAACCCTTAAGCCGTTTTTTGTCATCCTTAACTCCGGAGAAGAAAACTTCGGTCGGGACCGGGGTCTGCCGGAAGAAATCGAAGCAAAATATAAGGTGATCGAATTTGCGGGGAACTTTGAAATGGAACTGGCCGCGTTCAGCGACAGTGAAGAAGCCCGGTTGTTCATGGAAGAGATGGGTATCGCCGAATCCGCCCGTGACCGCATGACACACTTTGCCTATGAAACGCTGGGCCAGATCAGTTTTATCACCGTGGGAGCCGACGAGGTCCGGGCCTGGGCGCTGCACGACGGCGACACGGCCCTGGAAGCCGCAGCAACGATCCACTCCGACCTTTACCGGGGATTTATCCGTGCCGAGTGCTTCTCTTACGACGCCCTGATGGCCTGCGGTTCGGAAAAAGGCATCCGGGACAACGGCCACTTCCGTTTAGAGGGTAAGAATTACAGGGTAAAGGACGGGGACATTTTAAATATTCGCTTCAACATATAGATGTCCAAATTGAAGAGTGCCCCGCAGCAAGACTTGTCGGCGAGGAGTTCGGCTGAGGCTCACTCGAAGGCCTCAAGTCAAGTCGCTACGGGGAATGCGCTCGCTTTTCGGTTCCTCTTTTTTAACGCTTGGACAAGGAGTCCATACCATGCAGCCAAAAGTACAAACCGCCTCCTTGGGGATCAACGGGTTGCGGTCCACAGGGAAAACGATCCTGTACAACCTGTTTCTGATTTCCGCGGGAAATCTCATCTTTGTTTTGGGAATGAACGGTATTCTGATACCCAACAAACTGCTGGGTGCGGGGATATCCGGCATCGCCATCATCATCCATTACCTTCTCCCGTCATCGGATGTCGGGGGGACTTATTTTCTGCTCAATATACCCCTCATGATTCTGGGATGGTTCAGTATCAGCCGAAGATTCATGCTGTACACCATTTTCGGGATGGCGTCGTTCTCGCTGGCCGCCGCCGCAATCAATCCTCCGCCCATACTTATTGACGATCTCCTGCTGGCCGCCATATTCAGCGGCGTCGTCTGCGGTGCCGGCGCCGGAATAGTTCTGCGATCCATCGGGTCCGCGGGCGGTTCGGACATTCTGGCCATATACGGAAACCAGAAATTCGGCTTTCGGCCCGGTGCCATCTTTTTTTCTTTCAACAGCCTGATCCTTGTGGCAGGGGCCTATTTCTTCGGCCTGAAGATCGCGCTTTACGCGCTGATATACGTGTATACCAGCAGCAGGGTCCTTGACGCGGTCATAACGGGCTTTAACCAGCGGATGTCTACGCTTGTCATTTCCGATAAATCAAAGGAAATTGCTTCAGGAATATTCAAGCAGGTTAACCGGGGAGTGACGTTGCTCAAAGGCACGGGCGCTTACAGCGGCAAGCCAAGAGATGTCATATTGACGATAACGACACTGACCGAACTGCCCAAGTTAAAGAACGTGATATTCGACGTGGATCCGGAAGCGTTTGTAATGGTGAACAACACCCTTGAGGTTTTTGGAAAACGGCATGGAACCCGAAAGATTTATTGAGAATCCTGTCTGAAAAGGGCCCTTCTGAACTACTCGATGACCTGTTGGGTTCTTAGCGCACTCCGAAGAAGCTCGACACGCCGGCGATTGGCACCAAAATCTGAATAGCCGACGCGAGACACCGAACGAATCGAGATGATCCCGTTCGATGAATTGAAGTACAGCTCAAGGTCATCGATAAACCGGAAGATCCGGCTTTTGCACTCCACGAGAAGGTAGGTGTCGGTTGCCGTGACCATGGTCCACCCGGGCATTGACGCTATCTGATCCCGGATAAGGGGCCAGCTTCGGTTCGGGTCCCCTTTTAGACGAAACGGCTCAACCGCATGCTGTTCGTCTGTTGCTTCCGACGAAACACAATTCGGGCTTTTGGGGCAGCCGCTGAGGCCGGACGGACCACTACCGGTCGCGTCGGGTCGTTTTCCGGAGCACCCGCTGACGATAAACAGAATCAATGCCCATTTTAAACCTGGCATAACAAATCTGAACATTTACACAAACGCCTTATCCCCTGAGAATGCCTATCCCGAATATTTCACGGGTTTGACCCGTCCATTTGCACTGCGTCAGGGGCGAAGTGGTGGTTAAATGCCGTATGCCCCCGGTAACCCTCCCTAAATTTATCCGTCTCAGGAGGGCGGGCAGCCGAATCAAAATAGCCCTTCGGGTGGAAAAAAGTGTATCACCGTCTTCTAAAAACCCCAACCCTTTAGTTCACGCCGTTTTTATTTTTCCGCTTCTTAAGAGAAAGCACTCTTTTGTGGAGCCTGATGGATTGCGGGGTAACCACCACCACCTCGTCGTCTTTTATAAAATTTATGGCCCTTTCGAGGGTCATGGGCTGCACCGGCAGGCATACGGTGCTGTCATCTTTTCCAGCCGCGCGGATGTTTGTGAGCTTCTTCTCCTTGCTTGGATTCGCTGTGATATCAACGGTCTTGTTGTGTTCACCGATGATCATTCCCGCGTAAACCGGTTCTCCGGGGACGATGAAAAGGCGGCCCCTGGGCTCGAGGTGGTAGAGGGCGTATGCAACAGCGTTCCCCTGTCGGTCAGAAACAATCGAGCCGGTAAACCGGGTGGGAAATTCACCGCGAAACGCCTCGTACCCTTCAAAAAGGGTGTTTATGATTCCGGTCCCCTTTGTGTCCGTCAAAAATTCATCCCGGTAACCGATTAAAGCGCGTGAGGGAATGGAAAATTCCGCCCTCACTCTTCCGCGGCCGGTATTGACAAGTTTGGTCAACCGTCCCTTTCGTATGGAAAGCTTTTCGGTGACAATCCCGAAAAAATCCGCACCACAATCCACAAACAGTTTCTCTATGGGCTCGAGCAGGGTTCCGTTTGAATTTTTGTAAATCACTTTTGGACGGCCCACAGAAAGTTCGAACCCTTCCCGCCGCATGGTTTCGATGAGAATGGCCATCTGAAACTCACCCCTGCCTTTTACGATAAACCTTTCCCTGTCCTCGGTCTGTTCCAACTGGACGGCAACGTTTTTAAGGGTTTCCTTGATCAGCCGTTCGCGTATTTTGCCGGACTGTACGATTTTGCCTTCCTTCCCGCTCAAGGGAGAGGTGTTTATGGTAAATTCCATGGAGATGGTCGGCTCGTCCACGGTTATTCTCTTTAGGGGTTTTGGATGCTCCCGGGTGCAGATCGTGTCACCGATTTTAACATCCTCGATTCCGGAAAGAACGACAATGTCGCCGGAGTCCGCCGCATCAACCTCTTTGAGATTCATCCCGTCATATACCTGAAGCTTGGATATCTTGAGCGGGAGAAGCTCCGCCTTGTCGTTGATACAGATCATGGTGTCATGGAACTTTGCTTTTCCGTTAACAATTTTTCCGATGGCAAGCCGTCCAACATAATCTGAATATCCGAGATCAGACACCAGCATCTGAAACGGTTCTTCGGGGTCATATTCAGGGGCCGGTATCTCGTTGAGGATGGTTTCAAAAAGAAGATGAAGGTCATCCCTTTTTTCGGCCAGGGTCTTTTGCGCAATGCCTTCGCGTCCGATGGCATACAGATACGGAAAATCGAGCTGCTTTCCGTCTGCATTGAGATCGATGAAAAGGTCATATATCTCATCGAGAACCTGTGCGGGACGTGCATCCTTTCTGTCGATCTTGTTGATCACCACAACAACCTTGAGGCCTTTCTCAAAGGTTTTCTTCAACACGAAACGGGTCTGGGGCAGCGGACCTTCAGACGCATCCACGAGCAAAATCGCACCGTCCACCATGGACAGTGCCCGCTCGACCTCTCCGCCGAAATCGACATGTCCGGGCGTGTCGATGATGTTTATCTTTACCCCTTTCCATTTCACGGAGCAGTTTTTTGCAGCAATGGTTATCCCCCTTTCCCGTTCGAGGTCCATGCTGTCCATGATTCTCTCATCCACTTCAAGGCCCGGTCTGAAGAGCCCGCTCTGCCTGAACATGGCATCAACAAGGGTTGTCTTACCGTGGTCAACATGCGCAATGATCGCGATGTTTCTTATTTTTTCATTTCGGACATTTTTTTTCACTGGATACACTTCCGTATTAATAAAAACCCGTCTCAAAAGTGAGATCGGGGTTCAGGGAGCAAGTCGAGCGTTGCGAAATCCCGCCGTCGGGGGCGCAAACAGGTTAAGTGAATAAAATAAGCATCGGAATTTTTTTTACAACCTCTTCTTAACGGATCTTTTGGGATGTCTCCAGGCTCAGCAGTTTAGGTCCCTGTTTCAGACAGAATTTTCCATCGATGGTTTCCCATATCCATCCGGAATAGCCATAACCGCCCACCGGCTTGGATACAAACGCCCCTTTCCAGGATTCCGACCGTCCCCGGTTCACCCCGACGGTGCCGAACCTCCCGAAAACCATCGCGTCCACCGGATGACAATACGGCTCACCCGCAAGTTCATTGCCGAAATCAGCGGCCGTTTCATCGCCGTACACCGACGCTCTCAATCCATACCGATTGTCCCGGACCAGTCGCAACGCTTCGTCGGTATCTTTAAATGTACTGATAAAACTTACCGGACCGAAGGTCTCCTCCCGAACCCCCAGCATGTCCTGGGTGGCGCCCACCACCACCGTGGGATACACCATATGACCGTCAATACATCCGCCGAGGACAACCCGAGCACCTTTATCCACGGCATCTTTTAGCTGGGCCTTGATATTTGCTATGGCTCGCGCACTGGCCACAGGTCCCATCTGGGTATCAGGATCAGCAGGATCCCCGGTTTTAACTTCACGGCTCAACTCAACAAATCGCTCCACAAAGGCATCATGAAGGGATTCATGCACATAGACGCGCTCCGGGGCCGTGCAGGTCTGCCCGGCATAGATGTACTTGGAAAAAGCGAGTTCTTTTGTCGCAGTCTCCAGGTCGGCTCCTGGAAGAACAAGAAAAGGGTCTTTTCCCGGTCCTTCAAAAATAAACTTCTTGCCGAATTTCTTAACTGAATTTTGGTAACCAAGCGCATGATCATCGGAACCAAAAAGGCAAATAGCAGGTATGTTTGGGTTTGACATGGCGTTTTCGAGAAAGCTTCTTCCATCGGAGTATTCAAAACAAATGGCGTCGCTGAATATCGGTTTATAAAGGGATTCCGTAAAACGGGAAATCTCGGATCCACGGGTCGCAAATTTTACCTGAACTCGATTTCCCACAAGGAATATGGAAATAATGGCCGTGTTCAGCCAGGCG
>JBDRPF010000075.1:0-11657 GCA_043827325.1 Pseudomonadota bacterium | reverse complement strand
ATGCGCCGTCGCAATCGTTATCCCGCGCTCCTTCTCCTCCGGAGCCTTGTCAATCTGATCAAACGGTACGAAATCCGCCCATCCCTTCATAGCCATGTGCTTCGTAATCGCCGCCGTCAACGTCGTCTTGCCATGATCGATATGACCAATCGTTCCCACATTCACATGCGGCTTGGTCCTCTCAAACTTTGCCTTCGCCATCGTCTATGTCCTCCCCTGCGTCTTGGTATTATTTTGATGCGAAAAAATCGTATACATAATGGAGCCCACGACCGGAATCGAACCGGTGAAACCTCTTCCTTACCAAGGAAGCGCTCTGCCTTCTGAGCTACGTGGGCAAACTGTTCCCCGCTGCAACGGACTCCGTTTTTTGAGATAGCCTCTAATGTGATGCCTGAATTGAAGGCTTGGAGCGGGAGACGAGATTCGAACTCGCGACATCCAGCTTGGAAGGCTAGAGCTCTACCACTGAGCTACTCCCGCTCATTAAGAATCTGTTCGTATTTATGCGTACAGTGAAAATCACAAAAGGAAGTATCAATACATTTCCTTAAAAAAACGTAGACGCGGCAAGCGTCGTGCATGAAGCCATGTAGTCAGCTATCGACCCCGATATCAATATCGAAATCTCCTACATAAAACTCCCGATGAGGTTGGTGGTGGGGGGAGGATTTGAACCTCCGAAGGCTTCGCCGACAGATTTACAGTCTGTTCCCTTTGACCACTCGGGAACCCCACCTGACTGGGATATAGCTACATGGAGCCAGAGACAGGAGTTGAACCCGCGACATCCTCATTACAAATGAGGCGCTCTACCAACTGAGCTACTCTGGCAAATCTTAAACATTACTAATTGACTGCGAAATGC
The DNA here is from genome assembly GCA_043827325.1 of Pseudomonadota bacterium. Classification (GTDB taxonomy): domain Bacteria; phylum Desulfobacterota; class Desulfobacteria; order Desulfobacterales; family UBA11574; genus JBDRPF01. The sequence goes on along the minus strand of JBDRPF010000075.1, from coordinate 10,789 downwards.
AGTTGTGGTAATTTCGCTTTGAAAAGCGGCGCCTTTTGAAAATAACCTCTCCTTTTAGCGGTCTCCTGTTTAAATATCAACCCCTGTTTCTGCAAATAATCCTTGATTATATCTATTTATACAAAATGGTCAAGGTATTTTTCAAAAATATCGTGTTTATCCTGAAATCCTGCCTAAACATGGATGCTCTTCATTCGAAGCTGTCTCAAAAACAACAGACAACGTTCAATGGCAAGGCGTGGTGTATATATTAAGGAACAGGCAAAAGATAAATCCTTGACAAAAGCGCCCATAGTTGTGTAATGCCACTCAAACCATTTTTTGATGAAAACAACTTCGCACTTATTTGCATGAAGGATTGAAGAGTTCCCTGCGCCCCGCGTGCAGGCAAGTACGATCCAATAAAAAAATACCGTAAAGGAATCTGATTTGATCAAGCTGCGCTTCATTTTCGTTCCGGCCCTTTTCCTGTTTTTCCTGCTCGGTTGCACGCAATCCCTGCAAAACACAACCCCCTCCCGCGATAACCGTTTCGAGCCGGCCGGGTCCGGGACACCGAAAGGCAAAAATGCCGCCCCGGATCGAAAACGTGCCGGAACCGAACTTCGCGGGCCCGATGATTCAAACGGCGCAGATGGTTCCGTGTACAGCGCCTCCGCCGTCAAAGCGGTACAGCTCATCCTCGATGAAGCGCTCGGCTTCTGCCAGGTGGCTCAGGATTTCTGGCAAAAAGGAGAGCTTGAAAACGCCCTGGAAGCCCTGGACAAGGCATACTCCCTGATCCTGACGGTGGATACGGACATACCCAAGCTCGTACAGCAGAAAGAAGACCTGCGGTTCATGATCTCGAAGCGTATCCTCGAGATTTACGCGTCACGCAACACCGTCGTAAACGGCGACTTCGATGCCATTCCCATGGTGATGAACAAACACATCCAGGCTGAACTCGATCTCTTTACCACGGGAAAGGAACAAACCTTTTTCATGGAGTCCTACCGGCGCTCCGGCAGATACCGCCCGTTTATCGTAAAGGCGCTCACGGAAGCCGGCCTACCGGTCGAGCTGTCCTGGCTGCCGTTGATCGAAAGCGGGTTCAAGGTCAATGCCCTTTCCAGGGCCAGGGCGCTCGGGCTCTGGCAGTTCATCCCCTCGACCGGTTACAAGTTCGGCCTCAACCGCGACAATTTCATCGACGAGCGGATCGATCCGGTGAAGGCCACGAATGCCGCCATCTCCTATTTAAAAGAACTCCACCAGATTTTCGGCGACTGGGCCACGGTTCTGGCCGGGTACAACTGCGGGGAGGGACAGGTGCTCAGGGTTATCCGGAGCCAGAACATAAATTACCTGGACAATTTCTGGGATCTGTACCAACGGCTTCCCCAGGAAACGGCGCGGTACGTTCCCAGGTTCATGGCAACCCTTCACATCGTAAAAAACCCTGAAAAATACGGTCTGGACAAGATCCAGGTCGATCCCCCGCTGATTTACGAAACCGTTGAAGTGGCCAAACAGGTCAGCATCAAGGATGTGGCCCTGAAAATCGGTGTAAGTGAAAAAACACTCGTCGAACTGAACCCGGAACTCCGCCACAAAATTCTGCCGCGGGACAAATACCCGTTGAGGCTCCCCCCGGGCAAAACCGGAATTCTCCTGGCCAAGCTGGATGAAATCCCCGAAGACGCGTTGCCCAGAAACGCCTATGCTTATCACCGGGTCCGGCCGGGTGAAACGCTGTCCACAATTGCCGGGAGGTATCACACCAGCGTGAGCAGCATTGCCCGATCCAACAACCTTGCCAGGCAAAACTTAATCATTGCGGGCACAAATCTTAAAATACCCTTAAAGGGAACCGTTGCACAGGGTTCCAAAACACACGCCAGGCAGGTGTACACGAAAGCGTCGACCCACGTTGTCAGAAAAGGGGATTCGCTCTGGATACTCGCAAAGCGTTACGGCACCACGACAAAAGAAATCCAGGGGAAAAACAACCTGTCCACCACGGCCCTTTATATCGGCCAGGTTTTAAAGATACCCGGAGACGGTGATGAAGGCCCCTCCCGCAATGAATTGAAGACCTATCTCGTCAAACAGGGCGACAGCCCTTTTCAGATTTCCCAGCGACATAAAATGCCCCTGGAACAACTCCTGCGCATCAATCGCTTAACGCCCAGAAGCACAATTTATCCCGGGCAAAAACTCTACGTGGAATAATACCTGAATTTTATCCGATTGAACCATTTCCCTCAACATAGTGTTTGTGCGTCTTTGGCTGAACCGCAACGTTTTTTTGAGAGCGACGATAGACATAAAGCCAAACCATTTTCCGACCCCGGATAAGGAAAAGAATCCGGACCCGGAGGGCCAGGGTTTCTATGTTGGACTAAATAAAGACCGGATGACGTTATGACCCAGATGGAACGATATGCCAATCAGCCCCTGGCCGGTGCGCTGTGCGTGCTTGCGGCCTCCTTTGTATTTGCGCTGATGGGTGCCCTGATAAAGGTTGTCTCCGGATCGCTCAACAACGAGATGGTTGTCTTTTTTCGAAACGCCGGCGCGCTCGTCTTCATCCTGCCGTGGTTCTGGTTCAGCCGCCCGAAAGGCGGTTTGGGAACGGACCGGTTTCAATTCCACCTGCTGCGCAGCGCGGCAGGGTTGGCGGCCATGTACTGTTTTTTTTATTCGATCGCCCACCTGAAACTGTCTGAAAGCTACCTTCTGGCCGCGACATCGCCGCTGTTTATCCCCATATTCGCGTACATGTGGATGCGGGAGCCCGTCGCGAAAAATGTGCGGGGCGCCATTGTCATCGGCTTCATCGGCATTGTTTTGATTCTCAAACCGGGCTTCGGAATTTTTCAACCGGTCGTGATCGTGGGGCTGGGTGCCGGCGTTTTTGCGGCCCTGGCAATGGTGAGTATCCGGCGCATGTCCGCTTCCGAGCCCGCGATCCGTATCGTGCTCTACTTCACGGCGCTGTCCACCCTGTTTTCAGCGGCTCCCCTGCCCTGGTTCTGGCAGTTCCCCCGGCCGGAGGTCTGGTGGATGCTCCTCCTCATCGGCCTTCTCGCCGCCGTGGGGCAGTTTGTGCTCACCAAGGGCTACAGCTTTGCGCCGGCGGCCCAGGTGGGGCCCTTCACCTATGGAAATGTGGTGTTCGCGACATTCATCGGCTGGGCCTTCTGGGGGGAAAAGCTGGATCTGACGACCTGGGTCGGGGCCATTCTCATCTGCATCGCCGGCATTGTCACCTCCCGGCAAACCGAAACCCACGCAATCGTCGGCGCAACAGCCCGAACCGCCGCGTGTGATGCCGAAACGCCGGGCAATAGAAGTCAATAACCACTTTTAATTCGATATTGGACATTCGACATGGGGTGTTCGGTCATCGGTTTTCCTCCGATCTAAAAAAAAAATTAGTCGTAATCTGCGTCAATCTGCGTTAATCTGCGTTAATCTGCGGTTAAACAAATTTTATGGTATCAAACAATGCTGATGGAGACAACTGAAACACCGCTTCAAAAGCGGATCAAACGGCACGTGATCGGGCGCGAAAGGCAGTTTTTCGCCGCCACCGCACCGGGCCTTGAACCGCTGTGCAAAAAGGAGCTGACAGCCCTCCTGCCGCCCGGAACGCCCGCGGCGATCGTCGAGGGCGGTGTTGAATTCACGGCGCGGCTGCACGACGCCTACCGTGCCGGCCTGAACCTTCGCACCGCCAACCGGGTGCTCATGCGCATGACGTCGTTTCTTGCGACGAACTTCCGGCAACTCGAGAAAAACCTGCTCGACGTTCCCTGGGAGCTTTTTCTGATGCCGGGGACCGCGACGCGCATTCACGTGACCTCCCGGCATTCCCGGCTGTATCACCGGGAGGCCGTTGCCGAACGTGTTCGAACCTGTGTGGCCGACCGCTTTGCGCAGGGCGGGTTCGCAGAGGGGTCCCCCCCGGAGCGGGCCGTCACCCAGCAGATTTTCCTGAGGGTGGCCGACAACCGCTTTGCCCTGTCCATCGACAGCAGCGGCGACCTGCTTCACAAGCGCGGCATCAAGCCCGGCGCAGCCCGGGCACCCCTTCGGGCAACCCTGGCCGCCGCCGCCCTGATGCTTTCCGGATATACCGGCTCAGAGCCCCTTTTAGACCCCATGTGCGGGTCCGGCACATTTTCCATCGAGGCCGCCCTGATCGCCCAGAACATTCCACCGGGCTGGTTCAGGGATTTTGCCTTCATGCAGTGGCCCTCGTTTCAGGCGGGACGATGGAAGCACCTGAAGCGGGAGGCCGAAAAGAAGATCGTCCGGATAGACACCCCTCTCGTTTTCGCCTCGGACCGCGACGACCGGGCGGTTCGCGATCTTGAAGACTGCGTTGCGCGGCACGGCCTGTCCGGGGTCATTGCCGTTTCCGACCGGGATTTTTTCGACCTTTCCCCGCAGAAACTCACGGATCGTCCCGGACTGGTGACACTCAACCCGCCGTTTGGGCGGCGGCTGGGATCGCGCCAAAATAGCGAGGCTTTTTTCCTGTCTGTCTGTGACCGGCTGAAGAAAGAATACAAAGGGTGGAAATTTGCCCTGATTGCGCCCGATCGACACCTTGCCGAAACGGCCCCTCTCAGGGCGACCGTCCACATCCTGTCTCACGGCGGGCTCAAGGTTGCCCTGATGGCCGGCAAAATTGTTTGACGGGTAGAAGGATTAAAATCGAGCAGCCATTTCCATGCGGGGATGATGTGAACGTTAGCGCCGCCCGCGTCGACGAACGCCTCCTCGCTGAGATTGATGAGTTGAAAGCTCGCATCCGGCAGTGTGGGGCTTATCTCGTTCAGAGCGCGATATTCCCGCTCGCGTGTAATCGGGTTGCTGATGTCTGCCGCAACCTGGATTGCCTGACAGGTCCCGTCCGGATATTCCGAAAAAAAGTCGACTTCATATCCGGATAAAGTGAGCAGATATGCGGTCCGGGCCCTTCGCCGGCACAGTTCCATGAAGACGCAATTTTCCAGCAGATGCCCTATATCCGGCTCTCGGCTCAGGACGAAGGATGCGCCGAGGCCGGTGTCTATAACATACGGTTTAACAGGATTAACCATCCGCTTGCGTTCAGATCGGGTGTAAAGCGGGATGGTGCGGAGCAGAAAAACATCCTGGAGATAGCCCAGATAGTCGTGCAAAGTGGTTTTTGCCACCTTGAAACCCTGGGATTTCATTTGATTGAAAAATTTGTTTACGGTGAACCGTGACCCCGAATTTCGTATGAGATGTCTCATCAATGTCTTCATTACGGCGATGTTCGTGACATTAAACCGATCAACGATGTCGCGAAATAGAACCGTGTTGACATACCCCTGCAGCAGGAGATTGCGATCCATCGGCGAAAGCCCCTGTGCCTCGGGAAAACCGCCGGTGTGTAAATACCCGATCAATTGATTTTCCAGAAGAGACCGCATCTGCTTGGTGATCCGTCGGAGCGACCGTGGGACATCGATATTCCGGCTTTTCAGAAATTCCCTGAAACTGTAAGGGTAGATGACGGCCTCTACCGAGCGCCCTCGCAGGGATGAAGCGATTTCCCGGCTCAGCATCCGGGCAGAGGAACCGCTGACATAGATCTGAACGTTTTCGGAATCCATCAGGCGCCTGACGTACTTCTCCCACCCCTGGACCAGTTGAATTTCGTCAAAGAAAAAGTGCACCTTTCCGGAACGCGCTTCGGGATACAGTGCATAGTATTCGTCGGAGATCCAGTGCAAGTCCCTGAATGTCATGTCTGCAAGGCGCTCGTCTTCAAAGTTAAAGTAAACAAGTCTGGACCGGTCAACACCCTGTTCCAGACAGTGCTTCATTGTCTGATACAGATAATACGTTTTGCCGGCCCGCCGCATACCGATGACGGCATACACTTTACCGGGGATTTCAGGAAGACGACATTCCCGTTCAACCAGTTCCGGTATGCCCATGCCGATCGCATCGACCAATCGGTGCTGGATAAGCGCTTTCATTTATTGTCCCTTTTAGAAAAAACACTTTATTTCATTTTTGTCCTTATGAATAAGGACATATATGTACTATTTTGCTCTTTATGTCAAGGATAAATTCGGAGGTTCGTTAGGGAAAAGAAGGGGGGAATCGGCGTCAAAAATCCGGTCCGACATTTAAGCGGAACAACAGGGTATTTAAGAATACGTGTACTACGTGATAAACAGATCCTTGGTTGAAAAGTTGGGATCACTCGTGAGATTCACGCCGAGCCGCCGCAGCCCGGCCTCGTCGCCCGGCGTGGGCATGTGGGTCATGTGAACCTCGCACCCCCGGAGCGCCGTCAATTTTTCCATGGCCAGCTGCGCGGCGTGATTAACGGTCGCGCTGATGCTGAGGGCGATGAGGGTTTCCACCAGGTCCAGGCTGAGGGTTTTTTCGTTGAGCACCTCGGTTTTGAGGTTTCGAACCGCGGCGATGATGTTGGGCGGGAGCAGTTCGATCTTGTCCGGGATTTCGGTTAAATGCTTGATGGCACGCAAAATGAGGCTTGACGCCGCGTGAAACTGCGGCGAGTTGTTTCCGGTCACGATCGTGCCGTTTCCGAGGGCGATGGCCGCGCCGCAGAAAATGCCTTCGCTGCCCTCCTCTCTTTCCTGGCCGCTTATGGCCGCCGCGCGCGCCGGATCGACCACGCTCCGGTCTTCCGGTTCCAGGTTGAAGTCGTTGATCAGGAGTTCCACCCGCTGAACCGTTTCCCTGTCCGTCAAACCCATCACGTATTCGCACCGGTAGCGGAAATACCGCCGGATCAGTTCCTGTTTGGCGGCCGCCTGCGTGGCGTCATCGTCCGTAATGGCAAACCCGGCGCGATTGACCCCCATGTCCGTGGGTGACCGGTAAAACGAGTCGTCCCCCATAATTTTTTTCAATATTCTCTTGAGAATGGGAAACACCTCCACGTCGCGGTTGTAGTTGACCACCGACCGGCTGTAGGCTTCCAGGTGAAACGGGTCGATCATGTTGAAATCCCGGATGTCCGCGGTCGCGGCTTCATAGGCCGCGTTCACCGGGTGTTTGAGCGGCAGGTTCCAGATCGGGAAGGTTTCGAACTTGGCATAGCCCGCGTAAACGCCCCGCCGGTATTCGTGGTACACCTGGGAAAGGGACGTGGCCAGTTTTCCGCTGCCCGGCCCCGGGCCGGTCACGATGACCAGGGGTTTGTCGGTTTCGATGTACTCATTGGCGCCGTACCCCTCGTCGCTGACGATCAGATCGATGTCCGTGGGATACCCCTTGGTGTACTGGTGGGTGTACACCCGGATTTTTCTTCGTTGCAGCTTGTTTTTAAACTGGACGGCCGACGGCTGGTTTTCAAAGCGGGTGATCACCACCCCCAGGACATCGATCCCCCAGCCCCTGAGATCGTCGATGAGCTTGAGGGCGTCGGAATCATAGGTGATGCCGAAATCCGCCCGGATCTTTTTCCGTTCGATATCGCCGGCATAGATGCACAGCAGGATGTCGGCCTTGTCTTTCAAGGCCTGGAGCAGCCGCATCTTGACATTGGGGTCGTAGCCCGGCAGCACCCGGGCCGCGTGGTAGTCGAACAGCAGCTTTCCTCCGAATTCGAGGTAGAGCTTGTTGTCGAACTTTTTGGCCCGTTCAAGGATTTCGGCTTTCTGCTCCCGGATGTATTTCTCGTTGTCAAAGGCCGTGTTCGCTGCCATGTACCCTCCTTTGTTCCATCTTATAGCCCCGCACATCACCGTCGGTTCACGGGGAGCCTTTTTTATCTTCACTCAATTTCCCCTCCGCTTTTTAAGTGCAGCTAACAATAAAATCAACAGTTTTTTAAACCGGTAAAAGGACCCTTCTTCCCCTCTCTCTGTGCTCTCTGTGTCATCTGTGGTGAAATATCTGCGTCACCATAATTTACGTTAGATGGGATTTTGAAACCACTTCTAAGGAATTTGTCACAAAAAGATAAGGGATTCCCTTATTTACAACTGTGTTTATTTGTTGTATAATTTAAGAAACTTATCCAGGATCAGGATATTCTGCGAAAACCCTCGGTATCCGTATATGAGCATCAGAATCATCGTGGTCGATGACCACAATATCCTACGAGACGGGCTCTGCTCCTTGATTGAAAAAGAGAAGGGTCTTGAAGTCGTGGGTGTGTGCAAAACCAAGGTTATCGCACTTTCGGTTCACTCCGACAAACGATTTGTAACCGAAATGATCAAGGCCGGCGCATCCGGGTATCTGCTGAAGGATTGCGCATTCGAGGAGCTGGTCCGGGCCATCTTTGCCGTAAACAACAATCAGATCTACCTGAGTTCGAGCATCACCGACGTCGTGATCAAGGATTATCTGAATCGCGTGTCCGAAAATGAATCCCGGGACACCGATGTGCTGACTTCGAGGGAAAGAGAAATACTTCAGTTGATTGCCGAAGGCCTCGCGACCCGTATTGTCGCCTCCCGGCTCAACATCAGTTTCAAAACCGTCGAAACCCACCGCCGCAACATCATGGAGAAATTAAACCTCCGCAGCGTCGCAGAGCTGACCAAGTATGCCATACGGGAAGGCCTGACATCCGTTTGACGCCGGAACAACCGCCGCGAGACGATGGCCTCCTGATGCGAAACCCGGTTCTCGCGCCGTCATCCATCCCCCGATCCCCCTAATCGATTTCCTCCCCGGTTGTAAGAAAATGCGACGCCGAAATTCCGCGTTCTGCGCAAGGCCATTCGGGGTTTTCCCACAAAAAATTACGGCTTCGGAATGCTGTAAATCAGGTTCCCCCTGATTGCTTCCGTATTTAACCTCCTGTAAATGTTTTACTTTGTCTACACAACATTCCAAGGATTGGCGGGCAGGCATTCTGAAGCGGCCCTTGACCCCGGCGCTGTGAACGAGGTGCATTTTTTGAGACAGCCGGGCAAAACCGCCGCCCGAAACGATTCTGCCTGTTCAGGTGCCCGCTGTTGGAAATCATTCTTTATCATTTTTGTCAAGACGATGAGGGGTTCCCATGAAAACGAAAAAGAGTTTGATCCTGTGCCTTGCGATCCCGGTATTTTCCCTGCTGTGCTTTTCCACGCCTGCTCTTTGTGCCGGCAAAATCGTGCTCAGGCCGAAACTGGACGTCAGCTGGCAGACGGACAGCAATTTTTTCAAGGCCGAGACCGGGGAAAGATCGGTTGACACGTATCTTGTCCAGCCCGGTGCGGTCCTGGGCTATGAGACGGACAAAAGCATGGTCCTTCTGGATTACACGATGAACGTCTACTCGTATGACGACAGGGACAATGTGCCCGCGGGACAGCCCGCCGCAGATGATGATGATTACGTCGGCCACACCCTGATGTTCACCGCCCGGACCCAGCCCTACGACAAGCTTGTCCTGGGTCTGGACAACTCCTATTACTACACCCGGGACCCGGCCCAGTCGGACCGGTTCAGCGACTCGGTGTCGCGATACAAGTATTCGATCAACCGGCTGACCCCCCTGCTCTTTTATGAATCCGACGGCCGGTTCTCCGCAGGGCTGCGGTACCGCAACACCGTGACAAACTACACGGAGGGGCCGGCGGAAGACTCCGTTGAAAATCGCGGCATGCTGGACCTCATCTACAATTTCTCGGACACGGCATCGGTGGACCTCGAATATCAGTACTGGGCCAAAAATTACGACGGCACCACCTCCGATTACACCTCGAACCAGATCGCCCTCATTTTAAAGAAGCAGTTTCAGTATTTTATTGTTGAGGTGGGCGGCGGGTACCAGGCCCGGGAGTTCGACGACCCCGCCGTGGAAGACATCGACACGCCCGCCTTTCGGATCGCCCTGACAGGCCAGAACCCCCCTGCACCGGAAGCGGACCCGAAGAGCCGCGTCTCGCTGACAGCCGAGCAGAATTTAAACGATTCCGGGACCGGCGATTCGTACTACACCGCCACCCGCGTCACCCTGGAGGCCGGGCACGTCTTTCTCGAAAAAATACCGGTCCGCGTCAGCGCCTGGTATCAGAACAGCGACTATGAAAGGACCGTGGGACTGACCCCGTCCGGGACAAGGGAACTCCGGGACGACGACACCACCGACCTGGAGCTGGAAGTCGGGTACATGTTCACCGACTGTCTCACATTCTTCGCCCTCGCCGGTTACGAGGAACGGGACTCGAACCTGGCCGGTTACAGTTACGACAACAGCTATTTCATGCTCCGGCTGGCCTTTGATTACGACATGGGCGGCAAGTAAGGCCCGGCCCGGAGGACCAGGTTTTCAAAGACGACAATCAGAGTGACCTCATGACCGTTGACACAAAGACGACACCCCCCGGGGGGAAGCAGAGGGCGGCATTGCTTGTCCTTTTCGCGGCGAGCCTCTTTCTGGCCGCCTGGGTCTTCCAGGGAACGTGTCCGGCCCAGACCGCATCCTACCAGATCGGGCCCCGGGACATCCTCACCCTGACCATCCACGCGGCCGGGGAAACCCAGAGCCAGGTCGATCTGACCGTCTCGGATCACGGCACGATCAACGTCCCCTTTATCCGGACGGTAAACATCGAGGGCCGGACGATCTCGGAACTGGAAAACCTGATTGCCGAAGCCCTGACCAGGGATTACTTCGTGAACCCCCAGGTCATCATTCACATAAACACCGATTTTCGCGATAGTTTTAACCGTCATATCGATATAAGATTTTCAGCCTAAAATTCATCTGAATTTTAGATTAAGATTTACAGAATCAAGCCAGGAAATTGACTTTGGCAACCTATGCCAGGGTACCGCTCTT
>JBDRPF010000074.1:0-28914 GCA_043827325.1 Pseudomonadota bacterium | reverse complement strand
TGCCGAGTGGGGCAAGACCGAAGGGGAGCTGCATTACCTGAAACGGGCACCAGCGCCGCTGTACGAGCGCTGGAAAAAACTGGGCGTTATTCACCGAAACATCGACAGAGTAATTGTGGAGATCATGAACCCGACAAACATGGGTGTCGACCAGGATTACAAGAACATCGTCAAGCAGTGCACCCGGGCGGCCCTCGCCGACGGCTGGGGCGGCGCAATGATCGCCACGGACCTCCAGGATGTCATGTTCGGATCGCCTTCACCCCTTCAGTCCGAGGCCAACCTCGGCATCATGAAGCAGGACCACGTCAACATTATCGTTCACGGTCATGAACCGGTGCTGTCCGAGATGATCGTGGCGGCCTGCCAATCCAAAGAGATGTTGGATTACGCCAAATCCAAGGGGGCCAAGGGGATTCAGCTGGGCGGCATCTGCTGTACGGGCAACGAAATCCTTCAGCGCCACGGCGTCCCGCCGGCAGGGAACTACCTCCAGCAGGAGCTTGCCATCATCACCGGCGCCTGCGACGCCATGGTGGTGGATGTGCAATGCGTGTTCCAGAACCTCGCCAACGTGGCCAAGTGTTTTCACACCAAGCTGATCACCACCCACCCCATCGCACGGATGGAGCAGGACAACGTGATCCACATCGAGTTTGACGAGCATCACGCCATGGAAGATGCCAAGCGCATCGTCACCATGGCCATCGACAACTTCCTGAATCGCGGTGCCGATGTCATGATTCCCAAGCACAAAGCCGTGCAGATCGCCGGCTTCGGTGTGGAATCCATCCAGTACCACCTGGGCGGGACTTTCCGCGGATCTTACTTTACACTCAATGACAACATCATCAACGGCCGCATCCGTGGCGTTGCCGGTGTGGTGGGCTGCAACAACGCCCGTGTCAAGCACAACCAGGAACATATTACGATTGTCAAGGAACTGATCAAGAACGACGTGCTGGTCCTCACCACGGGGTGCAGCGGCATCACGCTGGCCATGCACGGGCTGCTCCAGCCGGAAACGGCGCAGGTGTACTGCGGTCCGGGTCTGGCAGAGGTGTGCGAGGTCGTGGGTATCCCGCCGGTGCTGCACATGGGTTCCTGCGTGGACAACACCCGCATCCTGCTGGCAGCCACCGAGGTGGTCAAGGCCGGCGGACTTGGCAACGACATCCGGGATGCCCCGCTTGCCGGGAGCGCACCGGAGTGGATGAGTGAAAAGGCCATTGCCATCGGACAGTATGTTGTTGCTTCCGGCATATACACGGTCTTCGGGTATCACATGCCCCTGGACGGCGCGCCGGTGTTCAAGGATTATCTTTACAGAGAACTGGAAAACATTTACGGCGGTATGTGGGACTGCGAACCGGACCCCATCAAACACGCCCATAAAATGATCGCCCATATCGACAAGAAGCGCAAGGCTCTCGGGATCGACAAGGCCCGGGAACGGGTGCTCATGGACATGGCCGATCGCCAGGCACTGGAAGCGTAGCAGCCACAATGGCTTAGCATCTATTAAAGTAAAAAGAGGTTGAAATATCCTCAACGAAGGAGGAACACATGTCAAAATTAGTAGCATTTGCTGCCATCCAGGGCGGCTATAATGTTGTTTCAGAGGTTGAAGGGGAGTTGAAAAAAACCCTTGCGACCTATAGCGCGGACACCAAGGTGGAGTTCCCGAACACCGGCTACTTTCTGCCGGTGATCTACTCCCTTTTAGGCCACAAGGTCAAAACCCTGGAAGATCTCCAGATGCCCATGAAATTCGCGCGCGGGCTTCTTCCGCCCCACGTCAAACGGGTGCATCACCTGCCTTACCTGGGGCCCCTTCTGGACGCGGGCATGGCGACGATTCTCGCTTTTGAAATCAAAGAAGGCATCCGCAGCGTGACCGATCCGGATTTCTACTATCCCCATGAAGATCCGGACATCGAGGCCGGCAAGATATGGCTCGGACCAGCCGACGATATCATTCTTCGTAAAAGAGGGGTGGAATTCGTGGACGGGTCGGCCCCGGGCTTTGCAGCCATCGTCGGTGCCTGCCCGGATCCTGAGACGGCCAAGATGATCGTCGAAGATTACCAGTTGAAGACTCTTTACATCTTCTGTGCTTCCCGCCACAACGGAACATCGGTCATCGAGCAGCTCATCGAGGCCGGCGTACAGATCGGCTGGAATACCCGGATCGTACCGTTTGGTCCTTTTATTTCATCGGCCGTATTTGCCCTCGGGTTTGCCAACCGGGCGGCCATGGCCTTCGGCGGTGTCCAGCCCGGTGACTATAAAACGATACTTCACTACAACAAGGACAGGATCTTTGCGTTTGTCAACGCGTTTGGCGAAGTCGGCACCCAGTGGGGCGCGGCGGCAGCCGGGTGCGTAAACTGGGGCTTCCCGACCCTGGCCGACACGGATATTCCCGAGATTCTGCCCACCGGTATCTGTACATACGAGCACGTGGTGGCCAATGTGCGCCATGACGAGATCTGCCAGAAATCGGTTGAGGTCCGGGGACTCAAGGTTCAGGTCACCAAAATCGACATTCCCCTGGCATTCGGCCCTGCCTTTGAGGGCGAGCGGGTCAGGGGCAAGGACCTTTACTGCCAGTGCGGCGGCGGGAAATCCCAGGCCACGGAGCTGTGTAAGAAGGCCGAAATGGGCGAAATCGAGGACGGCAAGGTGACGGTTATCGGACCCGACATCGCTGACATGAAAGAAGGCGAGGCCTTTCCTTTGGGCGTCTATGTCCAGGTCGCCGGCCGTGAGTTCCAGGAGGATTTCGAACCCATCCTGGAACGCCAGATCCACCACCTGGTGAACTATATCCAGGGGATTATGCACATCGGCCAGCGGGACATTGCCTGGTTTCGCATCAGCAAATCGGCCGTGGAAAAAGGCTTTACCCTCAAGCACCTCGGTGTTGTCCTGCATGCCAAGTTCCACCAGGATTTCGGCAAGATTCTGGACAAGGTGCAGATCACCCTTTATTCCAAGAAGGCGGATGTTGACAAACTGACCAAAAGGGCCCGGGGGGACTACAAGAAAAGAGATGAGCGGGTTGAGAACATGACGGATGAGGGAGAGGAGATTTACTACTCCTGTACGCTTTGCCAGTCTTTTGCACCCAGCCATGTCTGTACGGTCAGTCCGGAAAGAACCGGTCTCTGCGGCGCCTACAACTGGATGGACTGCAAGGCCTCTTTCGAAATCAATCCCACCGGGCCCAACCAGCCCATTGAAAAGGGTGAATGCCTCGATCCGGTTCTGGGCCAGTGGAAGGGTGTCAATGATTTTGTTTACAAGGCCTCCAGGGGCACTGTCACGCACTATAACTTCTACTCCATGCTCCATGACCCCATGACCACCTGCGGTTGCTGCGAGTGCATCGCCGCGATGCTGCCGACCTGCAACGGTGTCATGACGGTCAGTCGGGAATTCATGGACGAAACCCCGTGCGGGATGAAGTTTACCACCCTGGCCGGTGTCATGGGCGGCGGGCAATCCTCCCCGGGTTTTGTGGGTCATTCAAAGTACAATATCATCCAGCGCAAGTTTCTCATCGGCGACGGCGGGCTGCTTCGCATGGTCTGGATGCCCAAAGTCCTCAAGGAAGAACTGAAAGATAAGATTGAAAAACGGGGTGCAGAACTGGGCTATCCCAACCTGTACGACATGATTGCCGACGAATCCGTGGGAACCACCGAGGAAGAAATCTATCCCTTCCTCGAAAAGGTCGGGCATCCGGCCCTTTCGATGGATTCGATTATCGGATAAAATGTAATGTGAGAAATTGGAGCGGGATCTGATCCCGCTCCAATCCAATCATTGAAACCGACATACGAAGGATGGAAGAAAACAAACATCTGAATTGATAAAATCAGAACAAGGAGACAATTATGGCATTAACCGGTATTCAGATTTTTAAACTTCTGCCGCAGACCAACTGCAAGGAGTGTGGGGTTCCCACGTGCCTTGCGTTTGCCATGAACCTGGCCTCCGGGAAAGCTGAACTCGACAGCTGCCCGTATGTATCGGATGAAGCCAGGGAGAAGCTCGCGGAGGCTTCAGCGCCCCCCATACGGCCCGTAGCCTTTGGAAAGGGCGTGAGGGCTGTCAAAACAGGCGGGGAGACCGTGCTGTACCGTCATGAAAAAACCTTTTACAACCCGACACCCATCGGCGTCCTTGTGAGTTCCGACATTGCCCAATCCGATCTCGAAAGAAAACTGAAGGCGTGGAACGCGCTTCAGTTCGAGCGGGTCGGATTCAACCTCAGGCCCGAACTCGTCGCAGTGAAAGATGCCGGAGACAAAAAGGCGTTTGCGGCAACGGCAAAGACGATCGCGGAAACTTCCGAGTTCAACCTGGTGTTGATGTCGGAAAACGCGGACACAATGAAGGCCGGGGTCGAGGCCTGCGGGTTCAAACGCCCGCTGCTGTATGCCGCCACGGAAGCCAATGTCGATGATTTCGGCGCCCTTGCCAAAGAGAGCGGTCTGCCGCTGGCCGTAAAAGCCGCTTCTGTAGAGGGTCTGATTCCGCTGACCGACAAACTCACAGGAATGGGACTCAAGGACCTCGTGCTGGATTCAGGCGCCAGAGAGATCAAGCAGTCTTTCGAGGACCAGGTCGTCATCCGGCGCGCGGCGCTCAAGTCAGGGAACCGGTCTCTGGGATTTCCGACCATAACCTTTCCGTGCGAGATGGCATCGAACCTCGACATGGAAACCCTGATCGCTTCAATGTTTATCGCCAAGTACGGCGGTATCACCATCCTTTCCGATTTTACCGGGGAGAATATTTTTCCGTTGCTGCTTGAACGGCTGAACATTTTTACCGATCCGCAGCGGCCCATGACCGTCACCGAAGGCATCTACGAAGTCAACAACCCGGATGAAAACTCTCCGGTCATGGTTACCACCAATTTTGCCTTGACATACTTTATCGTCTCCGGTGAAATTGAGGGCAGCAAGGTGCCGTCGTGGCTGCTCATTAAAGACTCGGAAGGCCTGTCCGTCCTGACAGCCTGGGCCGCCGGAAAATTTTCCGGTGATGATGTGGGCATTTTCGTGAAAAAATGCGGCATCATGGACAAAGTCAAACACACGGAACTGATCATCCCCGGCTATGCGGCTGCCATTGCCGGAGATGTTGAAGAGGAACTGCCGGGCTGGACCATTACCGTCGGACCGAGGGAAGCCGCCCATCTTCCGGCGTTTCTCAAATCAAAATAGAAGTTGTCGGGCAGGATGGGTAAAACAGAATCCATCCTGCCCGGACGTATTCGGTCATTGGTCACTGGCCATTCATCATTGGTTGTTTTGCAGGTGATGATCCGCCGCCGGCTGAACAAATGAAGAATGATCAATGACCATTGACAAATGGCGTGTGATGGCGGGGATAACACCCCGGTAAACGTATTGTTGCCGAGAAAGAAGGGAGGGTGTATGTTACTTATAGGTGAAAGTCTGAACGTCATATCGAAGAAGATCGGCAGGGCATTCAAGGAGCGTGACCCCAAACCGATTCAGGAGGAAGCCCTTTTTCAAAAGCAAAAGGGGATGGACTACATCGACATCAACCTCGGTCCGGCAAAAAAGGACGGGCATGAATTGATGCCCTGGGTCGTCGAGGTGGTTCAGGAGGTTATTGACGATATACCGCTGGTGCTGGACACTTCCAACGTTGACGCCATCACGGCGGCGCTCAAGGTGTGCAAGATCACACCCATTGTCAATTCCATCATGTGCCGGCCGGAGCGCTATGAGCGGATGATTCCTCTGGCAGCGGAACACGGCGCCGATTTTGTTGCCCTTTTATGGGGCCCCGAGGGTCTTCCACGGGATGAGAACGAGCGGGCGGCGCTTTGCGTTGAACTCCTCTATGCGGCCAACGAAGCCGGCATTCCGAACGAGAAGATCTGGGTGGACGGCATTGTCACCCCGGTAAATATTCAGCAGCCTCAGGCCATCAGCTTGATGGAATTTCAGGGAATGCTTCAGGACATTGCGCCGGGTGCAAGGAGCACGTGCGGCCTGTCAAACATATCCAACGGTCCGCCCGAACATCTGCGTCCCATTCTGAATCAGACCTACATGGTCATGCTCCAGAAGTATGGAATGGAGTGCGTGATCGCAGACCCCCTGGACGACCAGTTGATCGCAATCGCAAGGGGTGAACGCCAGGACATCGTGGACCTGATTTATTCCATAATGGACGGAGAGACTCCGGATATGGCGAGTCTGGCAAAAGAATTGCAGGATTACGCCAAAACCACCAATGTGATCATTGGGAAGTCGCTCTATTCCGATTCGTGGCTTGAACTCTGATTGGTATATGATTTTCATGAAGCGCCCCTCCCGGACGGGAGGGGCGCTTTTCGTTGAACCGGACACCGTTTAAGATGTTCGCATTACAGCAGTTGTCATAATACCCTTCCGTTTCAGCCGGCCGGATAATATTTTTTTAAACCGCAGAAAACACATAGGTGTCATTCCACTGAATTTCCATCGAATTTCATCTTAATAGCCCCCAAATCTTCTTGAAAATAGAAGACACCTCTGTTACCATCACTATCAATCGTATTCAGCATTTAAATTATTGGGTTTCCGGAGGCTTTGATGATAAAATCAAAGGCCCTTGAGGTTAATATTGCAGACTACCACGTCGATGTTTCCGTGGATGAAAAATATTCGGTCCTTCAGGAGGTAATGGCCCAGTATTTCGGGCTGATGGAGGGATTGAACACCTTTCTGAAAGAACTCTCGCACCCCTACAGGAACTGGCAGTTTATCGTCAAAGAAGCCAGGGGCTATTCCCTTGATTACTTTCACCTTCTCCGGAACCATTCAAAAGGACATGAGGCGGCAGATCTTCTGGCTGACATATTTTTTGCGGCCTTTGAATCTTCGAAGGAAATGAGTTCCAAGGCGGACGCTGTTGATAACCTGCTGCTTTTTTTGCAAAAGATAATAAAGGATTCGGGAGTCGACCTGCAGCGGTTCATGCCGGTTGTCAACAGGGCCTTTGATCACATCCGGGAGTATCCGGATGATGATTTCATGCTCTTTGTAAAGAGTTTCTACCAGCTCAGAAAGCTGGCCGAAGGGCTTTTGCAAAGTTCATCTGAAATCACGTCCGGTTATGAGTCCGTCAATCTGCTTTTGCTAAAATACTACCGGCATTCATATGATTACTGGTTGAGCGAAAGAGACCCCGGCGGATGGTTCGAGGAAGAGACGGATGAAACCGGTATCGTTGACAAGCCGGGTGATCTTTTCAACGACATATCTCATGAACGTATCGAGTCGTTTAGCATCCGGTGTGACACTATCGCCCGGTCCGAAAAGATGGCGTCTCCGGACACGCTGAAAGCGCTCGTCGAGCTTCCGGGCTACAATCAGATCGTGGAGATATACCGGAAAATTCCCCAGCAGCTTCTTGATGAAAGCACGGAAATCAAACAGGGAAACCGATGGAAGGTGATATTTCTTTTTCATATAATGAACGTTTCCGGCCTGTCCATGATTCACGAGGAGACGTTGAGGGAGATCAACAGGACGTTGAGCTGGCTGATCGCCCATGAAAGCCACCTCACTATCAGCAAGCTGATCGAGAAAACCTTTTCCATCTTGAAGGCCAGACCCGGAAGATATCCCACCACGGAATTGAATTGCGTGCTGAACATGGGCATGGGCGTCTTCAAAACCGATGACAGCGACCTTGTCAAATTTTTTATCGACCATGTCATCGACCTGGGCTTTCAATCACCCATGATCGCCGGGGTGGGGAATGACTGGCAGATAAAGGTCAACCCCGCCCATATACTGAATATCAGGACATGGCTCGAGTTGATCGAGCTCCATCCCAAATGGTCGACACGACTCATTTCATACCTGATCATCCACCTCTCGATCTGCGGCGTGTTTATCAAGGATACCGACCTTTTCCCCCGTGATATCACGGGGTTTTTAAACAGCGGTATCGGACCTGTTTACAACCTGGCCAAACAGCTCGCCAGACTCTTCCCGGTATATTTCAATGATATCGGTGCCGAGGGGAAACTGAGGGACATCTCCACGCGACTGGACGAAATATCCCGTCGAAGAGACGTACTCATCCACTTCCTGAGGAAACAGAGCCATGTGGAAAGCAGCAACCGGATCATTGATTTGATGGAGGCAACGCTCAATTTCTGGGCAACCCGGGACAAAAGCCTGCTGGAGCCCTTTATCCCGCCCAATATCTACGAAGAAATCCAGACCGGGGGCCCCTACATCGAAGACGTCCACAAGGTTATGCTGCACCTCAACAAAGAGGGACTTGTTCTCAGTGATTTCCTCGGCATGCAGCAGAAAGAGCTGAAGGATCGCATTCAGGGTATTTCAGGCGTTTCAGCGGAAGACCGGGAGAGGGTCGAGCTTGCGATCATCTTCTACAAACTGCTGAATCAGAAGTACAAACTCGATTTTATCGAGATGGACAATTATCTTGCGCAGCTGAAGTCCGAGGCCTTTCCCGATCTGGGCAGGCTGCACGATGCCATGGCGGAGCCGGACTTGAAGAAAAAGATCTACTGGCTGCTCGACTATCTGGAAGAGCTGAAAAACATCATACTCTCCGATCAGACCTATGAGGTGAAGGAGGACATTTACAAGAAACGGCATATTACCGTGGATATACCTTCCATGTACGGCAGTTATTGCGAAATGAAATTCGATGCGCTCGGGCTCGCTTTCAGAATCGAGTCCCTGGTCAATGTCCTGTTCGAGGAGCTCGTGGACACCATTGACCTCAGCCTCATAACCAAAGGCACCTTTTTCGACATCCACAGCCGATTGAGGCTGTTTGACAAGGCCTTGAGAATAGACGGGAACACGTCGGTTGAATTCGAACGCCAGCTCGACATGCTGACCCATTCACTCAAGGCCGGCGAGTTCACCTTTACCCAGTACCTCGACATTTTCAAGGGATTTGCCAAGTCTGTCGGCAATATCATCAACGACCATTTCCACAATGTCCATGAACAGAACCTGAACCGGATTCTGTCCCAGATTCCTGTTGATCAGATTCTGCCGAGATACCTTCCGCAGGAGGGCATGGCGGACAGGGAAAAACTGAAGCACAGGGTGTCGGAGATTTTTTCCCGGGAAAGAATCGCCTTGTCGCTGGGGCTTCAGCAGCTGGACCTGTTTCTGGGCCGCATTCTGCACACCCTTTTCCACCAGTCGGACAGGCTCCCGAAGGATAAACTTCGCCAGCTTCTTCTTTATGACCCTAAAAAGGCGATGACCTCTATCACCCGTCTCAACAAGCTGGCCGACGGCATTATTTATCTGGGGAACAAGGGCCAGAATATCATCCGGCTGAAAAATATCGGGCTGCCGGTTCCGCCCGGTTTTATTGTCACCACCGAGGCATTTCGCTGCAGAGAGATAATCGACGGGTTTCCGCCCGCGCAACAGAATTTCAGAAATCAGGTCGAGCGGCATATCGCCGATCTTGAAAAAATGACCGGAAAGGCCTTTGGAAATCCGAAAAATCCGCTGCTTTTTTCCGTGAGAAGCGGCTCGTCAATCTCGCAGCCCGGAATGATGGATACGTTTCTCAATGTGGGGATGAACGAGGAGATCGCGGCCGGTATCGCAAAACGAACGAATAACACCTGGTTTGCCTGGGACAGTTACCGCCGGTTTATGCAATGTTACGGTATGGCTTTCGGCCTGGAAAGGGATGATTTCGATGCCATCATCAACGAAATGAAACAAAGATCCGGCATTCAGTTCAAAAGGGACTTCACCGGCAAGCAGATGCGCAAAGTGGCCATGACGTACAAGGGCATGATCCTGGATTCAGGAATCGACATTATAGAAAATTCTTTCGAGCAGCTCTACCTGACGATAAAAAAAGTGTTCGGTTCCTGGGAATCGCCCAAGGCGAAGACCTACCGGCAAATCATGGGGATCTCCGACGACTGGGGCACCGCTGCCACCGTCATGGAAATGGTTTATGGAAACGTTTCCCGGCAATCCGGTTCCGGCGTCTGTTTTACCCACAACCCCAGATGGTCGGAAGACAGCTTGCGGCTGTGGGGCGATTTCTCCATCGGGAATCAGGGCGAAGACGTGGCATCGGGTCTTGTCTCCACGCTTCCGATATCCATCAAACAGCAGGACACCGAAATGCGGGACACCGATATAACCCTTGAAACGCATTTTTCGGAGATTTACAACACCCTGGAAGGATGGGCCAGTGAATTTATCCACACCAAGGGATGGGGTCCCCAGGAGATAGAGTTTACCTTTGAAGGTCCCCGTCCGGAAGATCTGTACATGCTGCAGACCCGGGACATGACCATCCGGGAACGAAAAAAAGTGTTAACCTTTGACCTTGAAGACATAAAGGACAATAAATTGCTGGGGCATGGTATCGGCGTCAGCGGCGGCGCCATGAACGGAAGGGTCGTTTTTACGCTGGAGGAGATCGACACCTGGAGAAAAAGCGATCCCGACTCAGCGTTGATCCTGATCCGGGGCGACATTGTTCCGGATGACATCAAGGAGATTTATGCTGCGGACGGTCTTCTCACCACGCGCGGGGGCGTGACATCTCATGCCGCTGTGGTGGCTTACAGTCTGGGAAAAACCGGCGTTGTGGGGTGCGGGAGCCTGATCTGCAATGAGAAGGAAAGATTCTGCCTGATCAATCAGGTGAAATTCAAATCAGGCGATTACATCAGCATTAACGGGCGTGAGGGATCGGTCTATCAGGGAGCGCTGAAGATTCAGGAAATTTAGCGCGGAGCGCGGGGAGAAGGGCGCAGATGTTTATTTAGTGCCGGATTATTAAACTCTCTTTACTACACTTTGCGCCACGCGCTTTTCGCTTACATGGAGGGAAAATATATGGTTCTTTCGGTCGGGAATGAAAAGAAGCTCGGCATAAACGGGTTCGGCAGGATCGGAAAACTGTCCGTGTGGCACCATGTGGGTCGAAAGTATTTTGATGAAATTGTCGTCAACATCGGCCGAAAAGCGGGCGTGTCACTGGAAGATGTCGCCCATTACGTCGAGAGGGATTCAACCTACGGTTCATTGAACGGCTTCCTCTACGGGCACAAGTCCCGGTCCCTGATTCAGGACATGGATGAAGACAACGGCTGCATGACCATCGACGGTATAACGGTCCGGTTCCTGAGATCCTGTAGAAATCCGGCAGATCTGGACTGGCACGCGCATGGCGTTGACCTGGTGGTGGACACCACGGGGCGTTTCCTGGACCCGACCCTTCCACCGGATCATCCCGAGGGCTCGGTGCGCGGGCACCTGGAAGCAGGGGCGGAGAAGGTGATCGTTTCCGCACCATTCAAGATAAAGGACAAGGGCAAACCCATGCCGGATGATGTTGTAACGACAATCATGGGCATCAACGATAATGTCTATGACCCCAGGCGCCACAAGATCGTATCCAACGCATCCTGTACCACTACTTGCCTGGCCCACATGATGAAGCCGCTTCTCAACTATTTCGGCCCGGCCCGGATACTCTCAGCGTCCATGGCCACAGTGCATGCCGTCACCGGTTCCCAGGAGGTCCTGGACCGGGTTCCAAAGGCAGGTGCGGCAGATCTGAGGAAAAACAGGAGCGTCATGAACAACATCATCCTCACCACGACCGGTGCCGCCAACACATTGAGGCTGGTTATCCCGGAAATGGAAAAGATCGGATTTATTGCGGAGTCGGTAAGGATTCCCACCACCACGGGGTCACTGATTATTCTGGTGGTGAATCTCCAGGAGGAACTGACGCTGACGGGTGAATTGATCACCCGGGAACAGATAAACGAAATGTACAGGCAGACGGCTTCCATGGATTCCAACGGTTACCTCCACTATTCTGACAAGCAGAATGTTTCGGGAGATATCATCGGACTGCCCAGAGCCGCGGCCGTCATCGAAGGTCATGAAAACCACACCCGAACGGCCGAAGTGACCATAGACCTGAAAAAGGTTCCGGGGATCGAAATGGATATCATATCGAAACTGAAGGAGACGGTTATATATGTGCCCGTGACACAGGCCGTCATATACGGGTGGTATGACAACGAAATGGGAAGCTATGTGAATATGCTCGGCGACAGGACCGTTTCGATCATGGAAAATATCTGATAGCTTATCGTTTTTTTCAATGGTTACCATAATCGTGACAGCTATCACTTCAATCGAAACATATTTACGGGAGTTGCCGCGATTGAGCCGAGAGCATCTGCCACGAGCCCCAACCCTTTTCGCCCAGTGTGTTTCAAACTGTCCGTGCCTGTCCATCTTAAAACGCCGGTTCGCATGGCGAAACCGCCCTGCATTCTCAAGCACGGAGCATGCATGAACCCGCGCTCGCGATGCGCGGAGTAAAAGGAATTCTCGCATGATAGAAAAATTGAGAATCCGTGTTTCTCAGGTGTTTGTCGTTTTTTTGATTTTAATGATCGGTGTCTCGGAAAGCGCCTGGGAAGAGCGCGCGCCGTTGGTGGGCATTTTTTTATTTCTCGCGGGGGCGATGCTGGCGGGTGTTGCTTCCCTGGGCCGCCTCTGGTGCTCTCTTTACATCGCGGGCTACAAAACAGACAGGCTGATAACGAAAGGCCCGTATTCCATGTGCCGAAACCCGCTGTATTTCTTCAGCCTTATCGGTGGGCTGGGTGTGGGTCTCGCTTCAGAGACGCTTTTCATTCCGGCGCTGATATTCGTTGCTTTTGCGCTGTACTATCCGTTTGTCATCAAAAGCGAGGAAGCGGAATTGAGGGAATTGCACAAAGAGCAATTCGATATGTACCGTGAAAGCGTCCCGAGCTTTTTCCCCAACGTGTTCAAACTGAAAGAACCCGAGGAGTATGTCGTGAAACCGGTGATATTCAAAAAGCACATGTTTGACGCCCTCTGGTTCATATGGCTCCTCGGAATCCTTGAAATCATCGAGGGGCTTCATGAAATGAAAGTTTTGCCCAAAATTTTCACGTTCTTTTGACCTGCCCGTGAGCGGATTTCCCCCTTTCCGTACCGGTAACGAAAATCCTGATATGGAATGGAGAAAACAAAAATGCCAAAAAAGGAAAAACAAATTTCCCGCAGGGATTTTTTTAAAATCACGGGGGCTGTCGGCGCCGGGTCCATTGCCGCCTCGATGGGAAGATTGTCAGAGGCTTCGGACGGATCGAAAGCGGAAACTGCCAAACCGGCCCTTGTCCCGACCAGAACTTTTGGGAAGACCGGTGTAAATGTTCCCATTCTCGGCCTGGGCGGAAGCCAGGACCTGATGTCCAAACAGCTCCTGTTGAGGCAGGCCGTTAAAATGGGGGTGACCTACTGGGACACGGCCTATCGATATTGTCTGTTCAGGAAAAGCGGCTCCTGGAGCAGTACGCGATGGAAACGGCTCCCGGATACTGTGCGGGCTGTGCGCGGGTGTGTGAAGCGGCGGTGGAAGAAACCGTTCCCATCAGCGATATCATGCGCTGCCTCATGTACAGTTCCTGCTACCGGGACCACGAAAAGGCGGTCCGGCTGTTTAACACCATACCGGGGGCCACGCGCGAGCGGCTGGCAGATGTCGACTATTCAAGGGCGGAGCGTCTTTGTCCTCAGAACATACCCATTTCGAAAATCGTGAAAAAAACCGTTGAGAAAATGACGATCGCCACAGGGTGAACCCGGTACCGGAAATGACTCAAAAAAAAAGAAAAATTAAAAAGCGTGAAACAGTAACCGTGTGCTTGGCCTTGGCGCTGGTTGCCGTTATGGCCATTTCCGTGTACCTGATGGTTGCGGGGGAATCGCTTGCCCGGCCCGGTCCGGTACAAACCATCGTGACGGTTCCCTCCACCGTTGTACCGCTGGACCCGCCGGAGGTGTTCGATCCGGACACTCTTTTTGAAAAAATAAACGGACAGGCATCGCTCTATCTTTCGGCAGGCTTTGTGCGCCTGACAAGCCAATGGTTTGCGGAGGCGGAAAACCTTGATTCGATGTTTGAAGTTTACGTCTATGACATGGGAGACGGGCTGAATGCGTTTTCCGTTTTCAGCGCGCAGCGCAGGGAAGACGCCCAAAAATTGGATCTGGCGCAATTCGCGTACCGGGCGAAAAATTCACTCTACCTGGCGCATGGGCCGTATTACGTGGAGATGATTCCGGCCGCACCCTCGGAAACCGTACTGCAGAAAATAACGGTACTGGCAGAAAATTTTATTAGGGAAACGCCTGTGGACCCGATATCAATGGGCGTGTTCGGGTTATTTCCCGCAGAGAATCTGGATCGGGGCGGCATTTCGTTGATCGCCGAAAACGCCTTTGGTTTTAACGGGCTGGATCGCGTGTTTACCGCCGTTTACACCATCGGCGGCAATACAATAACGGCCTTTGTCTCAAAGCGAAAGACGGCACAGGAAGCAACGGACCTTTCGCAGCGTTTTTATGCGTATTTCCTTGCTTTCGGCGGCAAAGACACGACCCCCGGGATTGCCATTGAAAACGCAAAGATGGTCGAGATTATGGATACCTTTGACATTATGTTCTCCATTAACACCTACCTGGCCGGGGTTCATGAGGCGCCCACAAAAGAGCAGGCGGAAGAATTGGCCGAATCTCTGTACAAAGCACTTCGCGGGGTGCCGGCATCAGGCAACCGGTGAAAGGGTAACATATGGTCGGAATACAAAATTTCCCGCTGTTTTTAATTTCGTGTGTTTTGCTGAACCTTACACCGGGGCAGGACACGATGTACATTGTCGGGTGGAGTGTCGCCCGGGGTAAAAAAGCAGGGGTGCTGTCGGCTTTTGGCATCATGTCCGGCGTGTTGATCCACACTTTTTTCGCCGCTGTCGGTTTGTCTGTAATTTTAGCCACGTCTTCCCTGGCGTTCGGTATCGTAAAATATGCCGGCGCCGGATATTTGATATGGATCGGCGCCGGTTTTTTGCGTAACGAAAGTCATACCGAAAAATCGGGGGTCACAGAAAGAAGGCTGAATAGCGTCAGCGCTCGGCCGGTTAGAGGCGATCACCGAAAACTGGAGATATAACGCCATCTCATGCGATTTCTATCAGCGTGTTTCCTCCAGGGACTTGATATGAAAACAAAATGTATCGCCGTTGTCATTTTCGCGTGCTGCCTTTTCACCTCCGCCAGTGCGGATCGCGGTGAATTGACCCTCCCGGATATGCCGCCGCAACGGCTTCAAGGGGTCGGTTGGATGTCGTTTCAGCCGATCAAGGAATCCTCCGGACTGTTAAGAAGCCGAAGATGGCCAGGGGTATTTTGGACTCACAATGATTCCCGAAACCCGGCGCAGATCTTCGCCGTCCGGGTCGACGGAAGCATTGTCAAGCCCGAACGGATAACGGCCGCGGAATACACGGGCATCCGGGTGATCGGCGCCGAAAACGTCGACTGGGAGGATATCGCACTCGACGCCGACGGAAACCTGTACATCGGCGACTTCGGGAACAACTGGAACGAACGGCGCGATCTCGCGGTGTACGTGCTCAAAGAGCCCAACCCTTTTGAAGACACGGATGCCCGCGTGCGGCTGCGAATACCGTTTGAATACCCGGATCAGAATCAATACCCGCCGCCGGAAGAAAGAAATTTTGATGCCGAGGCGCTGTTTTTCGACGGCGGGCGGCTGTACATCCTGACGAAGCATCGCGGAGATACGAAAACCAGCCTGTATCGATTCGAGACCCTTGTGCCGGGCCGCATGAATCGCCTCGAACTGTTGGGAGAGTTTGACACGCGCGAAAGGGTTACCGCGGCCGACATCTCTCCGGACGGGAGCCGGCTGGTCGTACTGACGTACGGCGCAATATGGATGTTTGAGCGCGCAGCAGCGGAACCCGAGTCATGGCTGGACGGCAGGGTATGGTGGCTGCCCGTAAAAAACTGCGGCACCTGCGAAGGGGTCAGTTTTTCGGATGACACCATCCTCATTTCCAGCGAAAGGCGCGAGCTGTTCAGGGTCCCGGTAACCGACCTGGTGAGGGTGAGAGATTAGAAGTGGTTTCAACCCCCCCGCTGATGCCCAATGGTTGTATTGTCTGTATTTCAATCAAAGGCGACGAAAAATAATAATGAGGTTACGGAATGCTGCAATTGAATGAAAGCTACATCCGGGATCTGCTGGAAGTGGTGAACACGAGCCCCTTCCCCCAACATCTTCACATGCGGCTGATTTCCATCGAAATGGATCGGGCCAGAGTGGATCTGCAGGTTGACGAGTGCCACTTTCAGCTCTTCGGCATCGTTCACGGCGGTGCTCTGTCAACGCTGATCGACACGGCGACATTCTGGTCCGCATTCCTGAGGCTGCCCGAAGACGCCGGCATGGTAAACATCGATTTGAAACTCAACTATCTGAAGCCCGTAAGCTCGGGTCTTCTGAGTACAGAGGGGCGATGCATCCGTTCCGGACGAACCATCAGCTATGCAGAGGCGGGTGTCCGGGACGGGGATGGAGAGCTGGTTGCGCACGGGACGTCAACGCTCATGACGCTCCCGGGAAAGGGGATCCGGTTGAACACCAAAAAGTTTATTTAGTCAGCCACTATAGAAAACCGGGAAAATATCATATGAAAAACAGACCCATGCTTGGACTGTGGCGGTATGTTCTAACTGTTCCGACGTTTCTGTTGCACAAGCAGATCGCCAGGGGAAAAAGGAGATTCGAAAGAGAGCATGACGCTCTTTCTGATGAAGAACGACAGGTACATCATTTTGTGGTAAAAGCGCTCCCCGGCACGGGCAAACCGCTCTCGCCGGATGCAATTTCGGAAAAACTGGACATCCCTTCCGATCGCGTCAACGCCATCCTGGACGTCAATTTGTTCCATCTCGAGGATGACAGCATTATCGATTCGTTCTGAACGGCATGTGTATTCTTCTGGTCGGAAGAACATGCGAGAGAACACCGAAAAAAAGAACATAGAATACGCGGCGCATACGTGGGCGCAACGCGGATGGTCGAAATGACCCGGATCATCCAGAGTGCGATTTTCGGGTTTGACAAATAAGGTTGACGGCTTCGTAAAAAGCCCAATTTAGCGCTGATGGTTGCGCCGTTCGGCTTGAAAAACTGCACTTCGTGTCTGCGTTGCGCTTCATTTCGTGTTCATTGCGGCGGACATAAGTACGCCTCATTGCACGAAATTCGCGACGCCTTGAACTTTTTACTTTGCCGTTTCAGGTTTGATGTTTTTCGAAGCCGTCAAGGGTGACGCGAAAAAAAATAAAGGGCACCCGCCACTCTGTGGCGGAATGCCCTTTTTTTAACTTGGAAATAACAGACTAAACTACGGTAACATTGACAGCTGCAGGACCTTTCTGACCCTGCTCGATGTCAAAGGTAACCCGGTCGCCTTCATCAAGCGTTTTGAAACCGCTGGCGTTGATACCCGTGTGATGTACGAATACATCCGGACCATCTTCCTGTTCGATGAAGCCATAGCCTTTGCCGCTATTGAACCACTTTACAATTCCATTCGTCATGGTGGCATCCTCCTTTCAAAAAATTCTCATAGTTCCAAACTGCAGGGTGCCACGGTGACAAATGGGTCTTTCCTTCAGAGCGAAACCGGCCCGCCAATTAAGGACGGTCCTTTATTGATTACCTGAATAATAATACGTTTTTGAAAAAAAGCAAGCAGAATATACGATTATTTTGAATTAACCGAAATTGTTCGGTGGGGAAGCAAAACGGTGTTGCAGGGACCGCTGTCGATCTGAACAAATCAGACGTTAACCCGTTTGATGGCGGCACCCAGTACGGAAAACTTTTCCTCGAGGGCTTCATACCCCCGGTCGAGATGATACACACGATTGACCTCGGTGGTGTTCTGCGCAACCAGTCCGGCCAGGATCAGCGAAGCGCTGGCCCGGAGGTCCGTTGCCATCACCGGTGCGCCGGACAGAGCCGGGACCCCGCGTACCATTGCCGTGCTGCCGGATATGGTAATGTCGGCGCCCATGCGTTTGAGTTCGCTGACATGGATAAAGCGATTCTCGAATATGGTTTCGGAGATAACGCTGTGTCCGTTTGCGATGGACATGAGCACCATGAACTGGGCCTGCATGTCGGTGGGAAATCCGGGATAAGGCTGTGTTTTGACATCGACGCTTACAATTTCCTCGGCTCCCTGGACCCGCAACCCCTCTTCCTCGACCGTTATCCCGGCGCCCGTTCGCCTCAACTTGTGGATGAGAGCTTCGAGGTGGTCTGGTACACAGCCGGTGATTTTCACGTCACCGCGGGTCAGGGCCGCCGCGGTCATGAATGTACCGGCCTCTATCCGGTCGGGTATAATGGTAACATCGACGGGTTTCAGAGAAGGGACCCCGGTTATGGTAATAACAGGGGTGCCGGCGCCCGCAATGTCGGAACCCATCCGGCGCAAAACATCGGCGAGCGCGATGACCTCCGGCTCACAGGCCGCGTTTTGCAGTACGGTAACCCCGTCGGCCAGAACCGCAGCCATCATGAGATTTTCCGTGCCGGTCACCGTCGAGATGTCCAGATAGATTTCGCTTCCGACGAGGCGGTCCGCCGACGCTTCCACGTACCCGTGTTTCAATTCGATGGAAGCTCCCAGGGCGGCCAATCCTTTCAGGTGCAGATTGATGGGCCGAGCGCCGATGGAACACCCGCCGGGGAGGGACACCTTTGCCTTTTTGAGCCGTGCCACAAGGGGACCGAGGACCAGCACCGAAGCTCTCATCTTCCGGACGAGATCATACGATGCTTCGAAATTGTGAAGGCCGCTTGAATTGACCCGGATCGTACCCCCGTCTCTTTCCACCTTTGCCCCGAGGTTCGAGAGCAGAAGGGTTGTGCTTTCGACGTCCTTCAGGTTCGGAACATTGGAATACGTGCACCAGCCGTCTGTGAGAAGAGATGAAAAAAGTATCGGAAGCGCTGCATTCTTGGCCCCGCTTATCCTGACCTCGCCTTTCAGGCGTCGACCCCCTTCAATTATGATTTTGTCCATATCTGCAATCCATCAAAAGTAATAATCATCGGTAAACCCCCGGCTCAGCCGGGGAGACTCCCGGAGTTTGACAGTTCCGGGAATAGCCGACCGTTGTAGACGATGGTTATTAATATAAGAACAGAACGTAAGTTACATTCCCCGGAGAAAAAAGTGCATTGAATTTTCTTATGTATTCATTCGGCCACAAAGGCACGAAGACACCAAGATTCCAATCTTTGTGCCTTTGTGGCTGAATGGTTTCGTCATGTCAAAAAAAAAGCGCTTCCCTCTGTTTCAGGAGAGGTCAGCGCTTTTGTTCGTTTCAGGTTTGAAGAGCTTTTAGTGGTGATGGGCGCCGTTTCCCTTGACGGTGTCATAGACCGCCTTCCCGACGCAGTAGGTCATGCCGAGGCCGATGACCGTCAGCGCGTACCAGAGCGCCCCGTGAAACACAACGTGTACCGTATCCCACACCCATTCAAAACAAATCGGTAACATAATCTATCCTCCTGCGGCCGGTTTATGCTTCCGCCGGTTGTAATTCCGGATCTCCGGGAGCCCCTTCGGGTTCTTCCGGGCTCACGGCTTCTTCTGCCGGGATCGACGGTTCCGCCGATTCCAGCGGGTTTAATGCGGGCTCATCCGGGAACACCGGCAGATATCGGTAACAGAGCGATATCAGGATCGCACCGCCCGCCACCGGCAGCAGTGTCGTGGCAATCTCCTGCCAGCTCGGAAAATAGCCCGGCCAGGTTTCAAACGTCAGCACCGGTACAGCCAGGACCTGGAGAACCATTGCCCAGCGATTCGCGCACACACCCAGGATGGCCAGAATTATCGCCGCCCAGAGGGCCGCGGAATTTTCTCGACCTTTTTTGCTGATCAGGATTGCCGCCGGGACAAAACCGCAGATGACGATTTCAAATACGAGGAGCCAGATGCCGTACAACGGGGGATTGGCGTAAAAATCCATCAGGGCGAATCCCTTGGAAGGCGCTGTGACAAATGCCCAGTAGTACGTATCTATGGTCTTTGCGGTAATGTACGTCAAGAGCATCCACCCCGACACCTTGGCAAGGAACTGGATGGCCTCTTCCTTCACCAGCTTTTTCCGGGTGATCTTTTCGGTAAGCTTGGTAATAAAGATGGTAAAACAGGGGCCGCATGCCGCCGCCGACCAGGTGAAGAGGAAGAATGTCCAGGGCCAGATGAACAGTCCAGTACGATAGCCAAAGGGACGCCCGAACAGTACACCGGCGACTCCGCCCAGTGACCCCTGGTGAAAAAATGACAGGAACGCGCCCGTTGCCGCAAATACCGCCATGATCTCGTGCATGTTGTGGCTGAGCCTGTGGAAGAAGGGGACCCTGTCGATTTGGCGGTTTTCGAGAATAAGCGGCAGAAACTCGATGTGCAGGACAATGAAATAGCATGAAAGGCAGAAAGCCACTTCGGTCAGCATGGAATGAACATTGGCATGCCAGAAAATAAACCATCCCCTCAAGGGCTGACCGACGTCCATGCCCAGAATGAGCTGGGCCGCACCGTAGCACACAAACCCGATGACCACCGCGTAGTTGATGATACTTTTCAGTACATCCTTCCCGAAGATGTATCGCATCAGTCCGCTGAAAAAAGCGCCGCCGCCGATGGCGATAACCGTGAGGTCAGCCCAGATCCACAACGCAAATCCGTATGAGTCGTTCATGTTGGTCTGATTCAGGCCCTTCATCCAGCAAAGCAGCATGGCATAAACGCCCCACAGCAATATGACACTGAGCCCGCCGATCCACAGGACAAATTGCCATGTCGGGCAGCGTTTGACTCCTTTGGGTATTAATGCAGAATCCATAAGTTTTTGCGCTCCTAAATATGTGCAGTTACCGTTGTTAAATCGCAACCCTTGTGCTTAGTGCTTCGATTCGCAAATACGATCACGTAGTTTAATGAACAGAATTGATAAAATGCTTACTCAGCACTAAGCCCTGAGTAAAATAAATTCGTCATCGAATTTATGAATCGATGGGCTTAGCCGTGCTGAGCGGCCTCTTTGAGTTTACGCGCGTCTTTCAGGTAGTTGTCCCCGGCCCTCCGGACCCAATCCCGGGTCGACAGATAATATACCTTGGGATTGGTGCCCAGCCGCTCCAGCAGGCGGAACGCGAGCCGCTCTTTCGGTCGCCCGCCGTGCCGGTTGTCAGGCACAACCATCTGGTGAACAGCATGGTTTGGGTTGTTCAGGTCACCGAACGTGATCGCGCCGGCAGGACATGCCTGGGTACAGGCTGTTTGATATTCATCCTCTCTGAGTTCGCTCTTTCCCTCCAGATAGGCCTTGTCCGTTGCCAGCTGGTGTCTGTGGAAACAGAAGCTGCATTTCTCAACAACACCCCGCATGCGGGGCGAAACATTGGGGCTCAGGTATTTCTCCATACCATCGGGCCAGACCGGGTCCCACCAGTTGAAATAGCGGGCGTGATAGGGGCATGCCGCCATGCAGTAACGGCACCCGAAACACCGGGTGTAAATCTGGCTGACAATACCCGTTTCCATGCTGTAGTCCGTTGCGACTGCCGGGCAAACGGATACGCAGGGTGAATGCCCGGCGTGCCCTTCGCAGTGCATGCACGGTCTGGGAATGTAGCAGATTTCGGTCTCTGGAAACGGTTTTCCGTTGGTCATTTTGTAAACCCGCATCCAGGTAATGCTGAGAAGTTTGTTGGATTCGTCCGCCTTGAAGGTCACGTTGTTTTCAGCCATGCAGGCCACCATGCAGGAACCGCATCCCGTGCACTTGTCCAGGTCTATGACCATTCCATACTTTTTGGGTTTTCTGTCTTTCATCTGAACCTCATACGATAATTTAGGCTTAGCCCAACTTTACTCTGATCCCCCACGCCGCATCGAGGCCGGAAAGAGGGTCTTCCACCGGACCGATGAATTCATTAAAATTTTTCCCCTTGCCCGCCAGGAACTTGTCGTAGGCCGTATGCCCCAGACCACGCGGCATGGCAACGTATCCGGGCATTATCCCATCGGAGAGGTGTACCAGGACCTTGGCGCTGCCCTTGGGTGAATCGAGTGTCGCCGGCCTGCCTTCACGCAAGCCGTATTTTTTAGCTGTCTCGGGATTCACCTCCACAAAAACATCATTGCCTTTGAGAACAGTGTCTTCGACCGTCTTGACGACAAACGGGGGGTCTCCGATAAACCCGCTTGCAAGCCTCATGGAGTCATAGGGTATGAGCACGAGGGGATACTTTTCTTCCTCGCCCTCGATCTTTACCGGGCCGAATTGCGCCCCGGAACCCATGCCGCTGTTTACAAACTCGAATTTTCCGGATGCTGTTGTGAATGCTTCTCCCCATCCGGGGGCCTGGAATTCGGTATCTGTCCAGAACCCTTCTTCAAGCAGCGTATCCCACTTGTCCCCCAGGGCCTCTTCAAGGCAGGCCTCGTAGTTGTCCCACGGGAAGGCCTCGGCAGTGTCGCCCCCCAATCCTTTTGCAATCAGAATAATCGCATCACCGGCATGTTTTGTGTTGAACTGGGGTTCCACCACCGGTTTTGAAAATCCGACAATCGGTTTCTGAAGCCCCGCCGGTGACGGTACATCCTGATACCGCTCCAAATACATGTGGTTCGGCAGGATAAGATCCGAGAACTGGGCGGTTTCATCCATGTAGGAAGAAAAACTGACGATGAAGGGTATCTTCGCAAATGCCTCCCTGACCGTTTTGCTGTCGTCCATGGTGTACAGCGGATTTTCGCCGGTAACCAGGAGGGCATTCATGGGGTAGGGTTTTCCCGAAATGACGGCAGCCGGCAGGCGGTTCAGCAGGCTTTGGGAAAATGGATACGCCGGAGTTCCCGCACCATCTATCCGTTCAGCCGGCATCGCTGCGGGCGGTTCCAGTTTGAGGCCGCTTAAATAATCCGGTTCCGGAACCGGCCACACCCCCCCCGCTTTATTGATATTTCCCACAAGCGCATTCAAGGCATGCACCGCCAGATACACTTTCAGACTCCCGGGTGTCGCTCCCCGACCCTGCCCGCAGATCGCCAGCGGTTTCGATGCGCCGGCAAATCTCTTGGCCAGAATCATGATGGTTTCCTTGTCGATGCCGGTGGTGGCTGCAACCTGGTCCGGGGCATACTTGTCGAGCACCTGCCACCTCCAGTCATCAAAGCCGGTGGTGTGGGTGTATACAAAATCAGTTTTGTACAGTGAGTTTTTGAGAATCACGTGGGCAAGTCCCAGTGCCAGGTCGGCTTCAGTGCCCGGCTTGATGGGAACCCACTGGTGCGCTTTGGCCGCGGTGTTGGAGAGCCGCGGTTCAATCTGAACAATCTCCCCGCCGGTCTCATGCAGGTGGCTGCTGACTCTGAACATCCGCACAGGAGATCCCCACCCGTCGAGAATTCCACTTCCGAAACTCACGATAAAGTCGGCGTTTTCGAAATCAAATCCGGGAAAGGCCTGAACCCCCTGCATAAATCGGAAGGTCAGCGCGTAAGCGTCCTCAAAAGATGCCGTTCGCATCAGATTGGGAGAGCCGTAGGCGGCGAGGAACCTTTCAAAGAGCAGGGGAACTGTTCCGCGATCCGGACCCGAAATACAACCGACGGTGTGTGATTCCCCTTTTGATTTCAACTCGTCGAGTTTCTGCACAACTTCGGCTACGGCCGCGTCCCAGGAGATTCTTTCCCATCTGTCCTGCCCCCTTTCTCCCACTCTTTTCAAGGGGGTTTTGACCCGCATGGGGCCGTAAAGAAGCTGAAGGCCCGACAGCCCGAGAACGCATATGCCGCCGTTGTTTACCGGGTGTCCTTTCATTCCCTCTATCTTGACCGCCCGTTTACCGATCTTGCGAACGGTAATACCGCATCCGCCGGGACAAAGGGTGCAGGCGGAATTTACGTACGTGGCCTCACCGTCTTGGGGAACAGGGGTCCACGGCCACATCTGTGACCATATGGAACTGTCATCCATTAACTTTAACGGTAAGGGTGAAAGGGCCGTCCCTGCCGCACCCCCAATTACAAACGACAAGAAACTTCTTCTGTCAATTTTCATTGATTCTACCCCTTAAATCTGAAAAATCGCTGTATGATTTTTTTGCGGCACCCGCCCGAGGCAGGCCCAACCGGTTTTTATACGGCGCTTGCGACTATTTATGACAGACAAAACAGGCATCTCTCTCTGTCTGAACGCTGCTCCCTTTGTCGGTGCCCGGGGATGTGCCGGGAAAGGAGACATCAAGAACATTGTCAATGAACCTGTTTAGGGGTATCTTGACCTCTGTTCTCGGGAAAAAGGCGGCATTCTCTTTGTGGCACGCCGCGCAATCGTCCATCTTCATCCGATCCCATGAATTTCGCTTGAATCCGGCGATGTTCTCTCCCCAGATGTCCCGGCTGTAACCGGTGATCCGGTTTTCCTGATAAACCTTCAACTGTTCGGATTCGCCGACGTGTCCGTGGCATGTAACGCACTCCATCCCCGCGCCCTTTACATGGGCTGCATGGGAAAAGAACACGCAATCGGGCTGCCGGGAATATACCAGCCATGGGACCTCTTTCCCTTTTGAGATGTACTTTTCGACCAGTATGGTCTCGTCCGGGCTTTCACCCTGAACCTCTTCATGGCACCCGATGCACTGTTCGTTTTTCGGAACGCCGGAATAGCTGCCGTCTTCACGGAAAAAATGGCAGCTTTCACACCCTTCATCAACCATCCCGTTATGCATGGCGTGGTTGAAATTCAACGGCTGCTTTTTCTGGGAGTAAAGAAGCTTGGGGAAAATGACCCATCCCAGGATCATGCTCACGGCAAGTCCGACAATAAAAAACAGGATAATGGAGCCTGCTGCACCGTTATCCTGTCCTTTTGCGTCACTTTTTAAAGTCGACGTTTCAGCTGCTTCACCTGCAGCCGCATCAGAAACCGCCCGGGTCTTATCATCTGTTGCGCTCATGGAAACTCCGTCACACTATGGTTGATGATTTTACTGAAATTATTAATAAAAAGAAAAGCTAAAAACCTGAACCCCTGAAAGGAAAAATTACTTGAGTTTTGTACATGGAGAACCTTTCTTTGTCAAGGAAAAATCATTGTGAAAATGCCCTGCAGCCGTGCAAGCCCGGCAAAATATTCACCGGAGAATGCGTGAACCGTGCCGCTGCAAATCCGGCGATCGAAAGAGACGCGATCCGCCTGCCGCGGTGACGGGTCAGCCGAACCCGGGTTCGATCCCGACCAGCCAGGCCGGGGTCAACACGATGCTGTTTTCAGGCAGGCATACGGTCATTTTCCCGAGGGCGGGCGTAAACGGTTCTCCGGGTTTTCACCCTTCGGGCTCGTGCAACACCGGATTAAGGCAAGGTTGATATGGCGCCTGCGATGATCCCGGCGGTTTTTACGGCGGTTTCCCTCGAATCCCGAAATCCCCTCTCTTTGATTTCGAGCTGGAGCGATTCAACCGTGTCAAAGCCATAACCCAGATGGTTGAACCATTGATTTAAACGCTTGGCGTCCCGGCCTCTGAAATTCGAGCTGTCTTTGCGGGTGAGGAGCGTGGTCATTCCCCCGGAGGTCAGCCGGTCCCGGAATGCCTTGACCGTGTCCTGCGAGGCGGCCGGCCGGCCATGCGATTCTCCGGTCTTGGGGTCTCGGCCCTGCCCGAAGCCGATCAACGCGTGAAGCGCTTCCGGGTCCTCTCTGAACAGCCCTTGAGCGATATGCTCCTGCGCCTGCGAGACAGCCACTCTATCCGCAATTCCGTGTACCCAAATCACCAGCGTCTTCCCATTGCCGTCCACGACTTCCTTTATCAAATCGAGGTATCCGGGAACCTTTGCGGCATTGCCGATCTTGAACATATCCAGCAGGTAATTTTCAAGACTTTTTGGAATGTCCACAGCGGGTTTTACAAAACGATCATTGATTATCGCGCAACAGCCCAGATTCTTTTGGATTTCCTCGGCGATGATCCCCGTGCGCAGGTCGTTCTGGTACTCGCCATCGATTACAGGGCCGTGAGGCGAAATGACCAGGACGCCGGTCGAACTCGGGATGAATCGAACCCCTTTGATTTTTTTCCCCATCGTTTCTCCGGTTTGTTTTGATGCTAAGAAAAATATTCAATGAAATAAATTGGTTAAAGATTCTTGATATCCATGGCCTGTGCCATAATCGTCATGTATGCCTTTCGGTAGGAGCTGATGTCGAAAGGTATCTTGCGCGATGTGAAATTTCTCACAAAGTCCCGGCCTTTTTCCCCCTTGGCCACATAGTTAATAATAATATAGGGAACGTCGTAATGGTGGATGATGTTGTATTGAACGGTCCGACCGTTCTCAACGAAAAAGATACGGTTGAGATGCATCGAGTCTTTGACGCCAACGAGGTAGTTGAGGCCCCTGTATGTGTTAGGTCCGCAGGCGAGTGGCGGTAAGTGATCACTCACAAGAATAATAAGACTTTTGGGGTCGATTTTCATGAGTTCCTGCACGAAGTCGGCAATGGCTTTTGTGCGATAATAATGCTGATTGACGGCCCGTTTGAATTGATCGTCCTTGAATTCGCTCTGGACCGTAATGACCTCAGGTCGTTTGCTGGTGTTGATATCGTTGGGGGTATGGCCATACATACTTACGATGTAGTTGAAAAGAGGTGTTCCTGGGTGCTCCTTGATCCAGTGTTCAATAAACTTCAGGTTTTGGGTAAAAAGAGTTCCATCAAACATGTATTTTTCCCCTGTCACATCCCCGGTTGAGAAATAGGTCTCGCGGCTTGGGGCATACTCGCCGGGATAGTAAGTTTTTTCAAACCCGAGACCCTCGTAGGCCTTGATCGAATTGAAGAAATCGGGCCGGAAAGCGTTGGTGGCAATGGTGTGATATCCACCCTGGGCGAGAACATTGGGCAGGCATGGTGTTTTTGCGCCGGTGAACAGATTGAATTCGACGCCAGAAAGCTCTCGCAAGGCTGGAACTCCGCAAAGCAACTCAAATTCTGCCTGGGCGGTCCCCCCACCAAATACCGGCGAAACGGAAAAACCCCCTTTCTTTTTGAATATTTTTTCAAAAGAAGGATGCGTAGGTTTACGGGAAAAATGAGCCTTCCGGAAGAGTTCCGGGTCAATAAAACTCTCGAGCACGATCAGGTGGACGTTGCGTTGTGGCAGTTGCGCCTTTATTTTTTTGAGCACCTTGGCAAATTCAAAGAGATAGAATGGGTTGTCCCGGTAGCGAGTGGTTTTTTCAAGAACGCTTTGGCGTCGCGCTTCATTGTAAAGTGCCATGCTGATACGACCGTTGCTTGCGGCACTGAGAATATCGGAAAAGGAAACGATTTCTTTTTGCGTTTTTTCAAAGATTGTCATGAAAGCATCAGGAAAAACCTCAACTGCCAGCAGAATAGCCAGTATCGGGAGGGACCCCAAAATCATGGGGCGAATCCGGCGCCATTGAATGGATGCCAGTAATCCCAGCAGACTAAGCCCAAAGAGCAGCAGGGCTGATATTTTGCTCCACATGGGCAGTACCTGGACCATCTCCGGCAGCTCGGTCACTTCGTTGAGACGCAGCATTCTGCCAAGGAAAAGATAGTAGACATCGAAAACACTGTAAAACAATACAATGGGTGCCGCGGCCATGATGGATTGAAACCGCGATTGACGGGTGATCAGATTGCAATAGTAATAAAGATAAACAAGCAGCGGAATCTCCAGTCGCCAAGCTGAAAATACCGATGGGAATCCTCCGCATTTCTCCATAATGCCTGTGTATCCAATCAGAAATATGATAAAAATGACGTAGCGGTTAAACGCAAAAGATTTCAGGGAGGAGGATATGCGTTGGGGAGAGATCATGGATCATTCTCTTAACATATGGGCGAAATAATGCAAAATGCAAAATCGCCATCGTTTTGGGGGTGAGAGTGCATTTGAACGGCTATGTTTTGGTGTGATTCTTGCCAATAAATCGGGTGCGTTGCACCCGGTTGCAAGTTCAACGCAAAAGCACTGAAGTGAATTTGCCTTTTCAGCCTATGGGTGAAAATTCAAGCCACCCGTTTCGCGGGAGGTGGTTGGCTCAACCAACAAAGGAACAGCAGTAATCCGTTATTCTTTTGACCCTCAGTCCGAATTTGGATCGAGCAGGAACTTCAAAAGCTTCTCCATCTTTAATTGTTTTCCATCCTTTCTTTTCCGGCAGCGAAACTTCAAGATCCCCGGAAATTATTTCTATAATTTCTTTATCATCCGTATTGAATTCATATTCCCCGGGAAGCATTATTCCGAGAGTCTTTCGGGAACCATCCGGGAAAATAACCGAGCGGCTGGTAACTTTTCCATCAAAGTAAACATTTGCTTTTTTAATTATCGTGACATCCTTGAATTCAGACATGAACCTCTCCTCTCAATTAGAAATATTATTAAACATAACGGTGCGGCGCATGCCCTGCGAGCCGGATGTGAATGCGCCTTCTATTTATTCTTCCTGGAAAGATGTATGATTGAGACGCCTCATTTCACCTTTATATTATTGGGAATTAACCATTCCCAAAATTTATAACGCTCAGCTTAGGTTCTAATAAAGAAAGGTAATACTACCAAAACAATGCCTGAAAGAATCAGGATATATATATTTGAAATAAAATAAGGTATCACCATTAACCCTAAGCCGCAAAAAAGCGGAACAGCCGTTTTTTGTTTTTTGCCATAAACAAAAAGTCCTAAACCAATTGCCCCGAATATCATTCCCCATATTAAAGTCGATGTATCCATTTAACAAGCCTAGCGCCCGGCTTCAGCGCGCGCCGTTAGGCGTCCGCTGAAAGCCGATGTTCGCTGTTCCTTTTCTTTCATTCCATGTTTCCGGATAGT
>JBDRPF010000073.1:0-14568 GCA_043827325.1 Pseudomonadota bacterium | reverse complement strand
ATGCGCCGTCGCAATCGTTATCCCGCGCTCCTTCTCCTCCGGAGCCTTGTCAATCTGATCAAACGGTACGAAATCCGCCCATCCCTTCATAGCCATGTGCTTCGTAATCG
The DNA here is from genome assembly GCA_043827325.1 of Pseudomonadota bacterium. Taxonomy (GTDB): domain Bacteria; phylum Desulfobacterota; class Desulfobacteria; order Desulfobacterales; family UBA11574; genus JBDRPF01. The sequence goes on along the minus strand of JBDRPF010000073.1, from coordinate 14,458 downwards.
CCGCCGTCAACGTCGTCTTGCCATGATCGATGTGACCAATCGTTCCCACATTCACATGCGGCTTGGTCCTCTCAAACTTTGCCTTCGCCATCGTCTATGTCCTCCCTTTGAAAATCGCACAGCGCATAGAGCATAGCGCTTGTATATGTGTTGGCATTTGCCCTATTTTTTTCGCACTGACCCCGGCACCGTATCCTACCATCGATAGTGGGCAAATGCTTTGTTTGCTTCCGCCATTTTATGGGTGTCTTCCCTTTTCTTCGTAGAAGCTCCCCGTTTGTTGGCAGCGTCTAAAAGCTCTGCCGCCAGCTTTTTCGCCATGCTCTTTTCAGATCGTTTTCGTGCAAAGCCCAGAATCCATCGAATGCCTAAAGCCGTTCGCCGGGATGGACGTATCTCCGTCGGGACCTGATACGTTGACCCCCCGACACGCCGGGACTTCACCTCGATCATCGGTCTGACATTGTCAACGGCCTGTTCAAATATCTTGAGGGGAGATTCGCTGGTTTTTTCCTGGATGATATCCAGGGCTTCGTACAGGATCGACTCCGCCTTGCTCTTCTTCCCGTCCCGCATAATGGAACTTATGAACTTTGATACCAGCTTGCTGCTGTACCTGGCATCGGGCAAAATTGTTCGTTCAGGGACTTCTCTTCTTCTCGGCATCTTCTACACCACTTTATCTTTTTCGTATCTTCGGTTGTAATCGGCTTTCGATTTTATTTGGGTTTCTTTGCGCCGTATTTTGACCGGCTCTGTCTTCGGTCCTCCACACCGAGAGTGTCAAGCGTTCCTCTCACGATGTGATACCGGACACCCGGCAGGTCCTTGACGCGTCCTCCGCGCACCAGAACAGCGGAGTGTTCCTGCAGATTGTGCCCGACACCCGGGATATATGCGGTAACCTCTATGCCGGTCGTCAGTCTTACTCTTGCGACTTTTCGCAAGGCGGAATTCGGTTTCTTCGGCGTTGAAGTGTAAACACGGGTGCATACGCCGCGCTTCTGAGGGGCTCTCTTCAGTGCGGGCGTGTTGGTTTTCTTCTGAATACGCTTCCTGCCCTTTCTCACTAACTGGTTGATCGTCGGCATCTTTTCCCCTTAATCCGTGGTGTTCAAAAGCAGATTTCTCAAGTTGGCAAAATTTACACTGTTATAATTCTATCGTTTTATTGTCAAGTAGTTTGTTTCCTGTTTTCGATAAAATCTAGACATGATCGATCACCATGTCCCGGTATCCGGGAAGACCCGTCCCTGCCGGGATGAGTCGGCCCATAATGACGTTTTCCTTGAGGCCTTTCAGGCAGTCCGTTTTCCCCGCGATACTCGCATCCGTCAGGACCTTGGTGGTTTCCTGGAACGAAGCGGCGGAGATGAAACTCTCCGTACTGAGGGATGCCTTGGTGATTCCCAAAATAAGCGGTTCGGCGACAGCAGGCTTCCCGCCTTTCTCCATGATTTCCTGGTTGGCTTCATCAAATCTGGTTTTGTCGATCTGTTCCTCGATAATATAGTCCGTGTCCCCGACATTGACAACCTTCACCCGCCGCATCATCTGTCGTACGATGACCTCGATGTGCTTGTCGTTGATCCGGACACCCTGCAGTCGGTAGACCTCCTGGACCTCGTCAACGAGATAGCGGGCCAGCGCGATCTCACCTTTGATGTTCAGAATATCCTGAGGAATTTCCGAACCGCTGATCAGGGGTTCACCGGCTTTGATGTAATCCCCTTCATAAACATTGATGTGCTTGCCGCGGGGAATGAGGTATTCCTTCTTTTCGCCGAGTTCCAGAGGGGTGACCGTTACTTTTTGTTTTCCCTTCTTTGAGGTTTTCGAGACGGAAACATATCCGTCGATTTCACTCAGAACAGCCGTTTCCTTGGGCTTGCGCACTTCAAAAAGCTCGGCGACCCTTGGGAGACCGCCGGTGATGTCTTTGGTCTTGGTCGTCGCCCGCGGCCGTTTTGCAAGTATGTCGCCGGCCTTTACGGTGTCGCCTTCCTCGACCAGCAATATCGCGTCTACAGGAAGAAAATTGCGCGCGAATCCCGAGGTTCCCTGGAGTTTGAGCGTTTTGCCGTCTTTGTCTTTGATGGAAATTCTCGGGCGTTCATCTGGATTCTTGGAATCGATGACCGTGCGGCTCGATTTTCCGGTCACGGGATCCACTTTTTCCTGCAACGTCTTGCCGAGTATGACATCTCCGAACTTGACGATACCGTCAACCTCAGTAATGATGGGTGTCGTAAACGGGTCCCAGACGGCCAGCAGGTCTCCCGAGTGCTCGCTGTCGCGATCCGGCCCTCTGACGGTCTGCCCGTCTTCCACCTTGAGGTGAGCGCCGTAAATCACGGGATGTTCTTCAAGTTTTCGCCCGGTTTCGCTGACGATTTTAAATTTTCCGCCTCGCCGGTTCATGACCACAAATTCATTCCGCTCATTTTTGACCACATTCAGATCGACATACTCGACGATCCCGTCAGAACCGGCCCGGATATCGGCCTGTTCAACTCTCCGGCTGGCCGTACCGCCGATATGGAATGTGCGCATGGTCAACTGGGTACCGGGCTCTCCGATGGATTGGGCGGCCAGAATGCCCACCGCCTGCCCGATTTCAACCGGCGCGCCGTGGGAAAGATCCCGGCCGTAACATTTTGCACAGACGCCGTGTTTGGCTTTGCACGTCAGAACCGATCGAATCTTTATTTTTGTAATCCCTGCATCTTCGACTCTCGCAACGGCATCTTCGTCCAGATCCTCTCCCGCCCGAACGATGAGTTCATCGGTGAACGAATCATGAATGTCTTCCAGGGCCACACGGCCCAAAATACGCTCGCTCAATCTTTGAATGACTTCACCCCCCTCGAGCAGGGGCTCAACCTCGACGCCAAGCATGGTGCCGCAGTCTTTTTCCAAAATGATGCAATCCTGGGCGACATCGGCGAGCCGGCGGGTCAAATATCCCGAGTTGGCGGTCTTTAGCGCTGTATCGGCAAGGCCTTTCCTCGCGCCATGGGTTGAAATAAAGTATTGAAGCACGGAAAGACCTTCCCTGAAATTCGCACTGATCGGTGTTTCAATAATTTCCCCGGAGGGTTTGGCCATGAGTCCGCGCATACCCGCGAGCTGACGCATCTGATCCTTGCTGCCCCTCGCTCCTGAGTTGGCCATCATGTAAATGGGATTCATGCTTTCGGCAAAAACCGGTTTACCCTTTTTGTTGATGACCGGGTCGCCCCGAAAGTCCAGAACGGGATTACCGTCTTTGTCCGGAACAGGATCGCCCGTTTCATCAAAAACCGGGTTGCCGTCCGCATCCAGGACGGGTTTTCCTTGTTTATTCAGAACCGGAACGCCTCTTCTCAAAACCACGGGGTTGCCGTCCTTGTCCAGAACCGGGCTGCCGTCCTTGTCCAGAATCGGCAACATGGTCATCTTCATGGATTCCATCATTTCGTTAGCGACATCATCCGTTGCCTTTGCCCATATGTCCACAACTTTATTATATTTTTCTCCCTGAGTGATGAGCCCTTCGGTGTACTGCCTCCCGATTTCTTCAACATGCTCTTCCGCTGCTTTAAGGATGCCCCATTTGGCGTCGGGGATGATCATGGCGTCTATGGAAATCGAAAGCCCGCCTTCGGTGGAGTACCGGTACCCGACATCTTTCAGTCTGTCGGAAAGGATAACCGTGGCCTTCGGCCCGAGGTTCCGGTAGGCGTAATCCACGAGTTCGCGCAGTGCCTTTTTGTCCATGACCTGATTCACGGCGGAAAATGGAATATCGGGCTGCTTGCTGATGATCTCAAAAATGTGATACGCATCGCCGGCAGGCATACCGCCGCTGATTTCGCCGGTTTCAAGGGAATACACCTCATCCGCGTCGTCGTCTTTAACATCGAATATTCTTCTGAATTCATCTTTTCTGAGCAGACCGATCATCCCGTCCTGCGCTTTGTCGGAACTCTGGGAATATTTCTGAACCATATCAGTGAAGGAAGCGCCCTTTTGCATCTCTTCAAAAACAGCCTTGGCCTCCTCCTCGGCGGCGACCATGATGTGGCGCATCACCATGATATTGTCCTTGGGTATGATCTCCCACAGCAGGATGCGCCCGACGGTCGTGTTCACCAGTTTTCCGTCCATTCGAACGAAAATAGTCGAGTGGAGATCCACCGCGTGGTCGTCATATGCGCACCGGACTTCGTCCGGGTTGGAAAATTTTTTGCCGCTCCCCTTCAAGCCTTCGATCCCCCGTGTCATGTAATAGATGCCGAGAACGATATCCTGGCTCGGTACGATAATCGGGCTTCCATTTGCAGGGGACAGGATGTTGTTGCTCGACAGCATCAATACGCGAGCCTCGATCTGCGCCTCCACGGAAAGGGGGATGTGAACGGCCATCTGATCGCCGTCGAAATCAGCATTGAATGCCGTGCAAACCAGCGGGTGGAGCTGGAGGGCTTTGCCTTCGATGAGTATCGGTTCAAACGCCTGGATGCCCAAACGGTGAAGTGTAGGGGCACGGTTGAGAAACACCGGATACTCTTTTACCACCTCATCCAGAGTGTCCCAGACCTCGGGAATCTCCCGTTCCACCATCTTTTTCGCACTTTTTACGGTGGACACCAGCCCTTTTTGTTCGAGGCGGTAATAGACAAACGGTTTAAACATCTCGAGCGCCATTTTTTTGGGCAGACCGCACTGATGAAGCCTGAGATCCGGCCCGACGGTAATAACGGTACGACCCGAGTAATCGACCCGCTTTCCAAGAAGATTCTGTCGGAAACGCCCCTGTTTTCCTTTCAACGTGTCACTCAGAGATTTTAACGGTCGCTTGTTGGTGCCGGTAATGACCCTGCCGTGCCGGCCGTTGTCAAACAGGACATCGACGGATTCCTGGAGCATTCGCTTTTCGTTTCGGACAATAATATCAGGGGCTTTCAAGTCGATAAGGCGTTTTAAACGGTTATTTCGATTGATTACCCTGCGATACAGGTCATTGAGATCGGACGTGGCGAACCTGCCCCCTTCCAGGGGCACGAGGGGGCGTAAATCCGGCGGAAGGACGGGAATCACGTCCATTATCATCCAGGCCGGAGCTATTCCGCTTCGACGGAATGCGTCGATGATTTTGAGCCGTTTGGACAGTTTCTGCCGTTTCGCGACCGAGCCGGTAGATCGAATTTCGGCTCTCAATTCTGTGTTTACGGCCTCGAGGTCGATACTTTGCAGGAGCGCCTTGACCGCCTCGGCACCGATGCCGGCTTCGAATTTTGTTCCGTATATCTCGCGTGCCTCACGGTATTTTTCATCTGAGAGAAGTTGACAGCGACTGAGCGGCGTGTCCTTGGGGTCGATAACGATGTAGCTGTCAAAATAGAGAACCTTTTCAATGTTTTTCAGCGTCATATCCATCAGGTTCCCGATCTTGCTCGGCAGGCTTTTCAGAAACCATATGTGCGCGCAGGGGGTGGCCAGTTTAATGTGCGCCATCCGTTCCCTTCGGACCTTGGACTGAATGACCTCCACTCCGCATTTCTCGCAAATAACACCCCGGTGCTTCATCCGCTTGTATTTGCCGCAATTGCATTCGTAATCTTTTGTCGGACCGAAAATTTTAGCGCAGAAAAGCCCCTCCCGCTCGGGTTTGAATGTCCTGTAATTGATTGTCTCCGGTTTTTTAATCTCCCCATGCGACCATTTCAGGATCTGTTCCGGCGACGCCAGTGAAATCTTTACGCCGGTATACAGTCTTGGATCCATCGGTTTTGCGAAAAAATCGTATAGTGTTTCCAAATTTTTCTCCTTAATTGTCTTCCATGAGGATCACATCCAAACCCAGGCTCTTCAGTTCTTTTGTCAGGACCTTGAAAGATTCGGGCAGGCCCGGTTCAAGTGAGGTTTGGCCTTTAACAATCTTTTCGTACATGCGGATTCTCCCCACCATGTCATCCGACTTAACCGTCAAAAATTCCTGAAGGGCGTACGCCGCGCCGTAAGCCTCCATGGCCCACACCTCCATTTCACCCAGCCGCTGACCGCCGAACTGTGCCTTTCCGCCAAGCGGTTGCTGGGTTACCAGCGAGTAGGGACCGATGGACCGGGCGTGTATCTTGTCGTCGACAAGGTGGTGGAGCTTCAGCATATACATCGTGCCGACGGTGATCTTCTCTTTAAAAGGTTCACCGGTACGTCCGTCGTACAAGGTGGTCTGGGCCGATTGGGGCAATCCCGCTTCTTCCAGGAGAGATTTGATTTCGTCCTCTTTTGCTCCGTCAAAGACCGGCGTTGCCATGTGAACGCCCTCCCTGTAATACCGGGCGAATTCGGTGAGCCCTTCGTCGTCCATTTCGTCGATCATTTTCTGTGCCTGGGCATCGGTGAAGATCCGTTTCATCTTTTTTCGAAGGGCGCCGAGCTTGTTTTCCTCGAGCAGACTGTTGAGCTGGTCCCCGAGACCCTTTGCGGCCCAGCCCAGATGAATTTCCAGGACCTGCCCGACGTTCATCCGCGAGGGCACGCCCAGCGGATTCAAGACCATGTCAACCGGCGTTCCGTCTTCAAAATACGGCAGATCTTCCTGGGGGAGAATTCTCGAAACCACGCCTTTGTTGCCGTGGCGGCCAGCCATCTTGTCGCCGACGGACAGCTTTCGCTTCATGGCCACGAAGACCTTTACCATTTTAATGACGCCCGGCGGGAGATCGTCCCCCTTTTCATACCGGTTCACCTGCTGTTCAAAATTGCTGTTGCACCGTTCACACTGCCGCCGATATATCTCGAGGATGCTGTGGACACGCTCCGTCAGTTCGGGTTTTTTCAACACAATCCCTTCCAGCTGGGCCAGCTGGATTTCCGCAAGGGTCTCGGCGTCGATCTTTGTGTCTTTGGAGATCAGGACCTTCCTGCCTTTTTTCAACGTTACCTGGCTTTTCTGGCCGACGATCAATTTTTGAAGCTGCTCGCGAACCACCTCTTTTATGACGGAAAGCTCGGCATCCCTGTCTCTCCCGAACGCGGCGATTTCTGTTTCTTCAATCAGGCGTGTTCGCCCGTCCTTATCGATACCGCGCCTCGAAAACACCTTGGCATCAATAACAATACCCTTTACCCCCGGAGGTACCCGAAGGGAGGTGTCTTTTACATCTCCCGCCTTTTCGCCGAATATGGCCCGCAGCAGTTTTTCTTCGGGTGAAAGCTGTGTCTCGCCCTTCGGGGTGATTTTGCCCACCAGGATGTCACCCTGATCCACCTCGGCGCCGAGCCGTATAATCCCGCTATCATCCAGGTGCTTCAGTGCCTCGTCTCCGACATTCGGAATATCTCGCGTGATTTCTTCCTTCCCGAGTTTGGTGTCTCTTGCCACAATTTCAAATTCTTCGATGTGAACCGAGGTGTATATCCCGTCACGGTGAAGTCTTTCACCCACAAGAATCGAATCTTCAAAATTGTATCCGCCCCAGGGCATGAAGGCCACGGTCACGTTTTTGCCCAGAGCAAGCTCTCCGTGGTCTGTCGCGGGCCCGTCGGCGATTATTTCTCCGGTGGTGACCGTTTGTCCTTTTCTCACGATCGGACGGTGATTGAAGCAGGTGTTCTGGTTGCTCCGTATGAATTTCGAAAGATTGTACACCGTCACCAGATTTTCCAAACCGTCATCCCCGCCTGCGGTTCCGCCGACGGAATCATGCCGCAACACGATACGGGAGGCATCGACATCGACAACAATGCCCTCCCGTTCCGCCACGATCGAGACGCCCGAATCCTTCGCGACGACGCCTTCGATGCCCGTGCCGATCAGCGGCGCCTCGTTGACGATCAGGGGAACCGCCTGGCGCTGCATGTTCGATCCCATCAGCGCGCGGTTCGCATCGTCGTTTTCAAGAAACGGTATGAGGGATGCGGAAACACTCACCAGCTGGTTGGGAGAGACGTCCATGAGCTCGATATCTTCGCGCCGGACCATCTCGAGCTCGCCGGCCACACGCGATGTCACCAGCGGTCTTATATATCTTCCCTTCTCGTCGATGGGCGCGTTCGCCTGGGCGATGGGGTGTTCCTTTTCTTCAAAAGCGCTGAGGAACCTGACCTTCGGCGTTACGGCGGCCTTTTCAACCACGCAGTACGGCGTCTCGATAAACCCGTATTCGTTTACCCGCGCATAGGTACTGAGAGAAACTATAAGACCGATATTGGGTCCCTCCGGTGTTTCGATCGGGCAGATTCTTCCGTAGTGGGACGGATGCACGTCCCGGACCTCGAATCCGGCGCGTTCACGGGTGAGGCCGCCTGGGCCCAGAGCGCTGAGGCGCCGTTTGTGTGTCGTTTCCGAAAGCGGATTGGTCTGGTCCATGAACTGGCTGAGCTGGCTCGTTCCGAAAAACTCTTTTACAACGGCCGTCACCGGCTTGGGGTTGGCCAGGTCGTGGGGCATGAGCGCGTCGACTTCCTGCAAGCTCATTCGCTCCTTGATGGCCCGCTCCATGCGAACCAGCCCTATCCGGTACTGATTCTCGAGGAGTTCTCCCACCGCGCGGACCCGTCGGTTTCCGAGATGATCGATATCATCGACAACCCCCTGGGTATCTCTCAGCTCGACAAGTGTTTTCGCGGTAAGAAGGATGTCCTCTCTCCGCAATGTCGTCAGGTCGATGGACGAGTCGATGCCGAGGCGAAGGTTGATTTTCAGTCGCCCCACGTTGGAAAGGTCGTAATAGGCCGACTTGAAAAACATGTGGTCGATGAACTCCTGAGCGACTTCCGGTGTCGCCGGGTTTCCCGGCCTGAGCCTTCTGTAAATCTCGATCAGCGCTTCCTCTTTCGTCTCGACCTTGTCCAGGAGCAGTGTTTTGCGGATCGAATCGCTGGTGGAAACACCGTCGATAAACAGGAGTTCGAATTCGGTTACGCGGTTTTCGATCAACCTTTCAAACGTGTCCTCGTCGAACGTGTCATTGCATTTTACGATAGGCGCTCCGCTTTTCGGATCGACAATGGCTGCCGCAAACGCCTTGCCGTAGACATCTTCAACGTTTACGGGGACCATCTTTATTCTGGCGGTTTTCATCCGCTTGATTGCCGCCTTGGTGACGATTCGCCCTTTGGCGGTAATCGTCTCGCCTGTTTTGGGGTCCTTGATGTCCTGGCCGGCACGCTGCCCTTTCAGCAGGTCTTCGTTGAACTCCTTGTTCAGCTGCTTTCCCTTAATAATGTACTTTTCCGATTTATAGAAATACGCCAGAAGGTCTTCCGTCGTGAAACCAAAGGCCTTGAAAAGTATCGTAACGGGGAACTTGCGGCGCCGGTCGATCCGGATGTGGACGATGTCTTTGGGGTCGACCTCCATGTCAATCCATGAGCCGCGAACCGGGATTATTCTGGATGAGTAGATCACCTTTCCGCTCGAATGGGACTTCCCCTTGTCATGATCGAAAAATACGCCTGAAGAGCGGTGGAGCTGGCTGACCACAACGCGCTCGGTACCGTTGATGACAAAGGTCCCCTTATCCGTCATCAGGGGAATCGCGCCAAAGTAAATCTCCTGCTCTTTGATGTCACGGATATTGGTAACCCCCGTCTCTTTGTCGACATCGTATACCACCAGTCTGACGGTGATGCGCAGGGGTATTTCGTATGTCATCCCCCTGTACATGCATTCCTTAACACTGTGTTTTACGATACTGAATCTGTAGGACACGAATTCAAGTGAGGCACTGCCGGTAAAGTCCTTTATCGGAAACACGGATTTGAACACGGCCTGGAGGCCGATATCTTTTCGTTTCTCGGCAGGAACATTCATTTGCAAAAACCGGCTGAATGACTCCCGCTGCACCCCGATAAGGTCCGGGATCTCAACATTCTTCCGGATCTTGCCGAAATTTTTCCTTATACGCCTGCTTGTCAAAGGCCTAACCGACATGGCATCTCCAATATTTGAAAACGGGTTATCGGTTGCGGGCTATGGGGGCAGGGATTTTTCGGTCTTTCTTTCCGCCCTGCCGCCCATCACCCGTCACCGGTTGTTTTTTACCTGAATTTTGCAGAAGATTCAGATATTACTTCAGCTCCACCTGGGCACCGGCATCTTCGAGCTGGCTCTTGATCTTCTCAGCCTCTTCTTTGGAAACACCTTCCTTTACGGGACCGGGGACCCCATCCACCATGTCCTTTGCATCCTTCAGCCCCATTCCGGTAATTGCCCTGACTTCTTTTATAACCTGGATCTTCTTGTCGCCGAAACTGATCAATATAACGTCGAACTCGGTCTGCTCATCCGCCTGTTCTTCCGCTGAAGCCGCCGGTGCGGCAGCCGCTACGGCAACGGGTGCGGCAGCCGAAACACCGAATTTTTCTTCCATTTCCTTGACCAGTTCGGACAAATCAAGCACCGACATATTCCCTATAAAGTTAATTACATCATCCTTGGTAATATCCGCCATTTTGTTTTTCCTCCAGTTCTGCTTCAAAATTTTATATGTTTCAAAATATTAGCTGCTTGTGAGAGATAAACCGAAAGGTTCTCAATCGCCTGCCGTTTTCCGTTCCGCCCCGGCAACCGTGAGCGGGTGTTCCCGAATTCGGCGCATCCCGTTCACCAACCTCGGCGCCGGACAACCGGTGCCGAAAATCATCAGGCAGCCTCCTTCTGCTCTTTGACGGCCAGCATCACGTTCAGCAGCCGTTGCGGCACATTGTTGAGCGCCCTTACCATGGATGTCGGAACGCCCACCAGGACAGAAAGGAACTGGCCCAGGATCACCTCTCGCGAAGGCAGTGCCGCCAGCGATTTGACGGCGTTCGGATCGAGAGCCTTGCCGTTGAGAACGCCCCCCTTTATTTCAAGATTGGCGTGTTCCCTGGCAAATTCCGTCAACAGCTTTGCCGGCGCGACAGGATCATCATAGCCCAACGCGACAGCAGTGGGGCCGACAAAATACGCTTTGATCGCCGCGATATCGGTCTTGTCGGAAGCCCTCACCAGAAGGGAGTTTTTTGCAACCCTGTATTCGATCCCGGCGTCTCTCAACCGTCTTCTCAAATCGTCAATCGTCGTGACGTTGAGGCCCTTGTAATCGGTGACGATTACGATTTTGGACCTCGAGAATTTATCGTGCAGCTCTTGAACAATTTTTTTCTTTTGATCGATTTTCACAATGTATCAACACCTCCTTCCCATTCTGCAAAAGAACCGGAGGATGCACCTGCACCAAAACAAGCATGTCTCGGTAGGCCGGCAGAGCCGATTACGCGCAAAAAGCGCACCTACGGTCTTTGACAGTGAATTTTCAACGTTAACGTTCAGATATACGCTTCACACGCGATCACTTTTAATTTTTGCAGTGATAAAAAGAACTCTGGAGATAAACGCCAGAATAAATCCGGGTTGCATGTCCATGTAAAACGATTAACCGCTGCACCATATATATTCCGAATATATTCCGACGACTGTCTTTGGAAACCGATTTATTTGAGTAAGTCCTTGACACCGGCCGCATCTATCTTGATCCCGGGACCCATCGTCGTGGATACGGCGATCCCCTTCAGGTAGATCCCCTTGCTGGAGGCCGGTTTGAGGCGTATGATCGTTTCTATAAAGGCAGCGAGATTCTGAAGAAGTTTTTCCACACCAAAGGAAACTTTCCCCATCGGCGCGTGAACGATCCCTGCTTTTTCAACCTTGAAGTCGATTTTTCCCGACTTGATTTCCGTGACCGCACGTCCCAGATCAAAGGTAACGGTACCAATTTTTGCGTTGGGCATCAGTCCCCTCGGGCCGAGGAGCTTCCCGATCTTTCCCACGGAGCCCATCATGTCGGGCGTGGCGACGGCCCTGTCAAAGCCGAACCATCCGCCTTTGATCTTCTCTATCAAATCGTCATTCCCGGTAAAATCAGCACCGGCATCCAGTGCTTCTTTTTCCTTCTCTCCCTTTGCAAATACCAGGACCTTGACTTCCTTTCCGAGGCCGTTGGGCAATACGACGGTCCCTCGAACCATTTGATCGGCATGTCTCGGATCGACTCCGAGACGAACCGCCACCTCGACGGTTTCGTCAAATTTGGCATAGGAGGAGTCTACTGCCAGCTGCACTGCATCATTGAAGCTGTGCCGTGTCTCGGAATTCACCTTTTTGGTTGCTTCGTTATATTTTTTACCCCGCTTCGGCATTTTTTCTATTTACTCCTTTTCCGTTTACCCGACTTCGATTCCCATGCTTCTTGCCGTCCCCGCAATGATCCTGCAGGCCGAATCCAGATCAACAGCATTCAGATCAGCCATCTTCAGTTTGGCGATTTCTTCAAGCTGCTGACGGGTGACCTGGCCGACCCTCTCCCGCTTCGGGTCAGCGGCGCCCTTGGCGATCTTTGCCGCTTTTTTCAAAAGCACAGCCGCGGGAGGCGTTTTGGTTATGAATGTAAAGGATCTGTCCTGAAAGACCGTAATGACAACGGGGATGATCATCCCTTCTTCATTGGCGGTCCTGGAATTGAACGCCTTGCAGAAGTCCATTATGTTTACGCCGTGCTGTCCCAGTGCGGGACCGATCGGTGGAGACGGGTTGGCCTGACCCGCCGTGACCTGCAGCTTTATCTGTGCCATCACCTTTTTTGCCATTTCTCTGTTTACTCCTGTATGTTTCGAATTTTCCCGAACGTCGACCCGGATATTTTCGATGAACTGGAAGTTATTTCAAACGATCGAGGTGAACGTCGCTCATACCTTCGCCACCTGAACAAATTCCAGCTCAACGGGTGTCGATCGCCCGAATATGCTTACAAGAACCTTTATTTTCCCTTTTTCAGGATTAACTTCGTCCACAACGCCGTTGAAGTTCGTGAACGGTCCGTCTATGACACGAATTTCATCCCCGGACTCAAAAAAATATTTGGGCTGCGGTTTGAGCTTGCCGGCCTCCATACGTTTCAGGATCTGCTCGGCCTCCTCGTCCGTGAGGGGTGTCGGCTTGTCTCTCCCGCCCAGGAAACCGCTGACCTTGGCCGTGCTGTTGACGATATGCCAGGTTTCATCATCGAGTTCCATGTTGACCAGTATGTATCCGGGATAAAATTTTCGGGCAGAGGTCTTTCTTTTTCCTTTGACCAACTCGACAATCTCTTCGGTCGGGACAACGACTTCACCGAATTTTTCGGGGTGTGAGGAGGAAGCTACGCGTTCTTCCAAAGCGATTTTGACTTTGCTTTCAAACCCTGAATAAACATGAACGATGTACCACTTAAACGCCACTCTTTTTTCCTTCCGGTTCTATTGTAAAACCACGCGGACTAAATTTGACAACCCGATATCCACAACCCCGAGAAAAATGGATATGATCATAACCAGGATAATCACAACCAGCGTGGATCCTATGGTTTGCTTGCGCGTCGGCCAGGTTACCTTTTTGAGTTCTATTTTTACTTCTCTTAAAAACTGTAGCCCCCTGTCTACGAAAGCTTTAATTTTTCCCGGTTCGGACCGGGCCTTGGTTACCGCCTTGCTCTGAAACACGGCCTGCTTTTTCGCGACTTCCTTTGGAGGAACGGCAGGAGATGTCGTCTTACCCGACTCGGAACCTGATTTCCCGGAGGGTGATTCCACGACGTCGACTCCCGGTTTCTTTTTTTTTCTCGTGCTTGAAGTTTTTTTCCGTTGTAACCGTCCCACCTGCGCTCCTAAAACACTGAAAGCTCAACGTTAATTAAATATCCGGGCCCACAGCCCACGGCTTTGATATACCCCCTGGAAGGGGCTGTTTTCCTTAAGACCGTACAAGTTGAAAGTGCCTAAAGTTATGGTGTCGCTTTCAGCCGTCGTAGCCAAGGCTACTACCCGGCCTTCGTAGCCAAAGCTACTTCGGCGGAGTAGGCTGGCGAAGTCGGCTCGCTCCGTTGATTTTATATAATTGGCAGAATACATTGCTTCAAAAACTGTGGCAGGCCAGGAGGGATTCGAACCCCCAACACCCGGATTTGGAGTCCGACGCTCTACCGTTGGAGCTACTGGCCTGCATAATCCTTCCTAAAAGTAATCGGTTCGTTTACGTGCGTTTCCTGGTACAAAGCCGCCTGTTCCGGGCATTTCACGCCGCTGAGTTTTTGGTTGCGGGTTGAAATATCCGGACTATTTCGTCTCCTTGTGCAGCGTGTGTCTTCTGCAAAATCGACAATACTTGCTGAATTCCAGCTTGTCCGGCGTTGTTCGTTTATTTTTTGTCGTCGTGTAGTTTCTTCTTTTGCACTCACTACAGGATAGCGTAATGATTATTCTCACCAGCGGACTCCTTCAGCCGTTGTTTGATTATTTCGGTACTATTTCGCTCACAACTCCGGCGCCGACGGTGCGGCCGCCTTCCCGTATGGCAAACCTGAGTTCCTTCTCCATGGCGATCGGCGTAATCAACTCCGCGGAAATCGCCACGTTGTCTCCGGGCATTACCATCTCCACGCCCTCGGGC
>JBDRPF010000072.1:0-30556 GCA_043827325.1 Pseudomonadota bacterium | reverse complement strand
TTGCGAACGTATAAATGCACTTTTTTCTCTGGGGAATGAAACTTACGTTCTGTTCTTATATTAATAATCATCGTCTACAAAGATCGGCTGTTCCCGGAACTGTCAAACTCCGGGAGTCTCCCCGGCAGAGCTGGGGGTTTACCGATGATTATTATGCTCATGCAAAATAAGCCATGACCCGAATTCATTTGACAAAGAAGCATTTAACCGTCTTCCTGATCTTGACCGCCGGCGGCTTTTGCGGAGTTGCCGCAGGGGCGTTTTTTGCGCTGACCCGCGATCTTCCGCAGATTCGGTCCCTCGAAACATTCAGCCCTTTTTCAGTTACACGCATCTATTCAGCAGACAACGTACTTCTGGCTGAATCGTTTGTGGAAAAAAGAGATTTCGTCGCCCTCGAAGTCATCCCCGACCACCTCAAAACAGCACTGATTGCAACCGAAGACAGGAGCTTTTATACGCACAGCGGTGTTGACATAAAAGGCATCCTGAGAGCCGCGATTAAGGACATCTATGCCGGAAAATTTGTCGAAGGGGCCAGCACTATCACGCAGCAGCTGGCAAAAACACTTTTCCTGACACCCAAAAAGTCACTTGTGCGAAAAATCAAGGAAGCGATTTTAGCCTTTCAACTGGAACGCCGTTACACCAAAGATGAAATCCTGGAGATTTACCTCAACCAGGTATATTTCGGCAGCGGTGCATATGGTGTTGAATCGGCTGCAAGGACTTTTTTCGGAAAATCAGTAGGGAATCTCAGCCTTGCAGAATGTGCACTGGTGGCCGCCATGCCCAAGGCACCATCCCGGTATTCGCCGCTGGTAAACAAGAATCTCGCTTTAAAGCGACGAAACATCGTTTTAAAACAGATGGCCGATACAGGTATAATTACCGAAACAGCTTACCAAAACGCTTTAAAAGAGCCGCTGATTCTTGGAAAGCAGAATGCGCCTTCCGTCATTGCGCCTTACTTTGTGGAATACGTAAAGAAATTCCTTGAAGACACGTTAGGTTCGTCACGGTTGTACAAACAAGGTCTCACCGTCTTCACGACCCTTGATTCCAAACTTCAGCGCGCGGCGGAACAGGCGGCGGCAAATGGGCTTAACACCCTTCAAAAAAGAATGGAAGACCAAAAGATCAAAAATCCGGACCCCCAGTGCGCCCTCGTCTGTCTTCACATTCAATCCGGGGGAATTCTGGCCATGGTGGGGGGCAGGGATTATGACAAAAGCCCGTTCAACAGGGCTGTCAATGCCAAGAGACAGCCCGGATCCGCATTTAAACCCATTGTATACGCATATGCCGCAGAGCGGGGGTTTCCCCAGAACATGCTGGTGCTCGATGCCCCTGTGGTTTACAAAGGCGGAAAACCCGGAAAAGACTGGAAGCCCGAAAATTTTTCCAGAAGTTATTTAGGAGAAATTACACTGCGAAAGGCGCTTGCCGAATCAGAAAACATCCCGGCGGTCAGGCTCATAGAAATTCTGGGACCGTCTTCGGTTGCACGGTTCGGGAATGCACTGGGTGTTGGATCCACGCTTCCGCAGAACCTGTCTCTCGCGCTCGGCACATCGGAAGTCACGCTTCTGGAGTTGACCTCCGCATATGCCGTTTTCCCCAATAAGGGGAACAGGATAAAGCCGTTCAGTGTAATGGAGGTGACTGATCAAAACCAGCGCGTTGTCTGGCGCGTAAAACCCCAAAAAGAAACCGTCATGTCACGGGCAGGCGCTGCAGTCATCACAAACATGCTCCAGGGGGTCGTCAACGAAGGTACCGGCACAAAGGCACGGGTTATCGGTCGGCCTGTTGCCGGAAAAACCGGTACCACAGATCATTATAAAGATGCGCTTTTTATCGGTTTTTCACCGACCATCGCGACAGGCGTATGGGTGGGAACAGACGCGTTCACAACGCTTGGCAAACAAGAGACGGGGGCTAAAGCAGCGCTGCCCATATGGATAGAATTCATGACAGAGGCACTTTCGGATAAACCCCATCACTATTTCGATATCCCCGATGATGTCGTTCAGGTAACCATGGATTCCCGAACCGGTCGCCCTCTGCCCGAAAATTCATCCGACGGCGTCACCGCTCTTTTTAAAAAAGGGACCGAACCCAAAGGCTCCCGGTAACCCGGATTTTTTTTACGAACAGCGTCTTCTCAAACAGTTTCATCAACTGTCCGGGGTTACGCGTGCGCACTGCGAATCGCAACCCGGGTTAAATCTGTTGCGCAAATGTTGACATTTTTATAACTGTATGATATCATACATAAAATCGTTTTACGATTTTATCAAACGCGGCTGTGCCGCTCTGATTGACGGGTGGAAAGATTCGATTCGGGACAAACCTGGAGTTTATTCGTTTTCTTCATTATGCAAAGCGGTCTTGCACTGAAGTCTAAAGTGAGCTTTACTTGGCGTCGGATCAGCAACATATAACATTTAATGATTTCTATAATCATGCCGGACGGACCCGCGCTAACGGTCGCGATTTTATCAAGTACTTGCAGGCTTACGATCAAGATCATCGAAAAAAAGTCACCCCTGAACATTGAACTTTGAACCTGAGAACGCCGACAAACCACGAGGCTTTTTCTCTATGAAAAAATATTTTAAACTGAATCCGCTGACCATTTCACTGTTCGTCATCGTAATTGTCGTCACCGGCTATGTGTTCGGGGTGCCTATTTTGGACATCCTCGAATTGAAAACCATTGATTTGAGATTTCAATCACGGGGCGAGATCTCTCCGAACCCGAATGTGGTCCTGGCGGTAATCGACGAAAAAAGCCTTGATCAAGAGGGAAAATGGATCTGGCCGAGATCAAAGCTGGCGGACCTGATTATAAAAATTTCAGATGCGGGAGCCAGAGTCATTGCGTTCGATATAGGATTCCTCGAACCGGATGACAAAAACATTATTCACGCCATAAATACAATTCAAAATAAAGCGGAACAATATGATATTCAAAACGCGGCCTTTACAGATTACCTTGAGAAGCTCAGGCTTCAATCCGACTACGATACGTTGCTGGCTGATGTCATCAAAAATTCCAGTGCCAGGATCGTGCTTGGATATTTTTTTCAAATAGGTCCGGAAGCATCGACGCACCTGAATGAAAAACAGATCCTTGAACATATTGAGAACAGCAAAGGGTCCCTGTACAAAATCGTACGATATGCATCCGAACTCGCCAGAAATGCGGCTTTGTTCGACGCCCAGGCACCGCAGTCCAATATCCGGAAAATTTCGGACGCCACCCCTTACTCGGGGTTCTTCAATATGTTTCCGGACCCGGACGGCGCCGTTCGATGGATGCCGACGGTTTTCAGGTTGAGAGAAATGTTGTATGCGCCCCTGTCCGTCGTGGCGGCCGGTGCCTATCTTGGGGAACCGATCTCCCTCTACGTATCGGATGATGGTGTGGAAGAAGTAACCATCGGCGCGACAACCATACCGACAGACAAATTTGGAAGAGTTCTGATCAATTACCGCGGGCCGGGAAAAACATTTCCCCACGTGCCAATCACGGACATCCTCAGGGGAAATACCCCTTCGGAAATGCTCAAAGACAAGATTGTGATCGTAGGTGCCACGGCTGTGGGGATTTACGACCTCCGCATCACACCTTTTGGAACCGTCTTTCCCGGATTAGAGATTCATGCCAATGTCATCGACAACATCCTTTCGAATACGTTTTTGCATCAGCCGGACTGGGCTGGAATATTCGATGTCATGATCATTGTAATTGCGGGGATCTTTCTTGGGATTGCCCTTCCACGTCTCGGGGTGGTGAGAGGCGCGCTGGCGAGCGCCTTGATTTTTTTCGGTTATATTCTGCTCTGCCAGTATATGTTCTCTGAAAAGGGATGGGTTCTCAACCTCGTCTATCCCCTTTCGCTGGTCCTCATCCTCTATGTCGGTATCACGACCTACAAATACCTGTTGGAAGCAAAACACAAACGGTTTATCAGAGAAGCCTTTTCCACCTATCTTTCACCCTCGGTGGTTAAACAGCTTGTGGAATCGCCTGAAAAACTTGTGCTGGGAGGTGAAGAGCGGGACATCACCGCTTTTTTTTCAGACGTTCAGAGTTTTACAAGTATTTCTGAAAACCTCACCCCGAATGAACTGGTCGAACTGTTAAATGAATTTTTGACTGAAATGACGGACATCATCCTGAATCACGAAGGTACCGTGGACAAGTTCGAGGGTGATGCCATCATCGCCTTTTTCGGCGCCCCCAATTATCTGGAAAATCACGCGGAATCGGCATGCATGTCCTGTATCGCGATGCAAAAAAAACTGGCTGAACTTCGAAAAAAGTGGGGAATCGAAGGAAAGCCGGAACTCATGATGCGGATCGGTCTGTGTTCAGGGTCCGCTGTTGTCGGCAACATGGGATCGAAAAATCGTATGGACTACACCATGATGGGCGATACGGTCAATACCGCAGCAAGGCTGGAAGGCGTTAACAAAATATACGGCACCTACACCATGATGGGCGATGTAACCTATAATACGGCAGGCGGCTGGAGTTTTTCCAGGGAGATAGATTTGATCCATGTCATCGGGAAGAAGGAGCCTGTTCGGATTTATGAACTTTTCGGCTATCCCGGAGATTTTGATGAACGCTTTCACGAAACGGTTGATTTTTATGCAAAAGGCCTCTATGCGTACAGGGATTGTGATTGGAACAAGGCCACCATGTTTTTTTTAAAAGCCCTGTCTCTGATGCCGGACGACGGCCCCAGCAAAACGATGCTGGCGCGATGCAGCGAATACAAGCGTCATCCGCCGGATAAAAATTGGGCCGGCACTTTCAGCATGACGGAAAAGTAAAACAGGATACCATCGTGATACGAAAAGCCACTATAAAAGATATAAAAATGATACACGGAATCCTTCAGGAATACGGGAGAAAAGGAGAACTTCTTCCGCGCCCTTTAAGCGTTTTGTACGACCATGTGCGGGATTTTTCAGTCTGCATCGACGATAAAGAAGACAAGGTGATCGGTTGCTGTGCCTTGCAGTTCTGCTGGGAGGAGCTTGCCGAAATCAGATCTCTGGCAGTGCATCCGGATCATCTCGGGAAAAAAATCGGATCGCGCCTTGTTGAAGCGGCACTCGCTGAAGCGAAATCGTATAAAATAAAAAAGGTTTTCGCCCTGACGTACCGCCCGGGATTCTTTAGAAAGTTCGGTTTCGAAGCAATTGACAGATCAGAACTCCCCCTGAAAATTTGGGCGGACTGCATCGTCTGTGTAAAGTTTCCGGATTGCGATGAAATCGCCATGATGAAAGAAATCGAATACTAGGTGTAGATAACATTCAGGGAAATCGGGGGATGCCGCTTCACCCCCGGTTTCGGAAGGATATACTGCCCGTCGACTGTCAGCCAGTTCAAATCAGGCTTTATTTCACGCAACTTACCGTCGTCCGGCGGGCGGGCATGGCTGGTGGTCGCATAGGTGGCCTGTAAAATAAAGACGCAATCCTTTCTGTAGCGGGCCACCATATAATTCTTTTTGAACCTGTCGAGCGGGATGGTGTTGACTGCTGCGATCTGCACGACCTCCTCGTCTGAAAATTTTATAAGGACTGATTTAGAAACACCCCTCTCTGATATCCGGATCAGCGCTCGTGATTCGCTGCTTCCCACATATACCGTCGTTATGCACGGTATTTTTTTCAAGTACTGGGCTCCAACAATGGCTGCGGTACGTCTTCCGCCAACCATGACAGGGAGTCCAAAATATTCGAAAAACTTTTTCTGAATATCTTCCGCGTATTTATCTCCTTTTTCATACAGGTCCTTTGAAATGTAGCGAAGCTCCTGAGCCAGGTTTTCCGCAGCATCTGCAATGGGCCAGTCGATTCGGACGTGGAAATGGGAGAGGTTGTATCGATTCACAGACGTGCTGGCGGGGTCCCGTTGAATCAGCAGCGCATAATCCGCGGGAAGCAGCAGCTTCAAGAATTCGTTGAACTTTGCCGACTTCAGGTATTTCTGATCCCTGTAAAACGATCCGGACAGTTTGAGGGCTTCGTAGCGAAAAAGATTGACTTTTGTGGTCTTGTTTTCATCAAAAAACCGAATGTATTTTTTGTCGGCATCCGGTATGAAGTCCTCGATGAAAATGAGGAGAAACGGATTCTGCCAGTCATACTCCACTCCGGGGATTCTTGCTCGAGGCTTCAACTCGCGCTTTTCCACAAATGGATACTGAATCTTTCTGACCCGAAAATTCCTGTAGGAATCTATGAGTGAATATTTAAGCAGCTGTTGCTCAAGCCCGTCTCTTAAAAGTTCATAGTACGAACGTCTCAAGCGGTCCGCCTGGCTTAATTCTTCTCTGTAACGCCAGTATGTCAATCTGTTCTCCCGAACGAATGAGGGTTGTCAGTGGCAAAAAACGATTTGATCCGCATGGACTCCCGGTTCACACCGGTGATTCGACGGGGTAATAATCTTAAGCAGGCTGAATTATAGCACAATTTAACCTTAGAGTCAACTACTGTCTTTCATCTTTTGCTTTCTTCCTTATCCGTCGGTGCAAATATTTCTTCCTGGACCATCTTTCCAGGAATTGAATCCGGCCGGACGCATACGCCCTGTCGACAAATTCTTCCCGGACTTTGGCTCCGCCGCCACCCTCAAGGACCTTTCGTAAACACTCGGTCTTGTGCAAGCACTCGAGGCATGTTGCCGGCGTTTCCCTTAAGCCGTTCTCGCCTTTGGGAAAAACAATATCGAGTTCCCCGAAACAATCGGGGGGTGGGGTGCCATTCTCAGTCATACCGGTGTTCTTTATTGGATAAAATCGCAGCGCGATTTTATTCTTGCGTATCAAATTCACGGGTCATGCGCGCGATGTAACCCTGATCCGCAAAGCTGAAATAGCGGTTGTCTCCGATAATCAGATGTTCGTGAACCGTTATGCCCATCACCCGGCACGCGAAAATGAGCTGCCGCGTCAGGGAAACGTCATCCGGAGACGGCTTTGGATCACCTGATGGATGGTTGTGAGCAAAAATGAGTGCGGCGGCGCGATGATTGAGGGCGGCGGAGACAACTTCCCTCGGATAAACAGAACTTGCGGTCAATGTCCCCTCGAACAGTGTTTCGATCGTAATGACTTTGTTTTTGGCGTCCAGAAACAGGACTTTGAAACACTCACGGTTCTTATCCCTGATGCTCAAATAGAGATAATCAAAAAGCTCTTTTGAGTTGTTCAGAGGATCTTTCTGAATCAACGCCTTCTCGAGAAACCGATCCGCAACAGCCTTTATGAGCTTGATCCCGAAAAGGTTTTTGGACCCTATTCCGTCAATCTCGCAAAGTTCCTTGGATGAAGCTTCAAATACACCCTGCAGTGTTTTAAAACGTCTCAGCGCGCGCTTTGCAGCGGACTTGCAATCCTTTCTGGGCGTGGCGAGTGTCAGAAGAAGTTCAATAACCTCGTAGTCATGGAATCCGGAAAGACCTGACGAAAGAAACCGTTCCCGCAAACGCTTTCTGTGACCTGTCCCCTTATGCGTTTTCGTCGTTTTCATGAAAAAATGAACCTGGGTTACGCGTCATCCAGTTCATGTCTCAGCTCACGGGTCATTAGTCTGTGTACAGCCTCTTTCGGTGAAAGATCGTCATAAAGAATATGGTAGATTTCGTGGGAGATCGGCATTTCAACATTCAGTTTCCGTGACAGATTGTACACGGATTTGGATGTTTTTACACCTTCTGCAACCATGCGCATTTCAGAAAGGATCTCACCCAACTTCATTCCCTGTCCGATCTTTATCCCGACAGTGTAATTCCTGCTGAGATTCCCGGTGCATGTCAGTATCAGGTCACCGATTCCGGAAAGCCCTGTAAACGTGCGCGAATTTGCCCCGATCTTCAGTCCCAGACGACGGATCTCTGTCTGTCCCCTCGTGATCAGAGCGGCCCGTGTATTCAATCCAAGCCCGAGTCCTTCAATGACGCCCGAGGCAATCGCGATTACATTTTTTACAGCACCGCCGATCTCGACACCGATAACGTCATTGTTCGTGTAGACCCTGAAAAAGGGTGTCGCAAAAACATGCTGCACCATTTCCGCCACGTCTTGATCCATTGACGCTGCAGTGACAACGGTCGGTACTTTTTGGGCCACTTCCCGCGCAAAGCTGGGACCTGAAAGAACTGCGAAACGTCGTTGAGGGGTGTCGTGAAAGACCTCCTTCAGCACACCCGTCATGGTCAAATGGGTCTTGTTCTCAATCCCCTTGGAAGCCGTCACGATGACCGTCTCCGGTGAAACATGCTCCGCAAATTTTTGCGTGGTTTCCCGCATGACATGGGACGGAACAACGACCAAAAGAAGATTTTTCCCGGATACCGCCTCGGCAAGATCGTTGGTCGGAATTATGTTGGCTGAAAGGGAAATGCCCGGGAGAAAAATACGATTTTCCCCGGATGCGAGAATCTGCTCCTTCACTTCTGTTTCAAAGACCCACAGATCTGTTTTATACCCTTTTGAAGCCAGAAGATCGGCAAGGGCCGTTCCCCAGCTCCCGGCACCAATGACACCGATTCGCATATCGTGTATATCGATTTTATTTTTCATATAAAATATTCTCTATATCGCTTCCTTTTCGCCGAGCCTCGCAACACCGAAAACCTTTTCTTCCGGCTCCATCCCCATGAGCCTGACTCCCTGGGTGTTGCGGCTGATAACGGAAATACCGTCTATGGGGATGCGTATGATCTTCCCGATGCCTGTCATCAGCATTAAGTCATCATCCTCTTCGACAAGAAGGATACCGACGACCTTTCCGTTTCGCTCCGTGGTTTTAATGGTAATTACCCCCCTCCCGCCGCGCTTCTGAACAGGGTACTCGTCAATTGAGGTTCTTTTGCCGTATCCGTTTTCCGTGACGGCAAACAATGTCTGGCCGTGGCTCAAAACCTCCATCCCCACGATCCTGTCTCCCGAATCGAGTCTCATTCCGCGAACACCGCCGGCAGTACGGCCGGTGGGTCGAATGTTCGATTCGTGAAATCGGATCGATTTTCCTGAAGCGGAACCCAGAAAGACATTCATGCTCCCGTCCGTGATCCGGACCGCAATCAACTCGTCGCCGGAGGCGAGATTCAATGCAATGATACCGCCTGCCCTGGGCCGGCTGAATGCCATTATGTCCGTCTTTTTGACCTGACCCTTTTTTGTCGCCATAAGGACATGATGACCCGGTTCGAAACTGGGAACCTCCAGCACGGCGGTCAGTTTTTCACCCGCCTCGAAGTTCAGAAGGTTAACAATGGCCTTTCCCCGACTCAAACGCCCGGCCTGGGGGATCTCATACACCTTGCACCAGTAGACCTTTCCCATGTTGGTAAAAAACATAAAGGTGTGGTGCGTGGAGGCAACAAACAGGAGTTCGACGAAATCCTCGTCCTTTGTCGTCATGCCGGTTTTTCCCTTGCCCCCACGGCGCTGGATCCTGTACAGCGTGATCGGGTTCCGTTTTATATAACCGCTCCGGGAAATCGTGACCACCATGTCCTCTTCAACGATCATGTCCTCAATAGTGATTTCCTTGGTCGACTCAACGATCTCGGTGCGGCGAGCATCGCCAAATTCTTTTTGTATCTCTGTGAGTTCTTCTTTGATCAGGTTCTTCACCAAACGCTCGCTGTCCAGTATTTCCCTGTATCTGGCGATATCCTCGAGAAGCGCCTTGTGCTCCTCTATTATTTTCTCCTGTTCAAGTCCGGTCAGTCTTTGCAGCCGCATTTCCAGTATCGCCTGGGCCTGCGGCACCGTCAGGTTAAACTGTTCCAGCAGCCGTTTTTTGGCCTCGTCGGGATTTGCGGATTTCCGGATCAAGGAGACGACATCATCCAGATTGTCCAGCGCTATTCTCAACCCTTCAAGTATATGGGCTCTCGCTTCTGCCTTTTTCAGATCATACTGGGTCCGTCTCAGGATGATCTCCCGGCGATGAAGTATGAACTGTTCAAGGATTTCTTTTATCGACAAAAGTTCGGGCCGGTTGTTGACCACGGCCAGAAATATGATGCCGAAACTGTTTTCCATTTGCGTATGCTTATACAGCTGATTGATGATCACTCCCGCCATCTGATCTTTTTTCAGCCCCAGCGCAATACGCATGCCTTCCCTGTCAGATTCGTCTCTTACATATTTTACGCCATCGATCTGCTTGTTTCTGATGAGACTTGCAATCTTTTCGATGAGCCTGGCCTTGTTAACCTGATAGGGGAGTTCCGTGACAACGATCGTCTCTCTTTGTGTACGTTTGTCCTTTTCAACAAGGACCCTCGCCCGCAGCCGGATGATACCTCTTCCGGTTTCATATGCTTCGCGTATCCCTTTGGTTCCGTAAATCAGAGCGGCGGTGGGAAAATCGGGTCCGGGAACGAGTTTTATCAGATCCCTCCATGAAATCCCGGGGTCATCGATAAGCGCCTTTATAGCATCGATGATCTCGGAAATGTTGTGCGGCGGAATGTTGGTTGCCATACCCACGGCGATACCGGAAGAGCCGTTGATCAAAAGATTGGGAATCTTTGCCGGAAGCACGGAGGGTTCGGTTAAGGACCCGTCATAGTTTGGCGTTGAATCAACCGTTTCCTTATCCAGATCTTCCAGCAATACATGCGCGAGGCGCATCATTCTGATCTCCGTATATCGCATGGCCGCCGGCGGATCACCGTCGATGGAACCGAAATTTCCCTGACCGTCCACAAGGGGGTATCTCAATGAAAAATCCTGCGCCATTCTCACAATGGTATCATATACGGCCGTATCTCCATGGGGGTGGTATTTACCGATAACGTCACCGACCACGCGGGCGGATTTTTTGTACGCCTTGTTCCAATCGTTTTTCAGCTCGCGCATTGCAAACAGCACGCGGCGGTGCACCGGTTTGAGTCCGTCACGGACATCCGGCAGCGCCCTTCCGATGATCACACTCATTGCGTAATCGAGATACGATTTCTTCATCTCGGTCTCAATGCTGATCTCGGGAAATTTTTCTGAACGGATCATACGATCACCTTGTAGTTATATGTTTGTTAATTGTCCTTGAAAACCTGGTCCTCTGGTCCGGATTCTTTACTAATATCCTTGGAACAATCAGTCTTTTTCTGATTCGATCAATTCACGGTAACTTGAATAATAAATGTCCGATAAGGTTAAAAACGCGGTTGCAATCAGCGGACCGTAGATAATCCCCAGAATTCCAAACAGTTTCAATCCGCCGACTATGGAAAAAAATACTAGAAGTGTGTGCATCTGTACACGTTTCCCCACCAGTCTGGGTTTGAAAAGGTATTCGACGCCCCCGGAAAGGACAATATAAAAGACAATAAAAAATATCCCCGCGGCTACCCGCCCCTTTAAAAAGAGGTAAACCGAAGCCGGAACGAACACGGCCCCTATCCCGATAATTGGGAGAAAGGCGAGCAATCCCATGATAACGCCCCACAGGAAAGCGGACTTGAAACCGAAGAAAAAAAAGACAGCACCGCCCAAAACGCCCTGAATCATACCGCAGAGCCCGTTTCCGATGAGGACGGCGCCCGCCATATCCTTGAACTTCTGAATCAGCTTTTCATCCTGTTCCTCGGGCAGCGGCGACAGATCAACAATATAGGAAACAAGCCTGTTTCCGTCAATGAACAGGTAGTAGGTGACAAGGAGCATAAAAAAGAAGTACACTAAAAAGCTGAACACATTCGATGCGATAGAACTCACCTGCTCGTACAGAAAAAGGCCTACGACCTTGCCCAGTTCAGAACCCGCTTTGTTGAGCTGCTCGCCGGTGATTTCAATACCGATATTGGTCAGTACCGCGTTTGCCCTTTCCAGAAACCTGCTGTTTTCAACAAGCAGTTTGATCTGGTCGCTGATTACAGCGCTTTTGCCCATAAGATAGAGGCCGTAAGCCTCTTTTGACAAAATGCCCACGAAAAACATCGTCGGAACAAACAGGACAACAAATATGATCACACACGTTATGAACGACGCGTAATGCGGGCTTAATTTTCTCTTTTCAACAATAAACCTATAAACCGGGTTGAAGACGCCCGTCACGACTGCGCCGAGAATCATGGCCGACAAAAAGGGCAGTAAAAGCCAGCCGAGCATAAAACAGGAGAGAAGGAAAAGGGCCAGAAAAAACCACAAAATAATGTCACCGGGTTTTCTATCCAGCATTTCGCCTCCCGTTCAGAAGCGGCAACTCGCGTTTACAGGGAAAATGGGTTTTAAAAAGACCCTCGGCACTTCTCCTCCCTTAATCGGAGAAGGAGTGTCGCAGCGATGATCAAGAAAGGTAGCTTGCAAAGTTGGAAGGCGGCACTTTACCTGCTGACTAAAGCGCCGGCCACCAATATAAGAAGGGTTTCGTAAATGAAAACCGGTACATAGCTGTGATATCCTGCGTAAACAATCCCGCCGCCAACAATGGCAGGTACACCAAAAACGACTAAAATACCCAACTTCCTGCTGATGTCCATCTTAAAAAACTCCTTTGGTTTTATCAGGTTATCCCCGCAGATACATTCCGAATTCTTTTCATTTCACTTGGAAAAACAGGCGGTTCGCAAAATCTTCCCATTGAATTCGCAACTGGCGGATAATAGCAACAAGTGTTGTTCAAGTAAAGAAAAAACAGACAAACCCACTAAAATTATTTTGAAACCATCGGTGTTGATTTTTCGAACAAACCTGCTATATTTCCGAATAATTATGTGTCTCCTTCTTTTATCATATGACATGCACCCGAACTACCGGCTGATACTCGCTGCGAACAGGGACGAATATTATGACCGCCCCGCACAACCCCTTTCCTTTTGGGAGGACGCTCCGAATATCCTCGCCGGCAGGGACCTGAAATGTCAAGGGACATGGCTGGCGCTCACCCGGAACGGCCGTATCAGCGCGATCACCAATTTCAGAGAACAGGTCACACAAAATGAACATGCCCCCTCCCGCGGCCATCTTGTCAGCGATTTTGATGCCTGGAAAGAATCTCCGAAAAAATACCTGGAGCATATCGAATCCATCGGACACAGGTATAACGGATTTAACCTGCTGGCAGGAGACCGGGCCGATGTCTATTACTATTCCAACAGGGGAAACGGCATCCGGAAATTTACGCCCGGGGTCTATGGCCTAAGCAACCACCTGCTGGACACGCCATGGCCAAAGGTGGAGAAGGGAAAAGCGGATTTAAACGCCCTGATCACGGGTAAATCAGACATCCATCCCGAGGATGTCTTCCGTCTCCTTGGAGACAGATCCATTCCACCGGATGACAGATTGCCGGATACCGGGGTCGGCATCGACTGGGAACGAATTCTTTCACCGCTTTTTATTGCAAGCGACATTTATGGAACGCGATCATCCTCGGTTGTTTTGGAGGATCGGTCCGGGAAAGTGACGTTTTGGGAACGGTCGTTCATTCCGGCGGCATCAGGACCTGAAGGACAGGAAGCCCGGAAATATAGCTTTATGATTCCTTAAACTGCAAAAAATGCCCGACATATAACATATGACCTCCTCTTTATCCGAACTATGGCAAGTTTTGTTTTATCTCCAAATACTCTTTTACCGTTGTTTCCATGATCTCCCGAACAGACATGATACCCTTGATGAGTCCCACGCCATGTCCTGCCGAGTAGACTGTTTTGTAAGACACCTTCGACGTTTCGCCTCCCAGAAGCGATCGGGCGGCACGGCTGAGTGAAATCCACCGCTTGATTCTTTTGTTTCTCGAAAAAACGCCTTCGATCAACCCCGTTTCCAGACCCACGGCTTCCAGCGCGGGCGTTCGAATAAAATTACCGGGAAACCCGTCTACCCTGTCGGTGTTGACAATGTCCTCGGGCTGCGCCCGGACAATGGTATTTTTGTAATCCTGGTCAACTTCAGCCTCCTCTGAGGCAATGAACCGGGTGCCCATGTACACGGCCGATGCTCCCAGGGAAAACGCCGCAGCCATCCCGACCCCATCCACAATGCCGCCGGCGGCGATGACCGGCAGTGTCATCTTTCTCACGAGATCCGGGATAAGCACCAGCGGTGAGATGTCTCCTGCGTGGCCCCCGGCGCCGAATCCCACCGCGATAAGCCCGTCAGCCCCCAGATCGGCAACCTTTTTGGCATGCTCGAACCCCACTACGTCACAATACACCCGGGTCCCGACCTGATGGGCCAGGCGAATCGCTTCCTTGGGGCTGCCCAGAGAAGTGATGATCAGAGGAACCTTCTCCTCAAGCGCGTGTTCTATCTGCTTGTACTGATACTTGTTTGTCTTTTGGACGATGATGTTGATGCCGAACGGTTTGCCGGTCTGATTTTTTATCGCCTGAATGGCTTCGATATATTTTTCAACAGGGCGAAAATTGAGGGCTGGAAACGTCCCCAACCCACCGGCCTCACCGGCAGCGACGACCATCTTCACCGAGCTTACCAGAAACATGGGGGCGCAAATAATGGGATATTTCACATCAAATTGTTCGGTAAAAGCTGTTTTGAGAGAATGCATATCTTAACCTTCCGTATTCTTTCCGGCAATAAAGTTCACCATCTGTCCCGCGACCAGAGCGATGATATCTCTGGGCATAAAGCCGTGCGGCAGCCTCTCCATCAGCGCATCGGTGACCTCATCCGTGCACTTTTGAACATCTCTCGTTCTTGCATAGGACGTTTCAAGAATCTTTCGCGTTTCAACAGCGGATGCAATTGATTTTTTGAGAAAAACGCGGCCGTCTTCTGCGGTCCGGGCGCCAAAGTGCTCCGCCAGCAGGACGTTGATTTCATACGCCGCCATTTTCTCAAGGCTCTCCTGATACATATCGAAATTGGAATTGGCGGCGGTAAAAATCTCGTCTCCAAAAGGGATGCCTGCTGCATCAGAGGCAAACAGGGCCTTTTCTCCATCAACATAAACGGCGATCGAACACGAAGAATGCCCGGGGACATCGATCACGTCCATGGAATACCCCCCGCAGGAAAGAACGTCCCCGCCGTTTACGACATCTTCAACGGCAATACCGTCAAAGGTGAGTCCCAAATCTTTTTCGAACGCCGTCATTCCATACTCGGCCAGCACCACCCTGTTTAATTGATCGATACGCTCTATGACCTTGGGTTTCGACAACAGTTCCCCGGCTCTTTCAGACGCCGTGATCCTTGTCCACGGCCACCGTTTTTTTAAAAACGGCACCATCCCGCAGTGGTCGAAGTGGGCGTGAAGGATGATGATTCGTGTCACCATCTTTTCGTCTATGCCAAAATCCTTCAGTTGCACTAAGAATTCAGGAACAATGCAGGTCATACCGCCGCCAAGCAGGGCGTACTCCCCTTCTCCCTTGAATATATACACGCAGGATTCGTTTCTCCCCAGCAAAAAAATCCTGTCCGTCACTTTCCCGGGTTTGTCGATAATCACCTCAGCCCCCCATGTGTGCTTCCGGGTTTTGGAATCGGGATGCCGGATTTCACAGCCCTGCCGATTGCACTAACCACAACTCATAGATATTTATGTTGAACTTGCAACCGTCCCGCTCAAAGAGCGGGGCGGTTTGTTGGCAAGAATCAACAAAAAAAAAGCCCGGTCTCTTCAGACCGGGCTTTTCAAATAGGATAGTATACTAAGATAAGCGGTTCGGTTATTGTCTGGCGTCGGGATTCTCAGGCGTGTCTTCGTTCGCCTCCGCTTCCGGCTTGACTTCCCCGGTTTCTTCGGGTCGAGACGGCACCGCGGCCGCTTCCGCCGCTGTAACGACTGCGGAGGGTTCCGCAGCTTCCGCTTTCTCTGCCGCCGTTTCTTCGGCTTTAAGGTGCTTTTCAACGACAGGCGTTTCTTTCTTTTTCTTTTTTGTCTTTTTCTTCTTTTTGGGCTTTTCAGGCGAAATCAGCTCGATCAGCGATACGGGAGCCGCATCTCCCGGACGGCGCCCCAGTTTAACGACCCGTGTGTATCCACCGGATACCGAACCGTAGCGTTCGGAGGCTTCTTCAAAGAGCTTGTGAACGACATCCTTCTCCCTGATGATCGAAAGTGCCTGGCGCCTGGCATGCAGATCTCCTCTTTTTGCCAGTGTTATCATGTTGTCCGCCCAGCGCCGCAGTTCTTTTGCTTTCGCATCTGTCGTCCGGATGCGTTCATGCCTAAACAGGGATGTCACCATGTTTCTGAACATGGCATTCCTGTGACTGGTCGTTCTGTTTAATTTTACACTCGATTTTTGATGTCTCATTGGTCCGTTTACTCTCCTTCCTCCGTGTCTTCCTCAGGAAGCACAAATCCCTCAAGCTTCATGCCAAGAGAAAGGCTCATTTCAGATAGAACTTCCTTGATCTCGTTTAAAGACTTTCTTCCAAAATTTTTGGTCTTGAGCATCTCTGCTTCAGTCTTGCTGACCAGTTGATAAATCTTGATTATATCCGCGTTCTTCAGGCAGTTTGCGCTGCGAACGGAAAGTTCGAGTTCTTCAACGTTTCTGTAAAGATTCTCGTTAAACAGCGGCTTTTCATCTTCATCCGATTTCTTGTCGGGCTCCGGCTCAACATCTTCGTCAAAGTTGATAAAAATGGTCATCTGTTCTTTGAGGATCTTGCTTGCATAGGAAACCGCATCCTCGGGGGAAAGGCTCCCGTCCGTCCAGACCTCAAGGGTAAGTTTGTCATAGTCCGTCTTCTGTCCCACCCTGGCATTTCCCACGACATAATTTACACGCTTGATCGGTGAGAATACAGCGTCGATCGGCACTGTTCCGATCGGTGCGTCTTCATCTTTGTTCACCTCGGACAAGGAATACCCTTTTCCAACTTTAACCGTCATGGTCATTTTGAGTTCGGCATCCTCTGACGAGAAGGTCGCGATCTTGGCGTCCGGATTGAGCACCTCACACCTGCCGTCGTCACTCAGAATATCACCAGCCGTAACAATGCCGCCTCTTTTTGTGTCAATTCGGATTGTCTTCGGTTCCGGGTCTGAAATTTTCAGGCGTACCTCTTTCAGGTTGAGTATAATCTCGGACACATCTTCAATAACACCCGGTATAACGCTGAATTCATGCATCACGTCTTCAAACTTAACAGACACGATCGCGGCTCCGTAAAGAGAAGACAGTATTATCCGCCTCAGAGAATTCCCGATGGTTATGCCAAATCCTCTTTCAAGCGGTTCGCAAACGAACTTTCCGTAATTCGATCTGCTTGTAACTTGAACCTTTTCCGGTTTTATCATATCCCGCCAGTTCATGTACATAAGTTCATTTGATGGCATGATTTAATCTCCAGATTCTGTTTTCGGATGTTTTTAGAAAGATTTTGGAATGTGGCATGAAATGAATAACTGTCGCACATACCGCATCTTCCATATCGCATTCGCTGATTACTTGGAATAAAGTTCTACGACAAGTTGCTCCTGGATGGGCATTGTGAGGTCTTCGCGGTCCGGAAAACCCTTGACCATTCCTTTTAAATTCTCTTTTTCCAGGTCAAGCCACTGCGGAACACCTCGTCGCACCACAGCATCCAGAGCATCTCCTATAGCCTGGATTTTACGGCTATTCTCTCTAACTTCGATAACATCCCCAACATTTATA
The DNA here is from genome assembly GCA_043827325.1 of Pseudomonadota bacterium. Classification (GTDB taxonomy): domain Bacteria; phylum Desulfobacterota; class Desulfobacteria; order Desulfobacterales; family UBA11574; genus JBDRPF01. The sequence continues at coordinate 12,918 of JBDRPF010000072.1, read as the reverse complement.
AGGTATGACGGTATATTGACCCGTCTGCCATTCACGAGAAAATGATTGTGCCTGACAAAATGACGGCCCTGATTTCGAGAATTGGCAAAACCCAAACGGTAAACCACATTGTCAAGTCGTCGCTCCAGCCTTACGAGAAGATTGGTGCCCGTGATGCCCTTCTGATTGTCCGCCCTCTTGAAAAACAGACGAAACTGCTTTTCGGCAAGACCGTACATGCGTTTTACCTTCTGTTTTTCTCGGAGCTGAATACCGTAATCCGAAATCTTTCTTCCACGACGTTGCCCATGTTGCCCCGGCGGATAAGATCTGCGATCAAATGCGCACTTGTCAGAATAACACCGATCTCCTTTAAGAAACAATTTTAAGTTTTCCCGCCGGCAAAGCCGGCACACCGAATCTCTGTATCGTGCCAAGTCTTTCCTCCCTTTTCATTCAAGATTGACGATTTACAACTGATGATCGACTCATTGGCAAATCTTCAATCTTCAATCTTCAATTTTCAATAATCTAGACCCTTCGCCTTTTCGGCGGTCTGCAACCATTGTGCGGAATCGGTGTTACATCCTTGATCATCACAACGTTGAACCCGGCGGCCTGGAGCGATCGAAGTGCGGATTCACGCCCGGCGCCGGGGCCCTTGACGTAGACCTCCACGCTTCTCATCCCGTGTTCCATGGCCTTCTTTGCAGCGTCTTCCGCCGCAAGTTGCGCGGCAAACGGGGTGCTCTTTCGTGAACCCTTAAATCCTTGAACACCGGTGCTTGACCACGCAACCACATTGCCCGCAGGATCTGTGATTGTTACGATTGTATTATTAAAAGTAGACTGAATGTGAACGATGCCGCTCGGGATATTTTTCTTTTCCCTCTTTTTGGGACGGGTTTTTTTAGCCATGTATTAAGCCCCTGTATCTTGACAATGTCCGTTCTGGTTGTGGGTTGCTCATGTATAAGGAAGCCCGGTATCGTTTTACTTCTTCTTCACGCCGCCCTTTTTCTTTACGGCCGACCGGGTCGGCCCCTTTCGGGTCCGGGCATTGGTACTCGTACGCTGTCCCCGAACAGGAAGCGATTTCCTGTGACGAAGTCCTCGATAAGATCCGAGATCCATCAGTCTTTTTATGTTCATGGAGATTTCCGTTCGAAGTTCTCCCTCTACCCTGTGTTCACCGTCAATGACTTGACGGATGTTGTTGATCTCGGCTTCCGAAAGCTGGTCTGTTTTGGTGTTAACATCAATATCAAGCTTCTGGAGTATTTGTTTTGAGGTACTTCGGCCAATGCCGTAAATATACGTCAGCCCTATTTCGATCCGCTTATTCTTGGGTAAATCTACACCCGCAATTCTTGCCAAAACCCCACCTCCTTATCCTTGCCGCTGCTTGTGCCGTTTGTTTTCGCAGATCACGCGAACAACGCCTCTTCGACGGACAATTTTACACTTCGCACAAATCTTTTTTACTGATGCCCTGACCTTCATCTTAAAAACTCCTATTTCTCGACACGTGGTGCCCGATTCTGGACGCCTGATATTCGGCGATTAACACACTTATCGGAAAAATCCGGCCTCCGGCATCCGGCACCCAGCATCCGGTTATTTCGACCTGTATGTTATTCTGCCGCGGGAGAGATCGTACGGTGAAAGTTCAACCGTCACTTTGTCCCCGGGCAGGATTTTGATAAAATGCATGCGCATCTTTCCGGAAATGTGTGCCAGCACCTGGTGCTTGTTTTCAAGTTCGACCTTGAACATTGCGTTGGGCAGCGTCTCCAGCACGATTCCCTCAACCTTTATCGCCTCTTCTTTTGGCATACTTTATTCCCTTCCCGGTCTGGTGCCAGGATGAACTTGATCCGTAAAATGTTTACACAGTTCCATTTTTCGAAAGGTTGAACCTGAAACTGCCGTGCAGGGCCGTTGAAAACCGAATTTTGGTCTTCGGATATTAGTATCTGCCTTTCATCTTGGCACCGCTTTTTTTCAAGAAGCCTTCGTAATGGCGTGTTATCATGTGAGATTCAATCTGTGCGATCGTATCAATGGCGACACCGACAACAATGAGGAGTGCGGTGCCTCCAAAATAAAAAGGAACGTTAAACCGTGTCATCAAAACAGAAGGAAGGACGCAGACAGCCGAAACATATATCGCACCCCCCAGCGTAATGCGCGTCAAAACCCTGTCGATATAATCCGCCGTTCGCTTTCCCGGCCGAATCCCCGGGATATAGCCGCCCTGTTTTTTCATATTTTCCGCGACTTCGGCAGGGTTGAAGGTAACGGCGGTATAAAAATAACAGAAAAAGAATATAAAACCGACGTATAACAACTCGTAAAACACATTCCCCGGCCTCATGGCGCCGGCGACGGTCTGCATCCACGGAATGGTGATAAAACTGGCCAGTGTTGCGGGAAACATGATGATCGATGATGCGAAAATCGGCGGTATGACACCGGCCGTGTTCACCTTTAGCGGAAGGTGGGTGCTCTGGCCGCCGTACATTTTTCGCCCGACGACCCGTTTGGCATATTGTACGGGAATACGGCGCTGTCCCTGTTCCATATATATGATAAACGCCACAACAATAATCATGAATACGAGCAGTATCAGAATGAGAAAGATCCCCATCTCCCCGGTTGAGAGAAGACGCAGTGTGTTTCCAATGGCACTGGGCATCCGGGCTACAATGCCGGCGAAGATAATCAGTGAAATACCGTTACCGATACCGCGCTCGGTAATCTGTTCGCCCAACCACATTATAAAAGCGGTTCCCGCTGTAAGTGTCAGCACCGTCATGATCTTGAAGGCCCAGCCCGGATGAATCACTATCGGAGCACCGCCGGGTGAACTCATGCTTTCCAGTCCGATACTGATACCGAACCCCTGGATGATACTGAGCAGTACCGTTCCGTAGCGCGTGTACTGGGTTATCTTTTTACGCCCCTGCTCGCCTTCCTTCGAAAGCCGTTCAAGGTGGGGTATGGTCACCGTCAGAAGCTGCAGGATGATCGATGCACTGATGTACGGCATTATACCGAGGGCAAACACCGAAAGCCTTTCCAGCGCACCGCCGGAGAACATGTCAAAAAGACCGAGCAGCGTCCCTTTCGCCCGTGCAAAGAACGATGCGAGGGCGACAGCGTCTATTCCCGGTGTCGGCACATGTACGCCGACACGGTACACGATAAGGAGCACGCAAGTGAATATGATCCTTTTCTTCAGTTCGGGTATCTTGAATATATTGCCGAATCCTTCGCCAATCATATCATAGACCCTCTACCTGTCCGCCGGCAGCTTCGATTTTTTCCCTGGCCCCCTTGCTGATCCTGTCAAATCGCACTTTCAGCGGATAGGCTATTTCGCCCTGGCCCAGCAGTTTAACGCCGTCTCGCCTGCCCTTCAATACGCCTGCGCGAATCAGCGCCGCCTCGTCCACCAGGCTGTCTTTTTCGAACATCGAAAGGTCACGAATGTTTATTACGGAAAATTTTTTTCTAAAAATATTGGTAAAGCCGCGTTTGGGCAGGCGACGGTGGATGGGCATCTGCCCGCCTTCAAAACCAGGCCGGACCCCGCCGCCTGAACGGCTGTTCTGTCCCTTCGTCCCCCTGCAGGCGGTTGTGCCATGCCCGGATCCGACACCGCGGCCGACACGTTTTCGGGTTTTTCGCGATCCTTTGGGAGGTGACAATTCATTTAGTCTCATCAAACTTCTCCTCAGCTCTAACGAGATGTGATACGGCATTGACCATGCCTCGAATGGCGGGCGTATCCTCGAGCTCTACCGTCCTGTTGATCTTTGTCAGACCCATGCCGCGTAAAACCCTGCGGTGCTTTTCCGGCCTCCCGATCATGCTTTTGACAAGTGTTATCTTTAATGTTGCAGCCATCGATCTTATTTCCCTCATTAAACGCAGAGCGCATGGAGCATAGCGCAAAGCAGAACCATTCCGGAATCTTTGAACCATGCGCTAAGCGATTTGCACTTTTCGCATTTACAGGTCTTCCACCCTCAAACCCCGTTTGGCGGCCACCTCCTCGCGGCTCTGAAGTTGCTTGAGCCCGGAAATAGTGGCTTTAACCACATTGTGAGAATTGTGCGAACCCATGCACTTCGTCAGAATATTCTGGATTCCGACAGCTTCGAGCACCGCCCTTACAGCGCCGCCGGCAATAAGGCCCGTACCCTGTGATGCGGGCTTTAAAAACACTTTCCCGGCACCATACTTCCCGATAACTTCATAGGGTATGGTCCCTTCGACAAGGGGAATCTTGACCATACTCTTTTTTGCCTTTTCAACTCCCTTTCGGATCGCTTCGGGCACCTCTCCCGCTTTGCCGAGCCCGTGGCCAACACTGCCCTGACCATCGCCGACGACAACAATAGCGCTGAAACTGAATCTCCGGCCGCCCTTTACAACTTTTGCCACCCGATTGATGTAAACCACTTTGTCTATCAGCTGACTTTCGTCTTTATCCTTCTTGAACAAGTACCTGCCTCCTTCGCCATCCAAGTTTAGAAATCCAGACCCGCTTCACGGGCACCATCGGAAACAGCCTTAACCCTTCCGTGATATAAAAACCCGTTCCGATCGAAAACAATCTTTTTTATGCCTTTTTCAGCGGCCCTTCCACCGATCAGCTTGCCGATAAAGTTTGCCGCTGCAATCTTGGTTTCAAACTTGCCGTGTTCTTTAACCGTCTTTTCCATGCTGGATGCCGCTGCCAGTGTCTCCCCGGCGGTGTCGTCAATTATTTGCGCGTAGATGTGTTTGGCGCTGCGAAACACACTCATTCTGGGCTGTTGTTTTGTACCAAACAGCTTCTTTCTGATTCTTTTTTTTCGCTTTAAACGCGCTGTTTTTCTTAATTCTGCCGAACCCATTTTCTACACCTTAAAAAATATGCGGATCTTTGGTTGAATTTGCCTGTTCATTAAAATACGTGATCGTATTTGCGAATCGAAGCACTAAGCCCCTTTCGTCCCCGACTTTCCGGCTTTTCTATGTATATATTCTTCTGCGTATTTAACCCCTTTGCCTTTGTATCGTTCCGGGGGTCTCAATCGTCTGATTGCTGCGGCGGTGTGCCCCAGCAGTTCTTTGTCGATACCGGAAAGCTTGATAACATTCTTCTTGTCAATGGATGCGGCTACACCTTCGGGAAGATCGAAATGAATGGGATGGGAATATCCGAGATTGAACACGATGGTGTTGTCTTCCAGTAAGGCGCGATACCCTATGCCGTTGACCTCCAGAACACGTTCAAAACCGTCGTTTAAACCGATAATCATGCTGTTGACGAGGGAGCGTGTGAGGCCCTGCAGCGCCCGGCTGTTAGGATCATTGCCGGCAATGACGACACGCAGCAACCCATCCTCTATTTTAAGATCAACCAGAGGGTGTATCGAACGTGTCAGCGTGCCCTTCTCCGTCTTTGCGGTAAGAACCCTGTCCTTAAATGTTATTTTTGTCTTTTCCGGTATCGGAATCGGCAACTTGCCTACTCTGGACATTGATTGCTCCCCTTCTGTCATCGGTAATCGTTTCCCGGCTGTCCTCCGTCGTCATTGAAGCAAAAGACGGATATCCAGTGGCGAAATTACCATACGTTGCAGAGGACTTCACCGCCTACATTCTCACGCCTGGCGGTCCTGTCCGACATTATTCCTCTGGAGGTGGATAAAATAGCGATGCCCATGCCGTTCAAAACGGGTTTTATATCCTTGCTCCCGACGTATATCCGTCTGCTCGGCTTGCTGACACGCTCAATCCCGAAAATAACGTTTCTTTCCCTCTGACCGTACTTGAGGTATACGCGCAAAATTCCCTGCTTGTCATCTTTAATAAATTTATAATTCCGAATGAAACCTTCATCCTTCAGAACTTTTGCCAATTCGGTTTTCAGTTTTGACCCGGGAATATCAACACTGCCGAACTTCGCCTTTCCGGCATTTCTGATTCGGGTCAACATGTCCGCAATGGGATCACTAATCGCCATGGTCTTCTCCGTTTAAAAGCCTTGTTCTCTTTGAAATAGATGGTTGAGTATATTTTTTTATTACCAGCTGGACTTCACCACACCCGGAAGCTTTCCCTGCGAAGCAAGGTTCCTGAAACAGATACGGCAGAGTCCAAACTTTCGCAAAAAACCTCTGGGTCTCCCGCAGATCGGGCATCTATTGTACGTTCTCACGTTGAACTTCGGTTTCCGCTTCGCCTTCACTCTAAGCGATGTTTTGGCCAAATCATCCCCCTTTTCATTCTTCAATTTCTAAACGGCATGCCAAGCAGCCTGAGAAGCTCCCTTCCCTCCTCATCGATCCTTGCTGTTGTAACAATGGATACGTTCAGCCCCTTGATTTTGTCTATTTTATCGTAATCGATCTCGGGAAAAATAATATGTTCCTTGATCCCCAGGGTATAATTTCCATTGCCGTCCATTGACCTTGACGAAAGGCCCCTGAAATCGCGAACACGGGGCAGGGCGATGTTCACCAGCTTGTAATAAAAATCATACATCCGATTTTGCCGGAGCGTAACCATGCAGCCAATGGGCATCCCCTCCCTCAGTTTGAAAGCGGCTATAGACTTTCGTGCTCGAGTGACAACCGGCTGCTGCCCGGATATCATCTTGAGTTCCGCTTGAGCCGAATCAAGTAATTTTATATTGTGAAGCGCTTCACCCAGCCCCATGTTCAAAATGATCTTGTCAAGTTTCGGGACCTGCATTATGTTCGAATAGCTGAAAGCCTCCATCAGCCTGGTGACGACTTCTTTCTCGTAATATTGTTTTAACTGTGACATTAAACTCCTCCGGCACCCGTTCCTAAGAATCTATGATCTCTTCGCATTTCCCGCAGACGCGGATCTTTTTCCCATCCTCGAGGCGTTTCGTTTTGATGCGGATCGGCGTCACGCACTTAGTGCACATCAGCATGACGTTGGAAAAGTCTATGGGCGCTTCACTCTCGACAATCCCACCCTGCCTGTTCTGGGCGCTCGGTCTCGAATGCCGTTTTATAATGTTGATGTTCTCTATCAGAATTCGGTTTTTCTTTCTGTCTATCTTCAACACCTTGCCGATCTTGCCTTTTTCCTTGCCGGCAACGACTTTTACCTTGTCATCAACCTTTATTTGGATTCTATGCTGTTTCATGAATATCTATAATACCTCCGGTGCCAGCGAAATGATTTTCATGAACCTCTTGGCTCGCAGTTCTCTCGCCACGGGACCAAAAATTCGTGTACCGATGGGTTCCTTGGCGGCCGTGATTAAAACCGCAGAATTATCATCAAATCTGATGAATGATCCGTCCGGCCGTCTGATTTCCTTTTTCGTGCGAACCACAACAGCCTTCAGGACATCGCCTTTTTTCACCTTGGCATTCGGTATGGCTTCCTTTACCGAAACGACGATGATATCCCCGATACTCGCATACCGTCTTCTGGAGCCGCCAAGTACTTTTATGCAATATAAAATCTTCGCTCCGGAATTGTCTGCCACTGTTAATCTCGATTCTGCCTGAATCATCTTTCCTATTCTTCCTTTATTATCAAACCGCTGTTATCAGACCGCTTTCTCTACGATCTTGCTCAGGCGCCACCTTTTGGTCCTGCTGAGAGGACGGGACTCTGCTATCGCAACCGTATCTCCGACCTGGCAAGAATTGTGTTCGTCATGTGCTGAAAACTTGCTTCGTCTTTTGATGTATTTTTTATACAGACGATGCTTAACCAATCTCTCAACCAGGACAACTATGGTCTTATCCATCTTGTCGCTCACAACTGTCCCGACCATCTGCCTTTTATTTCCTCGTATTTTCATGGTAACAACTATTCTTGGTCTGTTTCGGATTCCTGTTGGGTTTCTTTGATTATCGTTTTTGCCCGTGCGATATCGCGCTTGATCTGCTTCATCTTACCGGGGTTTTCGAGCTGACCGACACCGAGCTGAAATCGCAGATTAAACAGCTCCTCTTTAAGATCGGCGACCTTCCGCTGCTTTTCTTCAGGACTCAACTCTCTCATCTCACTGACTTTCATTAGTGACCGCTCCTCTCGTGACCGCTCCTCTCAATAAAGCGGGTTTTTACCGGCAGCTTGTGCGCGGCGAGCCGGAGCGCCTCCATTGCGAGACTCCGCTGCACGCCAACCATTTCATAAAGAATTTTTCCCGGTCTGACGACGGCGACCCACCCTTCAGGCGGGCCCTTTCCTTTTCCCATCCGAACTTCCGCAGGTTTTTTTGTTATCGGCTTGTCCGGGAATATTCGTATCCAGATTTTGCCGCCTCTTTTAACATGCCGCGTCATGGCAACACGCGCCGCCTCTATCTGCCTTGAAGATATTGCACCGCATTCTACCGCCTGCAGTGCATATTCACCAAAAACCAGGTTGCAGCCCCTGCGTGCCAGTCCCCTCATCCTGCCTCTCTGCTGCTTTCGAAATTTAACCTTCTTGGGGCTTAACATCTTGCCTGTCTCCTATGTTCAGCTGACAGCGGTTTCGACCGTGTCCTTCTTTAATATCTCACCTTTGAATATAAAGACCTTTACGCCGATGAGTCCGTAGGTGGTGCGAGCTTCCACGAAACCGTAATCAATATCGGCCCTCAAGGTGTGCAGGGGCACCCGGCCCTCTCTGTACTGTTCGGTTCTCGCCATCTCGGCACCGCCCAGCCGTCCCGAGCAGATGACCTTGATGCCCTCGGCGCCAAAACGCATGGCTGACTGAATGCCCCGTTTCATGGCGCGGCGAAAGGCAACTCTGCGAACGATCTGCAGCGCAATGTTTTCTGCAACGAGCTGAGCCTCGATCTCGGGTTTTCTGACCTCCTGAATGTCGATAAGAACTTCATGGGTTACCATCCCCTCCAGCTCTTTCTTCAGCAGTGCAATTTCAGAACCCTTTTTACCAATAATGATACCCGGCCTGGATGTGTATATTCGGAGCCTGACGCGCTTGGTCGACCGTTCTATTTCGACTCTGGAAATCCCGGCATGGTAGAGCTTGTTTTTTATAAATTTTCGAATCTTGTAATCTTCCAGAATATATTCTGCGTAATTCTTTCCCGCATACCAGCGCGATTCCCAGGTTTTAACGATTCCCAGTCTAAGTCCTATTGGATTTACTTTCTGGCCCAAGCTTTTACCCCCTTTTTAATTCGAATCATCCGCCAAAATAACGGTTATATGTGCGGTCCTTTTTAAAATTCGCGTACCCCTTCCGCGCGCCCTGGCGCGAAATCGCTTGAGTGTCGGTCCCTGATCGGCATAAATATTTCGAACAACCAGCGCGTCCACGTCAATATCCGGGTGCTGATCCGCATTCGCTATGGCGCTGCGCATGATTTTCTCCACAATACCCGCTGCCTTTTGCGGCATGAATTTCAGTGCGTCCAGAGCATTCTCCACCGGCTTTCCCTTTGCGGCAACGATCACCTGGCGAACTTTCTGGGGAGATATGCGCGCATATTTCAGTACAGCCCTCGTTTCCATTCCGTAACATTCCCTTTCAAAAGAAACCGGATTGAGGCGGTCAGATACCGGGTCTTTCAGCTCTCAATCGTTAACGTTTCAGCTTTGATTTCTTATCTCCCGCGTGTCCGTAAAACGTACGCGTCGGCGAAAATTCACCCAGCTTGTGCCCCACCATGTCCTCGCTCACGAATACGGGAACAAATTTTCTGCCATTGTGAACGGCCATGGTGGTGCCCACCATCTCCGGTACGATTGTCGAGCGTCTGGACCATGTTTTTATGACTTTTCCGCTTCGGGTTTCCTGTGAGTGAAGCACTTTCTTCAACAATTTCGGCTCGACAAAAGGACCTTTTTTCAACGACCGTGGCATAACTTCTCCTGCTCTTCTGTTTCTTAAGTCTATTTCCTATTTTTTTGTTCGCCGCTTGACGATCAGGCGATTGCTCTTTTTCGTACTGCGGGTTCTGTATCCCTTGGTCGGGATGCCCCACGGTGAGCAGGGATGCCTGCCGCCTGACGATTTCCCTTCCCCGCCGCCCATTGGATGGTCAACCGGATTCATCGCAACGCCTCGAACCTTCGGGCGACGCCCGATCCATCGCTTTCGCCCCGCCTTTCCCAAACTGATATTCTCGTGAATCACATTCCCAAGCTGGCCGATGCTGGCACGGCATTTCAAAAGGACCATGCGAACTTCTCCGGACGGAAGCTTGACCATGGCATACGGGTCTTCCTTTGCCATCAATTGTGCAAACGTACCGGCGCTGCGAACGATCTGACCGCCCTTGCCCATGTGAAGTTCGATGTTGTGAATATGCGTTCCGAGAGGTATGTTCCCGAGCGGAAGCGAATTCCCGGGCTTGATGTCCGCTTCCGAACCCGACATGATGGTGTCGCCAACCTGGAGGTTAACCGGCGCAAGGATGTACCGCTTTTCACCGTCCGAATAGTGAAGAAGCGCGATCCTGGAACTGCGGTTGGGGTCGTACTCTATTGTTGCAACTTTTGCGGGGATCCCCGTCTTGTCTCTTTTAAAGTCGATAATGCGATAATGTCGCTTGTGGCCGCCCCCGCGGTGCCTGCAGGTAATTCGCCCGTGCACATTCCGTCCGCCGGATTTTTTAAGCGGCCGCAACAGGCTTTTTTCGGGTGTTGATCGGGTAATCTCCTCAAACGTTGAATAGGTCTGAAATCGTCGCCCGGGAGATGTCGGTTTTACTTTTTTTACAGCCATTATACGTTCCTCGGTTGGTGTCTGAATTCAGGTCGAGGACCTGTTATACCCCTTCAAAGAAATCAATTCTTTCGCCCGGCATCAATGTCACAATCGCTTTTTTCCAGTTTCTGCGTTTCCCCAGAACCCGGCCCCGTCGCTTTACCTTGCCTTTGACCTGCAGGGTCCGGACCCCGGCGACATTGACGTTAAAAATAGTTTCCACGGCCCGCTTGATCTCAATTCGATTCGATCTTCTGTCCACTTCAAACGTCACCTGGTTGTGTCCCTCTTTTTGAATGCTGGTCTTTTCCGTAATCAGCGGTCGCTTGATGATATCGTGTTGAATCATGCCTGAAGCCTCCCTTCAATATACTTTACCGAAGACTCGAGCAGAATCAGATTCGTGTATTTAAGAATGTCATAGACATTTAAACCGCTGCTTCTGAGCACCTTGACTTTCGGTACGTTTCTGGCGGCTTTTTCCAGCCTTTCATTTTTCTCTTCGATGATAATCAGGGCATTCTGAACGTCCAGTGCCGCCAGTACGTCCAAAAATTTTCGGGTCTTTATCTCTTCGAGTTCAAAACTTTCCAGCACAACCAGTCGATTTTCCTGAAATTTGCTGCTCAAAGCCATTTTCAGCGCCAGCTTTCTGACCTTTTTGGGCGGTCTGTAGGCATACGATTTCGGATCCGGTCCGAAAATAACCCCGCCGCCTCTGAGCAAGGGGGACTTGATGTCACCGCTGCGCGCCCGACCGGTTCCCTTCTGCCTGTAAAGTTTCCGGCCGCTTCCCGTGACATCGCTTCGATGCTTTACGGACGCGCTTCCCGCACGCCTGCCGGCCAGCTGCATTACAGCGACTTCATGTAAAATAGTCGATTTCACCGGAACATTGAATATATCGTCCAAAAGGTCGATTTCCGACACTTTTTCCGCACTGGTATTTAAAACATCTACAACAGCCATAACAGTCTCTTTTAACCGGTTTGATTCGCCGCATCGGTTTGACGGGTTGAGCGGGTTCTTCACACCGGGCCCGCACGCATAAAACCGGTCAAACGAATCTGTCCCGTGTTTATTTTTATATTTCGAATTTGGGTTTCTTGATCTCGACCAGGCCTGATTTGCTCCCCGGCAGGGCGCCTTTTATCAATATCAGGCTTTCATCCGGCCGAATATCGATGACCTTGAGGTTTCGAACTGTTTTTCGTACATTCCCGTACTGACCGGGCATTTTTTTCCCTTTAACGACTTTGGAAGGAGTGGCGCTGCATCCGATCGAACCGGGGATTCTGTGGGAGTGACTGCCGTGGGTCTTCTTTCCGCCGTGAAAACCGTGCCGCTTTATTACACCCGAAAACCCGCGGCCTCTTGATGTGCCGGAGACATCGACCCGTCCGCCGACCTTGAAAATATCCAGTCCCAGGGTCTGGCCCACTGTGTATTCCTCGGGATTTTTAACCGAAAATTCCCTTAAAAATTGAAAAAAAACATCTCCGCTCTTCTTCAGGTGACCCCTCATCGGTTTGTTGACGCGGACGGTCTTCTTTTCACCGAATCCCACCTGAAGCGCATTGTACCCATCGGAAGCGAGCGTCTTTACCTGGGTGACAACGCACGGTCCGGCGAGAACCACCGTTACCGGGACATATTCGCCATCTGGGGTGAAAAGTCCTGTCATCCCCAGTTTTTTTCCAATCAATCCTCTGCTCATGATCTTAAATCACCCCTTTGCTACAACTTTATTTCTACGTCAACACCCGGAGAAAGGTCCAGTTTCATCAAGGCATCCACTGTTTGCTGGGTCGGCTCCAATATATCCAGAAGCCTTTTGTGCGTTCTCATTTCGAACTGCTCTCTGGACTTCTTGTCGATATGCGGAGACCGCAACACACAAAATTTATTGATCCGCGTGGGAAGCGGTATGGGACCTACGATTTTTGCGCCTGTTTTATTGGCCGTATCAACAATGTCCGCGGCAGACTGATCCAGAAGTTTGTGATCATACGCCTTAAGCCTGATTCTGATTTTCGTATTCATCATCACTCTTTAATTCTTTCTGTTTATTGGGAAATATCGCTCACAACTCCGGCGCCGACGGTGCGGCCGCCTTCCCGTATGGCAAACCTGAGTTCCTTCTCCATGGCGATCGGCGTAATCAACTCCGCGGAAATCGCCACGTTGTCTCCGGGCATTACCATCTCCACGCCCTCGGGC
>JBDRPF010000071.1:0-73091 GCA_043827325.1 Pseudomonadota bacterium | reverse complement strand
AAAGCATCCGATACGTATTTGAGAAAAATCAGGCCGAGAACCACATGCTTGTAGACCGCTGCAACCACATTCGCGCGCAGCTTGTCCGCCGCCGTCCACAGATGTTTGTCAAGATCACTGAGAAATTGTTGCTCGTCTTTCTTCATAATACGCTTGTTTCCTGTAATTATTCATCCATTAACAGTCGCAAAAGAAATATTTTGAACGATATGAAGATATCGGCCATACGGGCAGTCTGTTTGTTTCTATTTTGCTGATATAATTATTTTCTAGTAGCCTTTTTCGCCTTTTGCTGCAAACTAATTTTGCCGCTTTTTGAGGTCACAAATTGTGACCTCAAAGCTGGACTTCCGGGAGCCTCAAAGAAGATAAAGCCCTTCTTAGCATTCTTGCGCCAAGAAGAGCTTTTATTATTTGTAGAGACATTTGGCACCTTGTATAAGATGTTTAGATTGTGCCGTGTCGAAAATTTAATGCCTGATTTTAAATGAAATGTTTAAAAAAATCAAGGGCGCTGGGAACAAGGTTGAATAACTGAATGCTGCGAAAAGGAAAAGACATTTCTATGTGATGAACTTTTCAATAGTTCGCTTTGAGATAGCCTGAAGGACCCTCAGGATATCATCCGCCTCAAAAACCTGTGATACGTCTGAGACTGCGGGAATCGTATACGATGGTATCAAACACCCAAATAATCTCTTAGCTTGTGAACGGCTTTTTGATGTTTTGTGGGATCCATTCTTGAAATATTCAGGAGCTTCCATTTTACGGCTGGCAAATCCTGAATCCCTTCAAGTCCGAGTAAGTTCCACAGGGGCTGGCCCTGCTTTATTGATACAATGAATCGCCTTTCATCGGACGTCAACTCTTTTCGAATTATCGCAACCAGTTCGTCTCTCGTCGTTTCCATCAGATCAGATGCAATGTCTTCGGCTATCATAGCTTTGAATTCCTTTTCAAAGATCTCGCTTATATCTTTCTGCTGGGGACTTAGAACCTCAACCATGGGCCTAGGATGACTGACAAGATAGACAACGAAAGCCTTCCTTATTTCGGACGTAAGGCCTTCGCTTTTTAGAAGTAAATGAACATCGAAGAGATCCCTTGGGTGTTGGCGATCAAGGGCAGCACAGATCTTGCCGGCGTACAAATCATATGTTGACAGGGTGCGGCTTTGAAGAGATAACTCGAAGAGATCTTGAGCCTTTTTCGATAGCGTTTTTATCTCGGGAGGGTAAACAGATCCTCTGAGAACTAAGTTTGGCTCGATCTTAACTGTTATACCTGCGTGATCAACAATCAGGCCTCTTACGACCTCAGTCCCATGGATTTTTCTCGTGATGACTTCAGTCCCTGATATCCTCCTCTTGATTCCCTCGGATATCAGGATCAAGATGCGGCGGATTTCATTCAACGCAAAATCCCTGTCATTTACAGGAAGGTACGCCAGATCGATGTCCACGGATAGACGGGGGAGGTCCCTTACAAAAAAGTTGATTGCAGTACCTCCCTTCAAGGCAAACACGTCTTCTTTGTATATTAACGGCAGAATTCTCAGGAGCAATTCCGCCTGTTTGAAGAAGACCGTGTCTTTCATCCCTCTCCTTCTTCGTAATGGTCACTGGGGACGGTAATCCGGTATTTTCTATCGAACCTCCCCTTCGGGACGATCACTCGCTTTCCTTTGCCCAGATCAAGTCGTTCAGCGTCCAGGTCTGATACCCATGGATGACCATGCTTTTCCGCCATAAACATGAAAAGCCTCCTGACCTTGATGGACCGGCACATGACCAACAGCCGCTGGACTATTTCGGATCGGAGGGTAGCAAGGTTTTCCATGATCAGGAATGCTTCGTCAAAACCGATTTTTCGCGGCACCAGGTGAAGCATCTCCATGGCTGCCCTTTCGGGTGAAGCTATCTTTATGGAAAACTCCCTTTCCTTGAATTCGGATAAACCATACTGACTGTCCTCCGGAAAAAGATTGGTCCGGGTCATGATGATATCTGCCCCTAAGCGCTCCCCTTTGAACCAGTTCGGCAGAACCTGACCTTGTTTTCCGTACAGAAATACCTTTCCTTTACCAGCGGGGAGGTAATGGGCGTACCCTTTTAGCTCAAGGGCCGTCTTTCCCCCTGGGTATACGTTCAGGCCCAGTTGGGTTTGAAGGGCATAAAGGGCTCCGGGCCATTCCACTTTGTCTCCGTAGAGGATATAGGCACCTCTTCCAAAGGACTGAACCCAGCCGCTCTTTTTGTATCTCGTAAGGAGATCGTGGCTGAAGCCCTCTGTGTTCAAGTAGGATGCGGCAGCGGGCGTCCCTCTCGGCCACTGACTGATAAGTCGGTTTATTTTTGATTTTGTTTCATTACGCATACTCATTAAAAACCCATATTTTTAAACTAAAGTCAAGAAATAGTTTAGATATATTCTTTTTCAATAACTCAGAGTCATCAAGTCGTGGCAGTTTCTAAACCATGAAAATGCGGGACGGGACGTTCGTGCAGAGCTTGCTTAAAATTCACATGAAATCTATAACCTTTCAACTTGTGTTATCTCTTAAAGATCACAGCCGCATCCAAACCGCAGATAAGAAAATAATACCATAGAAATCATGCTTTTTTGAAATCTAAATTATCCTGCCATTATCGAAACGATCACAAAATTGTCAAATCATCGTGTGCGTTACATAAACACATTACATCATTCTTAGCGGTTCACCCCCACCCTAACCCTCCCCCTTCAAGGAGGAGAGAAGGGAGGGGGGCATTATTGAGTTAAAGAAATTCTGTTACGCAACACCAGGCCCCTCGGTTCGGTAAACACCGGCACTCTTGACAGATTCAAAAATAACGGGGTATAGCGGTGCTCAACATAATATTTCGTTTCTGACGGCCGGACAAATTTGTTTTCATCGGCAGAAAATGAAAAAAAATGAACAAAAAACCGGAAATCCCGGGGAAGGCAATATAAAATGGTCGATTTTTATCAATTCCTGGAGGCGTATCGCATTGAATACGAACGCTATGATCATCCCCCGGTGTTTACCGTTGATGATGTCAACCGGCTTATTCCCCACCTTCCGGGAGCCAAGACCAAAAATCTTTTTCTCAAGGACAATAAAGGCCAGAGACACTTTCTGGTTGTTGTCAGAGATGAAAAACGGGTCGATCTGAAGGCGCTTCCGGATCTGCTGGGGAGCAGCCGGCTGCGGTTCGGTTCTCCGGATCGCTTGAAAAGATATCTGGGTGTGGATCCGGGGGCCGTTTCCCTGCTGGCAATTTTCAACGATTCCGAAAACGCCGTAGAGGTCGTCATCGATGGAGACCTGTGGGCGTCGGAGGCGTTTCAGTTTCATCCCCTTGTAAACACCAGTACGCTGGTCATCTCAAGGGAAGGCCTTGAGATTTTTTTAAATAAAACCGGGCACGCGGCAAAGATACTTGATGTTCCGGGTTTGTCATAAATTTATGTTCCCCTATAAAGCAGGTTGATGACATGATCCTGAAGCGTCACGGCATGCTCGAAATTCATATCGCTGTCCTTCTTTTCGGACTTGCCGGTCTTTTCGGAAAGTGGCTGGCGCTGCCTCCCATACTCATCGTATTCGGAAGAACTTTTTTTGCCTCGCTCACGCTGGGTGCGATTCTCTTTTTCTCAAAAACACCGATTCAGGCGAAATCACGGCAGGACCTGGCCGTCCTCATGCTGCTCGGGGCCATACTGGCCGTACACTGGGTAACGTTTTTCCACTCTATTCAGGTTTCAACCGTTGCGGTGGGGCTGCTCACATTTTCCACATTTCCGGTATTCGTTACTTTTTTGGAGCCCTGTTTTTTCAAAGAAAAACTGCACCCGATTGATATCCTGACGGCAGGTTCCGTTCTTCTGGGCCTGGTCCTGGTCGTTCCGACATTTGACTTTCAAAACAATGTTGCCCAGGGGGCGTTTTGGGGGACGATATCGGGATTGACATTTGCCGTGCTCTCCATACTCAACCGAAAGTACGTCGGCACCTATTCTCCAATCGTGATTGCATGCTATCAGAATGGGATTGCAGCCGTTATCCTGTTTCCCCTGATCCTTTTCAAAAAGGTAACGCCGGGTTCGTCTGATATTGTTTTGCTGGCAATTCTCGGTGTGTTCTGCACGGCCCTGTCCCACGTGCTGTTTATCAAGAGCCTTGTTCACCTCAAGGCACAGTTGGCAAGCATCATTGCGAGCCTGGAGCCTGTTTACGGAATCATTTTTGCTTTTGTACTTCTCGGCGAGGTCCCGGCATCAAGAACGCTTGCGGGCGGGGGCATCATACTCGGGGCAATCACACTGGCGAGCTTCAAGCGGGGGCGTGGGGAAAAAGACAAATTCGAAATTTGAAATTAGGATTTAGAAAGGGTTGTTATACGCAAGCCCCTTCAAGGGTGAGTCAACGACCACCCACAAAGCATCCCATTTGTTTGGCAAGAATAAACGGCAGGTTCTCTGGGTCCGGGTGCCCAATAGATCAGGTATCAGTTTTCACCCATGTAGGATTTTCGGACCATTTCGTTTTTCCGGAGGTTTTCCGCGGTGTCACTGAGCAACATCACGCCGGTCTGAATCACGTAACCCCGGCTCGCCACCTGCAGCGCCATCCGTGCATTCTGTTCGACCAGGAGGATGGTCGTCCCCTCCGAGTGCAGTTGCCGGATCGTATCGAAAATACTGTCCACCAGAACCGGCGCCAGACCCATGGAGGGCTCATCTAACAGAAGCACCTGCGGAGAGGCCATCAACGCACGGCCCATGGCCAGCATCTGCTGCTCTCCGCCGCTCAGGGTCCCTGCAACCTGCCTGCGCCGCTCCTTCAATCGGGGAAACAGATCGAACACCTTGTCGAGGTTCGTTTTTATTCGCTGACTGTCCCGGCAGGTGAACGCCCCCATGTCGAGGTTTTCCATTACCGTAAGCTGGCCGAAAATTCGCCGCCCCTCGGGAACATGCGTCATCCCTCTGGTCACAATTTGATGGGGCGGCAGCGTTGTCAGATCCTCTCCGTCCAGCCGGATCGTTCCCTTGCGGGGCCGCAGCAAACCGCTCATGACCTTCAAAGTGGTGCTTTTGCCCGCCCCGTTGGCGCCGATCAGCGTAACGATTTCGCCTTTGTCGATGGTGAAGGAAATGTCCTTCAGGGCATGGATCTGTCCGTAGTAGGCGTGTACATTTTCAACCTCGAGCATTGCCATGGGTATTTGCCTTAAAAAATCTGCATTCCGGGTGCCGGGTCGATCAATGGGCTTCGGCTGCGCTGCCCCGCCCCAGGTAGGCCTCGATGACCCTTGGGTTCTGTCTGATTTCCTTTGGTGTGCCTTCGGCGATCTTTTCGCCATAATCCAAAACCGTTACGGTTTCCGAAATTCCCATCACCACCCGCATCTGGTGCTCGATCAGAACGATCGTAATTCCCAGTTCATCGCGCAGATGCTCGATGAAATTCATCATCTCCTGGGTTTCGCTCGGATTCATGCCGGCTGTGGGTTCGTCCAGAAGCAGCAGTTTGGGCCGGGCGGCCAGGGCCCGCGCGATCTCCAACTGCCGCTGTTCGCCGTAGGGAAAATTCTTGGCTAAAAATTCACCCTTGTCGCTCAGGTTAATGAAATCCAGGAGACGGTCCGCCTCTTCAGACGCCTCTTTTTCTTCCTTCTTTGTTCCCGGGAGGTTCAGAACGATCCCGAGAAATCCCGATTTGAGATGGCTGTGCAGGCCGACCAGAATGTTTTCCTTGGCCGTCAGATTGGGAAAGAGACGGATGTTCTGATACGTTCGAGAGATGCCCTGTTGAACGATCCGGTCCGGGAGCATGCCCACCAGGGAATGGTTGTCAAAAATGATCGATCCTTTTTCAGGCTTGTAAAAGCCGGTGACACAGTTGAAGAAAGTGGTCTTGCCGGCGCCGTTGGGGCCGATGATGCTGTGGATGGTGTTTTCCCTGATTTCAATATCGAGCCTGCCTACAGCCACCAGTCCGCCGAATCGTTTTGTCATTTTTTTTGTTGCAAGAATCGTCGACATATTGGTTTTAGTTTTAGGGTCAGGTCGCCGCGGACAATTCGGGTTCACCCACACTGCCTTCTTCTGCATGGAGCTCCATTTTATGTTTTGCCTCGGGCCAGAGACCTTCGGGTCTCAAAAGCATCATCGCCACAAGTGCGGCCCCATAGACCAGCATCCGAAATTCCGCAAACTCCCTCAGAAGTTCCGGCAATCCCACCAAGGCGGCGGCACCGACGATGACGCCGGGTATGCTTCCCATTCCGCCGACGATGATCAGGCAGATGATATTGATGGAAATCATCACGCTGAAGCTGTGAGGGTACACCGAGCCGAGTTTGCTGGCAAAAATAGCCCCGCTCAATGCAGAAAACCCGGCCCCGATGGCAAAGGCCATCAGCTTTGTGGACACCAGATTGATACCCATGGCCTGGGCCACGTCCTCATCCTCCCGCATGGCCATCCAGGCGCGCCCCATCCGCGAATGCTTCAAGCGAAGCGAAATGAAGACCACAAGTATGCAGCCGGCCAGAATCAAGTAATAAATCCGCTGCGGGGTTACGAGCTGATACCCGAAAAAGATGGCCTTGGGTATCCCTCCGGCACCCTGGGCCCCCCCCAGCCAGGGGCGCAAAAAGTCCGAAAGGACCAGAATCCGGATGATTTCGCCAAAACCCAGGGTGGCGATGGCCAGGTAATCTCCCCTCATCTTCAACACCGGGGTGCCGAGCAGGACACCGGAAATAACTCCTATGACAATGGCGAAAGGAAGCGCCCCCCAGAAGGTGAAGTTGAAAAACCCCAGCTCGGGAGACGTTAATATGGCGGTCACATAAGAACCGATGGCGAAAAAAGCGACATATCCGAGGTCCAGCATGCCGGCGTAGCCCACAACGATATTGAGTCCCAGCCCCAACAGCACATAAAGGCCCACGATGGTGAGCACTTCGCTGAGAAAGAGGCCGAGGACATGGGGCAGCGCGATGAGCACTATCGCCAGTGTGAAATAGCCGCCGACCTTTATTCCGCGCCGGCTTCCGTCGGAAAGGTTTACATAGCCCGCCTTGATATCCTGTTTTTTCAAAGACCAGACCGTCATCGTACCCGCAATCAGTATTGCGAATGAAACAGACCCGATTACGGTGAGTCCGTTGCCGGTAAAGAGCCAGTCGTTGATGACGGCCATGGGTCCCCATGCGGCAAGGATCGGTCGTATGAGATCCTGCAGAACCCCGGCCATGATCATGCTGCTCAGTGAAATAACGATTGTCCGTCGGGTCAGCGGCGGCAGATGATACAGAACGGCTGCGAACACCCCGCAGACAATCCCGATCAAGAGAATAATAAAAATACCGGCAGCCCCTTTGTGCCCGAGGGTCAAGAACCTGTATAGCACCGGTGAGGCGTTTACCAGAACCGCCCGCAGGTTCACCAGATGGCCCACGATGACCAGCAGGGCTAAAAACCCTGCGGTAACAAGACTTCCGACAACGGTGTTGAGACAACGGGAGGCCGTGTCTTCTCGGGTAGTCCGCTTTGCCGCAATGTACCCCATCAACACAAATAAAATCAGCAGCAGGACTTGGCCCATGGTCACGACATCGGCAATAATATCCCGTCGATTAAACGACTCCGCCATCCCCACCAGCACGATGAGCAGTGCGGCAACGCCGCCGATAACGCCGGTTTTTACGCCATGTTCCCATATGGAGCGCGCTCGAGTCATATCCCTCTGCGAGATTGGTTTTTAAACCCTGGTCCGACGGTTAAGCCTTCTTTACGGCGAGGCGTTCCCCCATTATACCCGTAGGCCTGAAGATGAGCACCAGCACAAGCATGGTGAAGGCAATGGCGTCCTTCAACTGGTAGGGAGCGACGATTCCCAGGCCGTCCAGAAAGAGACTGGGGCCAACCGACTCGATGAGTCCGAGAAAAATCCCTCCCAGCATGGCGCCGGGAATGTTGCCGATACCGCCCAGAACCGCCGCTGTGAATGCCTTGATTCCGGGGATGAAGCCCATGAAGAAGTGCACCTGTTTGAACATCAGGGCATAGAGGACGCCGGCCGCGCCCGCGGACATGCCCCCGATAATGAAGGTGGTAGAAATCATGCCGTCCACATTAATCCCCATCAGGGATGAAGCTTCCTGGTCTTCTGAAACAGCCCGAATGGCCTTGCCCACCCGGGTAATCATGATAAAACTGTAGAGGGCTGCCATGAGCAGGATGGCGGCAACAATCACCACGACCTGAAATTTCAGGATTCGTATGCCGAATATTATCCACCAGCCCTCTAAGACTTTGATGACCGGATACGCCTGAAAACCGGAGCCGTAAAGCCCCCGAAACGTGTACTGTAAAAAGAAAGAAGCCCCGATAGCGGTGATCAGCGGGATCAAGCGGGGGGCGTCCCTCAGGGGGCGATATGCAATTTTCTCCAGAAAATAGGCGATGATTGTCGATACCATCATTGCGACAAGGAAAATAACGAGCAGTGCGGTAAACGGGTGGGTGTCCAGGAAACCGGACCGGTACATGGCGGCTGCAACAAAGTAAGCGGTGTAGGGTCCGCTCATGAACACCTCGCCGTGGGCGAAGTTGATCATTTTCAACACGCCGTACACCATGGTGTATCCCGTGGCAATCAGGGCATAGATGCTGCCCTGGGCCAGGCCGAAAATAATGAAGTCGATCCACTGACGCCCGGTGTATTTGCCCGCGGTCAGGGTGGCGAAGGAACCCCAGACGATTAGCACCATCAAAAAACCACCGATCAGCCACATCAGGATATCGGTGGGTGTGATACTTTCCTTCCAGCGTTGAAACATAATGCCCTTTTTGAAACCACTTCTAATATCCCCGGGCCTGACGGGCCCGGGGAGTTGTACAATATCAAAAAGAAAAACCAAATATAGAAGCCCGGTTTCATTTCTGAAACCGGGCTTCTTTTCCTGACCTTTAGTAAGGTTTCCAGTAGGGTTTGGTGGGCATTTCACCCTTCTTGACATTTTCCATCGTGGTTTCGTACACGGCGATGCGCGGATCCGCACAGTCACCGTATTTGTCACAGTTCAGGGTGCCGGTCATTCCCTTGAAATTCTTGGTTGCGTAAAGGGCGTCGCGCAGTTTCATACGGTCTATGGCCAGGGAACCGTCCGGACCCTCAACCGCAACCGCGTCGATCGCCTGGAGAATCATCATGGTGGCGTCATAGCCATGCGCGTGGAATGGTGCCTCCACCTTAATGCCGTATTTTTCCTCATACTTCTTCAGGAAGCTTTGGTACGCTTCGGGGAATGCGGAAAAATCCGGACTGGTGTGATACATGCCGACAGCGGCATCACCGGCGGCTTTGTAGAAATCCGGGGAGAAGATTCCATCGGCGCCCATCAGTTTGGTATTTTCCAGGCCGGAAACCTCTTTGGCCTGCCGGGTGATGTGACCGCCTTCGGCAATGAAGATCGGAAGGTAGATAATACCCGGTTTGCCGGTTGCGATGGAGGTCAGTACCGGCCGCATGTCCGTGTCGCCGGGACCGACGGCCTCTTGAGCGGTAATGGTTCCCCCCATCTTTTTGAAGGTCGCGGCGAAAACCTGTGTCAGCTGCTCGGCATAGACGCTGCCGTCATGGATAGTGGCCGCCCTGTCTATCTTCAATATATTTTTTACGAAATCAGCCGCAACAGCACCCTGGACGGTGTCGTTATGGCAGGTGCGCAGATAGCCGCTGTAGCCGTCTCCGCGATTCGGGTCCGTCAGATAAGGCGCTGTGTTGGAAGGTGAAACCGTGGGGATGCCGGCCGCCCACAGGATCGGAACACCCGGTTTGGCCTCGCTGGAGCAATTGGAGCCGATCGCCGCCACGACAGTGGGGTCGGAGGCGAGCTTGGTGGCTGCCGCCTGGCCGCCTTCGGGGTTGCACCCGGAGTCCTGGCCGCTCAATTTGACCGGATGGCCTTTGACCGTACCGCCGAAATCTGCGATGGCAATTTCAATACCCCTTACGACGTCCATGCCCAGAGAAGTGTTCGGTCCGGAAATAACCAGCCAGTACGCAATATGAACAGGGTCGCCTTTTTTGACCGTTACGACACCTTTGTCCGCCGCTACGGCCGGCAGGACCAGACAAAACGCTGCAATAAAAATGATAAATAGAGTTAAAATCCGTTTCATGAGCAATCCTCCTTCCTGTGAGAATGTATATAAGGATAATATCCGGGAATCAAAATGTTAATCCCGGTTGATAGCCGTATCTTCTATCCTGATTGACTTGCATCACCCCCTCTATATAACTTGCTTTAAAATCGCCTCATTTAGCCGCACCCTCTTCAATGAACGGGCATCAAACGGATCTTCCATATCAAGGACGAATTTTTCTTGAAAAAAATCGGGCAGCAATGTTCTGTTTCAGGGACTGCCAAAACAAAAGGAGAGGTATAATTTGTAACTTCAATGGCCATCCACTCACATTGATTGAAAAAGATACCGGATGACAACCGTTTTGTCAATTGTCAATTTTTATTTTGAATGATTTGAATTGTTTATTTTCAAAAAATTTCTTGCTGTTCCACCGGGAAATTAGTAAAAAGTATTATCTCCGGATAAAGTTCAGATCAAAAAGGTTCACCGCGAGCCGGTCTTTAACCGTTTGAGAAAAGGGGGGCGTCCTTGACTGTTAAAAAGGTAGGAATCGTCGTAAAGGTCGACGCGGAAGCACGAAAAAAGGCCGACGAACTGGAGAAATGGCTGCGTTTACGGAATGTTGATACAATAAGAAAAGAAAACATTATTCCAAGACGCAGAACCGAGGACGCGTACAAATCCGCCGCACCGTTGGATTTGTTTTGCGTTTTCGTCCTTGGCGGCGACGGTACCTTCTTGAGTGCGGTCCGCTGGATAGGAGACCAGACGATTCCGATTCTGGGCGTCAAGTTCGGTGAGGTCGGCTTTCTGGCCGAAACCGCGGGGGATGACCTTTTTTCAGCCGCTGAACGTGTTTTGAACAATGAGTTTTCCACGGTAGAGAGAATGCGTCTACTGGTAAGCGTCATCAGGGGGAATGAAACGCTTGCCCGTGAAACCGTGCTGAACGATATTGTCGTCAACAAGAGAGCGCTTGCACGGCTTGCCCACATCGAAACGTATATCAACGATCACTACATGACCACGTATAGCGCGGACGGGCTTATCGTCGCAACCCCCACCGGATCGACCGCCTATTCGCTTGCCGCCGGCGGCCCTATCGTCCACCCTGCCGTACATGGCATCCTGATCACACCCATATGCCCCTTTACCCTGACCAACCGCCCTCTCGTAGTTCCGGATTCGGCATGCATCAAGATCAAGCTTTCGAAAAAATCTTCGGATATCATGCTGACATTTGACGGCCAGGGGGGTCTGGAGATAGACGAAAAAGATGCCATTGTCATCCAGAAGGGGCCGCACCCGGTCAAAATGATCACCATGCCGGGTCAGCACTATATAGATGTACTGAAAGACAAGCTGCGATGGAGCGGCGGCCGGGTGTAACTTCTTTTATCAAATTGAATTGCAGGGAAAAAGAAGCTTGACACAAATGCATGTGAAAATTATTATGGTCATAATTATTACCCTTCGGAGGCATGTATGGCCGAAATTGATAAAATAATACCCATAACCCGTGTCAAAAGAAATCTCCTTGAAATATTAAAAACCATGGCGGATGAGGACTCCACCATAACGGTTACAAGAAATGGCGAGCCTGTTGGGATTATTATGACCCCAAATCATTACGACGCCATCCTTGAAACCATTGAAATGTTGGCCGACAAAGATGTGATGGCTGCTTTGAACAAATCCGCGGCTGACTTTAAGGCCGGACGTGTCTACTCCGACGAAGAGGTCTGGCAGGATTAATGCAGTACCGGTTGCTATATTCTGCGTCTGCTCGTAATCAGATCCGGGAGCTCCATCCCGAACTCAAAGCGATTATCCGCAAACGACTCAAAGAACTTGCTAAAAATCCTTACCTCGGCAAACAGTTAGAAAAGGAGTTGGCTGACTATTTTTCATTACGCGCTCGGCGGTTTCGGATTGTTTATAGGGTTAAAGAAAGTCCAAAAACCATAGAAATCCATCATGTCGGTCATCGAAAGGATATTTACGAACTGATTAAAGAACAATCCATAAAGTAACGGTTACCTCTTAGGTAGCTAATAATCATCGGTAAACCCCCAGCTCTGCTGGGGAGACTCCCGGAGTTTGACAATTTCGGGAATAGCCGACCGTTGTAGACGATGATTATTAATATGAGAACAGAACGTAAGTTTCATTCCCCGGAGAAAAAAGTACATTGATACGTCCGCAATCAGACGGGGATGATTTATGATTGACTCCTATGACAATCAATATTCAATGACCGGCCATTGGTCGAAATAGCAGTTTTAATTTGACCGCTTTGAGCGGTTCACAAACCATTCCTCCGGCTTTGCCGGAGGTCATTGAATGCTCTGATTCATAAATACGGTGATATATTTTATGGTAGGCCACCACATTCAACGGGGCCAAGGATCATGAAAGTGACTAAATTTATGAATCGATGGGCGAAGGCGTTCAAAACTTACACGACATTTTTTTGTGATGAACATTCTTTTTGCAGCTCCCGAAAATGCATGGGGCGGGTTTTTCGGTCTGATACGATCCGAACTTCCCCAGCACTGTTTTGAGTCGACCGGACGATTTCAGGTGGACCATTTGAAAGGTTTTGATGTTCTGATACCGACCATGAGCCCCGTAACCAAAGCGGTGCTTGAAAAAAGCGACCGGCTGCGACTCATTCAGCAGTGCGGCGCGGGGATTGAGGGCGTTGACCTTCAAGCGGCCCGGAATCGAAACATCTGGGTCGCCAATGTTCCCACGGATATATCCGGCAATGCGGATTCTGTGGCGGAAATCGGTATATACATGATGATCGGGCTGTCGAGGGATGTTCGGGGAATGGCACAGAGCCTGAGAGACCGGAAGATGGGAGAACCCCGGGGAAGGGCGCTGCCCGGCCGGACTGTCGGCCTGGTCGGGCTTGGCGGCATCGGAAAGGCCCTGATCAAAAGGCTCAGGCCGTTTGGTGTCCGCCTGATCGGTATCAGACGGCACAATATTCAAAACGCCAAAAATGAACTGGGTTTGGACTGGGCCGGCGGACCTGAAGACCTTGATTATCTGCTCGAAAAGTCGGATTTTGTGATTCTATGCCTTCCCAGTACACCTGAATCCCAACTTCTGATAAACCGTATTTCCATTTCGTTTATGAAGCAAGACGCATTTCTAATAAACCTTTCCAGGGGCGGAGTGGTCGATCGCGATGCATTGAAAGACGCCCTTGCCGCCGGGAACATTGCAGGCGCCGGCCTGGATGTCTTCTGGGAAGAACCGCCGGACCCGGATGACCCGATTTTTAACTACAATGTGTTGGCGACCCCGCACATTGCCGGGTCAACAGATCTGTCCATGAGAGGAATCGTGAAGGTGGTGGCGGAAAATATACGGCGGGTGGAAAAGAATCTGGAGCCGCTCTATGCAAAAACTTAGAAGTGGTTTTGAAACCACTTCTAGTGTTTTGACGTTATCTCAAACAGGTTCCCGTCAAAATCCCGGATAAACGTGAGCAGCCTGTCTCCCTTGGGAATCCGGAGGATTTTCACATCCAATGCACGGCATTTCTCGAGGAACCCTTCCAGCCCTTCCACTTCAATGCAGAAGTGCTCAATCTTTCCGTCATTCGATCCGGGGTCCAGTTGATCGTCGATGAAGATCTCGAAATGGGTGTCATTGCCGGTGTAGTTGATGATTTTGTATTCTGAAACCCGGTTGAAGATCTGCCTGGAAAGCGCCCCTGGAAGAATTTTGGGGTCCTGCTTCTTTAGACCGAGCAAGTATTCATAAAATTTATCGCTCTTTTTTTCAGAACTGCAGACAATCGCCACGTGTTTAAGAAACATTTTCCCTCGATTCAATCACGAAAACACGAAATATTGAAAGCACGAAACAAAACTATAATTTTCGTGCTTTCGTGGTATGTTCTTATTTTTCTCGATACGTCCAGTTTAAGAGGCGAACAACTCGCTTTTTATCGTGTTGTACAGATCAAACGCCTTGTCCGGCGTTTCATTGCGGTGAACAACCGCCCCGACAGCCTGGATCATGGCCACCGGCGATTCGGACTGAAAGATGTTTCGTCCCATGTCCACGCCGCTGGCGCCCTGCTGAACCGCATTGTAGGCCATGGTCAGGGCATCCAACTCCGGGATTTTCTTGCCGCCGGCCATAACGATGGGGACGGGGCAGGACGCACAGACGGTTTCAAAACCGTTGTCGATATAGTATGTCTTGATATAATGTGCGCCGAGTTCCGCGCATATCCGGGTGGCCAGTCTGAAATAGCGGGCATCGCGGGCCATGTCCCTGCCGACCGCGGTCACGGCCAGTGTCGGAATCCCGTACCGCGTCCCCATGTCCACCATACGCGTCATGTTGGTGATGGACTCCTTTTCATATTCCCCGCCGATAAAGACCTGAACGGCCATGGCACAGACGTTGAGCCGTATGGAATCTTCGATGTCGACGGCGATTTTCTCATTGGAAAGCTCCTTGAGTATGCTGGTTCCGCCGGACACCCTGAGAACGATGGGCCTGGTGTAAGATGGCGGAATAATACTTCTCAGGATTCCCCGGGTGAGCATGAGGGTGTCCGCGTAAGGCGCAAGCGGAAGGATGTCGAGATCGATCCGTTCCAAACCGGTAGTGGGCCCCTGAAAATAGCCGTGATCGATGGCCAGCATGACCGTGCGGCCGGTTTGCGGGTTGAAAATTCGCGCGAGCCTGTTTTTCATCCCCCAATCCAGGGAGTTGGATCCTTTTAGAAAAAACCCCTCCGTCTTCTGCGGAATGTCGGTGTAAAATCTCTTTGCCTCTTTCAAGTCATCAACATCAGCCATTATCTCTTCTCCTTTCTACCTGAATACGACATAAAAAACATATAAAATCGCTTTAGCGATTTTATATTACTCGATCATTACCGCCATCTATGGGCACCTGAGCACCCGTGGTCTTGGCAAAAGCAGGACCGACCATGGCGCAGACCAGCGCGGCCACGTCCCTTGATAACACCTCTGTTTTTAAGATGTTTCTCGTCTTATAGGCTTCCACAGTGCACCCGTACTGGCGTGCGCGGTGTTCGAGGACTTCGGGCGTCCACAGGGCCGTATCATACACGGCATCGGGATGCACGATATTGACGCGGATGCCGTCCGGCCCCAGTTCCATGGCGGCGATACGGGCGAGCTGGGTCTGACCGGCTTTTGCAACGGAATAGGCGGCCGCTCCCGGACCGGGAGCGGGGACGTTCTTTGAGGAGATAAATACCACCGAAGCGTCAATGCCCTGCTTGAGATAGGGGATGCACGTTTTCAACAGTCGCTGCTGGCTCGTGAGATTGACGGCCAGGCTCCGTTCCCAGGTTTTTTCGTCCATTGCTTCGATTCTCTGGCTGGCGGGGAAAGTCCCGGCGTTGGGAATCAGAATATCGAGGCCCCCGAACCGGCGAACCGCTGTTTCAACGGCGTCTTTTACAGCTGCATCGTCGGTGATATCACAGCGGACACCTGTCAGATCCTCCAGGTCGAACATCCGGGAAATCTCCGGATTGATGTCCAGACCCATCACGGCGGCGCCCTGTTCATGAAGCATCCTTGCGCACGCAAACCCGATGCCGCTGGCGGCCCCGGTGACCAGCGCGACTTTTCCCTGCAGCCCGGGTAAACTGTCTTTTTCGCGCAACTTGGCCTGCTGCAGCTCCCAGTATTCCATGTCGAACATTTCTTTTTCCGATATGGGTTTCCACCCCCCGATGGCTTCCCCACACTGGATGGCCCGCATGGTATGACGGACGATATCCGAAACGACGGTCGCGTCCCTCACATTTTTTCCAAAGGCAATGGTGCCGTGCTGCGGCCAGATTGCCCATCGCGGCGCGGCATCGAGAGGGGTCCGGCTGCCGTCCGTGTTTCGGTTGAAATACGCGCGGTACGATGAAGCGTAATCCGCTGTTTCCTGTTCGATGTTCATCCCGAGGATGATGGGAAACGGCTTGATGTGAATGAGATGATCCGCGGTTAGGGGACCACGGGCGGCAATGGACCCGATATCGGGCAGGCCGGAGAATCCACAGGCCTCCGGGCTCTTGTCCAGCCTTGCCAGCAGCGCGCTTCCTTTTTCCTTGGAAACAAGACGGCGAATCCGGGACAGCGCGTGCAAATCTTCTCTGGCTTCCGCTTTCGCGACCCTGTCCAGGGCCCCCCGTTGTCCAAGAAATTCTTCCGCGAGCGTTGCAAGATGTATCATCCGCTCATAGCTGGTCCGCGCGTCATCCGCAAAGGTAAAGACCCCGTGATGCAGAATGATGATGCCGTCGAATTTGTCCCAATCCGTATGTTGAACCCTTTTGCGGATCGCTTTTCCCAGATCGAAGCCGGGTTTTATATATGGAACGATCAGGACGCGGTTCCTGTAAATTTCTCGAATCAGCGATTCCCCTTTTTCAGTGTTGGTTATGGTTACAACGGCGTCCGCGTGTGTGTGATCCACGTATTTAAAGGGAATGATCGCGTGTAAAATGGCTTCGATGGAAGGGTCCGGGGCCGGGTGACGGGCCATTGCCGTTCTCTGGAGTTGTACCATATCGCTGTCGGACAGGTGATCCAGTTCGATCATCCGCTTCAGAACGCCCACGCTGACAGGTGTAAAGCCGTCGGCGTCAATCGTTGCCAAATTCCTGCCGCTTCCCTTGACGTACAGAATTTCTTCACGATCCCCGAAAATATTTTCTGTTTCGACTTTAACGGAGGTATTGCCGCCGCCGTGCAACACCAGCCCGGGCTCCTGACCCAGCAACCGGGACGTATAGACCCGCAGTTCCAGGGGATCGTTGTTAAAAGCATCTGCCGCACTGTCGTTCCACAAATTTTTCATAGCTCAGACTTTTTATATGTAGTAGATATAAACAGTTCAAATGACAGGTGTTTTGTTTTTAAACATCTTAGTTTAGAGAAACGGCCCATGTGTGTCAAGTCGGAATACAGCGTGATCCGGTAATTGCCTTGACAAAATGTCTGAACCGGCTTAGTTTCCAGACCTTGAAAAAGGATAATACAGGGAACAAGACATGCCGCCAATTATTTCTATTGTGGGAAAATCCAAATCCGGCAAGACCACGCTCATTGAAAAGCTGATTCCCGAATTGAAAAATCGGGGCTACAGGATCGGCACCATTAAGCATGCCCATCATGATTTTAATATGGACAAGGAGGGCAAAGACAGCTGGCGGCACAAGGCTTCCGGCGCGGAAACGGTCATGGTTGTTTCCCCGGACCGGATCGCGATGGTGAAAGACGAAGCGTTTGATGGGTTTGACGGACTCGACAGGTATTTTGAAGAGATGGATCTGGTCATCACCGAGGGGTTTAAGCGGCAAAACAGGCCCAAAATCGAAGTGTGCCGTGCGGAAAGAAACGCAGGGCCGCTGTGCCGGGACGATAAAAACCTGATCGCCCTCGTCACCGACACGGCGATACGGCTCAACGTTCCGACATTCGGTCTGGATGAGATCGAAGCGCTGGCGGATCTGATTGAAGAAAAATACCTGTGAACCGGTAATCAAAAGTAAATGCTGGGTGGGCAGTATTTATTGGATAGAGAAGATTTAAAAAACCTTAAAAAATGGTTCTCCGATTATGTCTCCGGATTTTACCGGCGTGATGCGGATTACAACCGGCCCATCCGGCTTAAGGAAGAGCACACACGGCGGGTATGTGAGAACATCATCGCGCTGGGTAAAGCCCTGGACCTGCCGGGTCACGACATGCTCCTGGCGGAAACCATGGCGCTGTTTCACGATGTCGGAAGGTTTAAACAATATGCCGAATACGGGACCTTCAACGACAGGATTTCCATCAATCACGCGAGACTCGGCATACGGCAGCTTGCGACACGCCGGGTTTTGTCGGTGTATACCCGAGACGAAAGACGGTTGATCACAAGGGCCATTGCCTTTCACAATGCGTTGGCACTGCCGGAAACCGATGCGCCCCGGCAACTTTTCTTCATGCGTCTTCTTCGAGACGCGGACAAACTCGACATATGGCAGGTCTTTATCGATTACTATCAGGAGCGCAGGACAAAACCGAGTACGGTCATTGAAATAGGACTTCCCGACGGGCCGGGGTACTCGAAGCAGATTGTCGAAGCGCTGAATGCGCAAAGATTTGCGCGGATGCAGGATTTAAAAACGTTAAACGATTTTAAACTGCTCCAGATCAGCTGGGTTTTTGATCTCAACTTTACCCCTTCGTTCCGGATGGTTCGACACCGTGAATACATCGAACGGATTGCGGCGACCCTGCCGGACTCAGAAGAGATAACCGCCGCCGTGGACCGGGCGCGTGATTATGTGAAGTGTTGTCTCACGCCAGATGTTTCACCCCATTGATGGAATGAGGAAAACGGAGTAACATTATGAAAGAAATAGGTATTTTTCTGGGAATCGTGGGAATCTGGTATCTTTTGCAGGCGTATATCCTGCCCAAACTCGGAGTTTCCACCTGAGTGCGGAATTCCTGTCAGGTGACAGGAGACAAGGGTGGAGCGGCGGATCCTGAGCATAGGAAAAACAAAGGGTAGGGATTGCGAAATGTTACGCCGGGCTGTATGAACGCTTCGGTAAAGAATCCTAGCCCAAAGGATCAGGTTTTTCAGAACAAAATAAAAAGGGGCTCTATAATAGAGCCCCTTTTTAAATTCAAGCATCCCGCAGCGACTCGACTTGAGATCACCGATACGTCCTGGCTGCGGGGGTTGGATTAATCCGCCTGAGGCGGATAAAATCGTAACACGATTTTATGCTTCCAGTGCCTGGCGATCGGCCATGTCCATGAGCACCCGTTCCCGGGCCTTGTCGATCCCGAGTTCCTTGCGCTTCCTGTCGATATGGGCGATCATTTTCCGGGCGTGTTTTATCGGGTCCGCTTCGCAATCCCACATGCCGCCGTAAATCTTCTCCAGCTCCTTGTACAGGTAATTCTTAAACACCGGCGCGCCGTCCAGGGGCATGTGATACCCGAAAACCGTGTACACGCCGGATGCGACAAAGTACTGTCCGATGGCAATGGCCTTCTCGCTCATCCACTCCGGCGCGCTCCCGGCCACCGGAAGGTCCCGGATGTCGTTGCCCAGGCCGCCGGCCTTGACCACTTCGGTCGCGGCCAGCAGGATGCGGCTGTTGTCCACACAGGAGCCCAGATGCAGCACCGGCGGGATGCCCACGACCTCGCACACCTCGGCCAGACCCGGTCCGCAGAAAACCTGCGCCGTTTCCGGCTGGAGCAGCCCGTGCATGGCCAGCGTGATGCCGCTGCACCCCGTGGTGAGGACCAGCACGTCGTTCTTGATCAGTTCCTTGATGATTTCGACATGTTCCTCGTTATGCTTGACACGGGCGTTGTTGCAGCCCACCACACCGGCAACGCCCCGGATGCGGCCGTTGATGATGTTGTCGTTGAGTGTAAAGTAAGATCCGCGGAAGGTCCCGCCCAGGTGGTACCGGATGGATTCCACACCGAAGCCGGCGATCTGCACGGCTTTGTGCTTGGGAATCATGACATCGGCACCGCGATTCAGGAAGTTGTCGATGGCCATGGTGACGATGCGCTTGGCATCTTCCATGGCGTGATGCTCGTCGAACTCGATGTGAATCACGTTGTCCTGCTCCATCCGCGCGATGGGGTGGGTGGTGATCAGTTTGGTGTGGAAGCACTTGGCCACGTTGGCGAGGTTCTGGAACACGCACTGCACATCCACCACCATGGCATCGCAGGTGCCGGTGATTATGGCAAGCTCCTGCTGGAGGAAGTTCCCAGCCGGCGGGACGCCGTGGCGCTGAAGGATCTCGTTGCCCGTACAGCAGATGCCGCCCAGCTGAATCCCCTTGGCCCCCTTTGATTTGGCATAATCCAGCATCTCTTTGGATTGGGCGGCTGCTATGATCATCTCGGACAGCACCGGCTCGTGACCGTGAATGATGATGTTGACGTGGTCCTGCTTCATGATGCCGAGGTTGGCCTCGGACTGCAGGGGTGAAGGCGATCCGAACATGACATCCTGGAGATCGGTGGCGATCATTGCGCCGCCCCAGCCGTCCGCGAGAGACGCCCGGGTGCACTGCTTGACGATGTTCTTGTAATCCTGGTCGACACCCATGTGGGTCCGGTGCATGATCTCCACAATTTCTCTGTCGATGTTTCGGGGAAGAACGCCCAGTTTTTTCCAGCGCTCGTACAGCGGCGCGGGTGCCCGTTTCAGGTAATGCAGCTCCCCTTCGGTCTTGCCCCACTCGGCAATGGCCTTTTCAGCCACCTCGAGGGCGATCTCGTCAAAATCCCGGTCCACCTGCTTGCCGTCCACTTCCACCGTGGTGGCGACCTCGAAGTAAGGCGCGATTTGCAGCAACTTGTCCGGATCTTTGATGGTATAGTCTTCGGTCTCTTTTCTGGCCACGGACAAAAACACCTCGGCCACCGAGCGGCCGTGATCCGAGTGTGCGGCCGATCCGGCGGCCACCATACGGGCAAAGTTTCTGGCCGCGATGGTGTTGGGGGTGGCACCGCAGAGACCTTTCCGGGTGTCCTCGCCCTCGATCCCCGCCTTGGGCAACGGGAGACGGCACGGCCCCATGGCGCAGTTCTTACAACAGATGCCCTGGAGCCCGATGTTGCACGGCTTCATGGTCACGGCCCTGTCAAACACGGTGTCGATACCCAGTTTCTGAGCCCGGACGATCATTTCCTGCGTCGCCGGATCAATGGAAGCGGCAATCGGGTCGGCGAGCTTTTTCAGCTTGGCTTCCTTTTCGTTTTTTTCTTCGGTTGACATGTGAAAATCCTCCTTATTGGAAAATATGGCGTGTTATGTTTATAAATTTAATAAATCACAGCGGCACGAATTTGAGCATGCCACGCTCATTTCACCCGCATGAAGCGGATAGCTCTTAATAATAATGATTACTAATAAGTTTATCATCTGCTCATTGTTTGTCAAGAAAGAAAATAAAAAAGAAAGCGGCTCTGGAAATAGACATTACAGGTGAAACGGGCAGCCGACGAAGGGTTAACTTTTTTGACTCGCTTAATAATCATCGGTAAACCCCCGGATCTGCCGGGGAGACTCCCGGAGTTTGACGGTTCCGGGATAGCCGACCTTTGTAGACGATGATTATTAATATAAGAACAGAACGTAAGTTTCATTAATGAGATCATTGTAATGTTCCGCTGAATGTGTTTTATAATATTAAATTTTAAAACTATACTAGGAAAGGAAGCCGTCATGTCTGACAAGCCGGTCAAAATTTATTCGCTGAGCACATGCAGCCACTGTAAATTCACCAAAGAGTTCCTTAACGAGTGCACGGTCAAGTACGATTTTATCGACGTGGATCTTCTGGAAGGTGAGGAGCGGAAGGCAATTCTGGCGGATGTCAAAAAGTTCAACCCGAAATGTTCTTTTCCGACCATAATCATCGGTGAAACAGTCATCGTCGGGTTTAAGGAAAACGCGATAAAGGAGGCCCTGGGATTGTAATGAACGCCGGAAAACTGTATGAAATATTGAGGAAAATCCAGGAGCCAAAGGGGTATTATTTTAACTCGGACAGAGAACGGGTGTTCGAGCTCCTGGAGGCCCTCATTGTAAACAAAAACCGTTATGGCTACATGGTCTGCCCCTGCCGCCTGGCGTCCGGAAACCAGGCAACCGACAAGGACATCATTTGCCCGTGCGTTTATCGGGAACCGGACGTCGAAGAATACGGCAGCTGCTACTGTAATCTTTACGTCTCAAAAGCGTGGAACGACGGAAAGATCCCTCACGACTATGTGCCGGAGCGGCGACCGCCGGAAAAGATGTTTTGACCCGAAAACCGTGTTAGAATTTGTCGTAGGCGATCATCTCCGGATCCACTCCGAGGTTATCCAGCATGTCTTCGATGGCATCAATCATCATGGGCGGACCGCAGAGGTAATACTCGATTTCGGTGGGGTCTTCATGTTTGCCGAGATAATGGTCGTAAAGACACTGGTGGATATATCCGGTCATCCCCTCCCAATCGTCCTCCGGCTTGGGTTGGGAAAGGGCGGCAAAAAATGAAAAATTCTCAAATTCCTTTTCAAGATCCTTGAATTCTTTCTCGAAAAAAAGCTCCAGTTTTGACCTGGCCCCGTACCAGAAGGTGATTTTGCGTTTTGTTCTGAGTGTCTTGAGATGATGCATGATATGGCTTTGTAACGGCGCCATTCCGGCGCCGCCTCCGACAAAGCAGATCTCCCTGTCCGTGTCTTTGACGAAAAACTCTCCGTACGGGCCACTCAGCGTGACCGGGTCTCCCGGTTTCAGGTTGAAAATGAACGAAGAGCCGACCCCGGGGGGCGCTTCCGAAACCCTCGGCGGCGGCGTGGCTATACGGATCGTAAATCGTAAAGTGTTCTTTTCAGCGGGAGGGTTCGCCAGTGAGTAGGCCCTGAATATGGGTTCATCCGCTTCAGCATGCAGTCCCCAGAGGTTGAATGCGTCCCAATCCGGCCGGAAACGTTCGGCAACCCTGACCCTGAACTCTGAAAACGACAGCTCGTATTCCGGAATGTCGATCTGAATGAAGGCGCCGGCTTTGAATTCGAGGTTTTCACCGGGGTCGAGCTTTATGATCAACTCCTTGATGAATGTTGCCACATTTTCGTTCGAAACCACGACCGCGTTGTATTTTCTGACGTTGAATATTTCCTCGGGTATTCTGATTTTCAAATCTTCTTTTACCTTAACCTGGCAGGACAGCCGGACGTTTTCCCGTTTTTCCCTCCGGGTCAGGTGGGCGAGTTCTGTGGGTAGGATGCCCCTTCCGCCCTCTTCCACCACGCACTTGCACGTTCCGCAAGATCCGCCGCCGCCGCAGGCCGAGGGCAGGAAAACGTGATTGGCTGAAAGGGCGGACAACAGCGTGGTGCCCCCCAGGACTTTCAGGCTTTTTTCCTCGTCGTCGTTGATGACGATCACACAGTCATCCGACTTCACCACCTTGGCTTCAACCAGCAGAAGCAGTCCGACAAGGGTGAATATGATTCCGGTAAAAACCGTCAGACTGACGATATAGATCATAACGTGATACCCGAAAAAAGCATAAATGCCATGGCCATAAGCCCGGCGATGATCATGCTGATGCCGAAACCCTCGAGACCTTTGGGGACATCCGCGTATCTCAGTTTTTTTCGGATTCCGGCCATGGTGACGATGGCCAGCATCCAGCCGAAGCCCGAACCCGTCCCATAGACAACCGATTCCATAAAATTATAATTCCGCTCCACCATGAAGAGGGCGGTGCCCAGAATCGCACAGTTCACCGCGATCAGGGGGAGAAAAACGCCCAGCGCGGTGTACAGGGGCGGTGAATACCTGTCAATGATCATTTCCAGGGCCTGAACGATGGCGGCGATAACGGCGATAAAGATAATAAATTTCAAAAAGCTCAGATCCACACCCGGCAATCCCGCCCATTTCAGCGCGCCGGGCGCAAGGAGGTAATGATAGATCAGCCAGTTGGCCGGCGTGGTGATGGCAAGGACGAAAGTTACCGCGAAGCCCAGACCGGTGGCGGTTTCCAGGTTCCTGGAAATGGCGAGAAAGGAACACATTCCGAGGAAATAGGCCAGCAGGATGTTGCCCACAAATACCGAATTCAAGAATATGCTGATGAGGTTTTCCATATTTCAAGTATTACTTATTGGAAACGGTTTTCTGTAGCCACACGATGAGACCGATGGCGATAAAAGCCCCGGGGGCCAGAACCATAAACCCCATATTTTTATACCCCGCGGCATACAGCGCCTGGGGCACGACCGGATACCCCAGAAGTGTTCCGGCGCCGAGGAGTTCCCGGAAGAGTGCCACCGTTACCAGAATCTGACTGTAACCCAGGCCGTTGCCGATACCGTCCAGCAGGGACAGGCCCGGCGGGTTGCCCAGGGCGTAAGTTTCCGCCCGCCCCAGAATGATGCAGTTTGTAATAATCAACCCCACGAATACGGAGAGTTGCTTGCTGATATCATACAGAAAGGCCTTCAGCATCTGGTCGGCGAAAATGACCAGGGTGGCGACGATGGTGAGTTCAGCGATAATCCTGATGTTTCTGGGAATAAGATTTCGCATCAGGGAAACCAGAAAATTGGAAAACGCAAGTACAAATGTGAGGGCGAGACCCATGACGATGGCGGTTTTCAGCTGGACGGTCACGGCCAGAGCGGAGCATATTCCGAGAATCTGACCGGAAATGGGATTGCTTTCCCAGATCGGGTTAAAAAATACCTTGAACGCTTTGGTCCGCGTAAGTTTCATCTATTTCTCCGTGGTTTTGACTTCCTTTTTCCTGAATCTCTCGGAAAGGGGCTCGTACGCGACGAGGGTTTCCTTGAGGCCCCCCGAGAGAAATTTTCCGGTGAGGGTCGCACCGCTGATCCCATCCACGAAGTTTGGCTGGCGCTCTTTGGCGATCCTTTCTTTTACCTTGCCTTTTGCCACGGTCACGGAAACAAGATTCCCTTCATTGTCCAGTATCTTTTTTCCGGAAAAGTTGTTTTGAAACCAGCTTTTTTCAATCTCTCCGCCGAGCCCGGGTGTTTCAGAGTGGCTGTAGACCGTAAACCCGGCCACCGTAGCGCCGTCACTTTTCAGGGCGAGATATCCCAAAATCCTTCCCCACAGCCCCCGGGAATCAACGGGGATGATAAAAGACTGAATGTCGCCGCCTTTGACATACAGATAAACCGGCAGGTCAGTTGTGCCTTTTTCCGCTTTTGCGACGAGTTTTCCGCCGGAACCGACCCACATCTGCCGGATGTTGTCCGCGTACAGCTTGTCGATGGCGTCTGCCGGGGGGAGGGCTGCATCGCCGATCAAACCGACCGATTTCAAGATGTTTTTCTGTTTGTCCAGGGCGATGTTTTTCAGCTGATATTCTTTGAGACCGGTGGACGCCAGCGTCAGGAGGCTTCCGCATACAATGCTCAACACCGCCGCAAAGACAATGGGTTTGAGGTGATTAGACATTCGGCACCCTTTTTTTCAGCCTGCCCTGTATTTCATAGTGATCCAGCAGCGGGGAAAAAAGGTTCATAAAGAGAATTGCCAGCATGATTCCTTCCGGAAAGGCCGGATTGAATATCCGTATCAAAACCGTCAAAACACCGATGGCAAATCCGTATATCCATTTCGACGTATTCATTCCCGGAGCGGTCACCGGATCGGTAGCCATATAGATCATTCCAAATGCAAAGCCGCCCATGGTCATATGGTGAAATGGATGCAGCGAGAGCATCGGGATGGACGACCCCCCGGAGAAAAGGCTTAAAAGGTATCCCGGGACCGCCGCGGCGAGAAGCCCCAGGACGCCGCCGAGCATAATCCGGTAGCTGGCAATGCCCATGCAGACGAGAATCGCGCCGCCGATGAGGCACATGAGGGCGGATGTTCCCCCGATGCTGCCCGGGTATGTGCCGAAAAACAGTTTGGCGGATGTGAAGCCCGCTTTTGCCAGGGATGATTCGACGGCGTTAAAGGCGCCGCTGACCGCTGAAACCACCAGTGGTGTTGCCCCGCTGAAAGTGTCGACCGTCCCGGTTGGGTTGCTGACCACCGTCCATACCGCTTCTCCCGTCATATTGGCGGGGTAGGCGAAAAAGAGAAAGGCGCGCCCGGTCAATGCGGGGTTTAAAAAGTTTCTGCCGGTTCCGCCGAACACTTCCTTGCCGATGACAACGCCAAAGGAGATGCCGATAGCGACCTGCCACAGGGGGATGGTCGGCGGGAGCGTGAGCGGGAACAGCAGGCCGGTGACCAGAAACCCTTCGCTGACGGTATGCTTTCTGATGGAAGCAAATAGAATCTCCCAGGACAGCCCGACCGCGTATGAAACCGCAATTATCGGCACCACGATCCAGAGGCCTTTTAAGATCACGTCTGAAAACGTGAGCGGAAGGCCGGACGCGAGGTTGGACTGGTAACCGGTGTTATAGAGGCCGAAAAAGAGCGGGGGAATCAGGGCAAGAAGAACGGTGCTCATAAAGCGCTTCAGGTCAAGACTGTCTCGCAGGTGGGGGCCTTTCCGGGTGACGCGACCCGGAATGAAAAAAAGTGTCTCGACGGCCTCGAACAGCGGGTAGATCTTTTCAAATCTTCCGCCGTCGACAAAGTGCTTTCGGTTCGCGTCGAAAAAGTTTCTGATACGTTTCATGGTCAGATCTGTTCCAGATAAAACGCCTTCCTGGTATTCTTAAGAGTGTCGCTGAGTTCCACCTTGGAAGGGCAGACATACGTACAGAGACCGCACTCGACACAGTCGAGCATGCCGTGAGCCAGGGCTTCATCAATTTCATCGGCCAATATGCATTTGTAAGCAAACTGAGGCAGAATGCCCACCGGGCAGACCTCGGCGCAGTAGCCGCAGTTCACGCAGGCGCGTTCTTCACCATGGTAGTTGCAGTCCACGGGCAGGGCCGATTTGTTGAAGGCGGACAAAAAAGCCCTGGATCGGCTCGGTTTCTCAAATCCGGGTCTTGCGAACCCGAAAAATTCCTTTTCGGCACCTTCGGGCACCAAGACCAGCGATTTTTCGTAAAATCCCATGTAGGAATCCCTGGAGCCGGTGTATCCCGTAAATATCCCGCCCACGATATACCGGGCGTCTATTGTATCATCGGTCCGTCCACGGGTGAGAAGATCCAGGGGGACGCCTGCCCGGGTAAGAAAATGTGTTTTCTCCGTAACCGGCTCTCCTCCGAGTGCGACGACTCTTTCAACTGGGTATTTGCCGGTGGTGAGAAGCCGGGCCAGCAGCAGCACGTCCTGGCCGTCGATGTACCAGGCCCGGTTTTCAACCGGAGAGGTTTTGATATGATAGAGCACTACGCCGGGATCATCGGCAGGATAAACGCCGTCAACGGCATGGGTCAGATCGTTTTTCAGCTGATTTAAAACAAACGAATTGTCCGTAGAAGTGATGATGAAGACGTTTTCCGACAGCCTGCGAAGTATTTTTACGCCGTACTCGAAGAGATCGACCTCTCCGTTCAAGTAGGCTTCCGGAGAGGGCTGGAAAGGCTCTGTGGCGTCAAGACGGACCATGATGGACGGCGGCGTGAATTCCGGGTCCGCGATGTCCCGAAAAGGCAGTCCTCTCAGCAACGGCCACAACCCTCCGGTCATTATGGCCTCAATCAACGCGGCCCTGGAGATGGTTTCGATTTGTGCTTCGCTGAAGGAAAGAAATTCTTCACGTTCCTCCCTGTGGTCCAGGGTTATGACAATCTCACTGATGACCCGGCGCGGGCCGAAAAGGATCCGGGTGACTTCCCCGCCGCCCGGCGATAAAAATCTGACATCCGGGTTCCGCTTGTCCTCGATGAGCGGCGTGCCGATTTTGACCCTGTCACCGACCTGAACCTTCAGGCGAGGCTTAACAAAAGGGATACGTTCAGGCATCAGTGCCACCCGGTCCGGTTTTTCCAGAACCGTCACTTCACGGGAGGGCGCACCGGCAATATTTAAAGCGTATCCTTTTTTAATTCGGACTGTAAGCATGTTTGAAGAAATAATGATATCGCAGGATGATGTCAACAGGTATCATATTTATGATAAAATTGAAATTGAATATGCGCGGTAAAGATGTCATCTTTTTCAAATCAACATTGGCATGGATCTTGATTTCTGGTAATGTTGTGTTTAATTTATAACAGCTAAATAAAAAAAAGGAGTGCGGGATGAGCGAAAAAGTCAAAAAATATAAGCAGGTGTGCGCATGTGAAAACTGCGGAAACGAAGCCGAGATGGTGATAACCTGCTCTCTGGAAGACGTGCACGAACACACGGAACGTGCGGCTTCACCGGAAACGACAGACGAAAAGACGCCGAAGCAGCAGGTAAAGGGTTCCGCTACCTGCACCCATTGCGGAAACGAAGCGGATATGTGGCTTGATATTTAATCTTCCCGGATACGGGCAGCGTCCCCGGTTCGATTCGACATCCATTACTTCAGCCTTGACACGGAATTGTTTTCAGCTTAGAAAATACAGGAAAAACAATGGCCTAAATATCAATAAGAGGAAGACAGCTTGCAAAGAGAAAAAAGCCTCAGGATGACACAGCAGCGCAAGATCATTCTGGAAGAGCTTCGAAAGTTAGATGTCCACCCGAGCGCTGATGAAATATACAGCATCGTGCGTCGCCGCCTGCCCCGCGTCAGCCTGGGTACCGTTTACAGAAATCTCGAGGTGCTGTCTGAGTTGGGAGAAATTCAAAAACTGGAACTCAGCGGGTCGCTGAAGCGCTATGATTGGGACACGAAAAAACACTATCACATCCGCTGTACATGCTGCGACAGGGTGGATGATGCGCCCATCGCGCCCCTGAATCAACTTGAAAACGAACTTTACGGGGCCACTGTTTTTCAGATCATCGGCCACAATCTTGAATTTACCGGACTCTGTCCGGGATGTGCCAGAAAAGCGGTCGCTGAAGGCGCACAATTCTAAATAGAAACAAATGCTCAAATCGGGTAACGGGTTTCTCAGCCGGATCCCGGATGAGGTCAGAGAAAGGAGACGCTTGATGTCGGAAAAAAAGTGGAAGGTAAGAGCGGAGTGCCCGCACTGCGCCTGCGGAACAATAAGCAATTTAAGCCCCGAGATGCTGCGGGAAAAATTCATCGGTGATGAAAAAGAGATTGACGTTGTCTGTCCGCTCTGCACCACCGAGCACAAGGGGACGTTGTCGGAAGAAGAATAGGCCGTTGCCCCATGCCGTTGCTGCAGGCCGGGGGAAACGCCTCACAGCAACCCTTTCCCCGGGCAGAACGCGTGGCCAACAGCCTGCCCGTCTTCTTTATATTGAACCGGAAATCTTATACCTGCGCGCAATTCAGGCTATATTTGATACAGATGTGTATCGCTCGTGTAATATGAGACGATTTCCGGCCCCGGGCCGCACCTTTTCTTTCAGTTCATCCGGGAGAGATGAAACCTGAATTCCATTCATTTATCGCACCGTTGAAACCGTATTTTTTGTTTCAGGCAGATCCGCAATACCCTGCTTTAAATTTTTGTTCATATTGTTTATGATCTGGCATGATATTTGATTAATATCTGAGCATCAATGCAGACAAACGGTGTATTACACTAACCTGATCAAATACGGGGAGGTCAAAATGGATGAATGCAAACCGATATTGAATACAGGTCTTCGCGGCTTTAAAGTCGCTTCAACCAAAATCAGCGATGTGGACGGAGCCGTCGGCAAGCTGGTGTACCGGGGATACCAGGCCAAGAATCTCGCAGGGAAAATTTCCTTCGAAGAGCTTGTTTATCTGTTGCTTTACGAAAAGCTGCCGAAAAAAGACGAACTCCGTGAATTGAATGAGCGGCTCGTTTCCGAGAGGCCGCTCCCGCCCGAGATGATTTCAGCCCTTAAAACCCGGCCCAAAGACGCCCTTCCCATGGATGTTCTGCAGTCGGCGGTTTCCATGCTGGCGCATCATGACCCGGATGTCAGGGAGCGTTCCCTTGAGGCGTCGGAACGCATGGCCGTCAGGCTCATTGCGAAGTTTCCGACAATCGTTGCCGCATGGGATCGAATTCGCAATGACAGGGAGCCCCTCGCCCCGAACCCGGAATTGAGCCACGCGGCCAACTTTCTTTACATGCTTAACGAAACCGTGCCCGACGATGAGCTGGCCGGTTTTTTTGACGTCTGCCTGGTGCTGCACGCGGAGCATTCTTTTAATGCGTCCACATTCGCGGCCCGGGAAGTGGCATCGACACGGGCCCACATGTACGCGGCCGTAGCCGCGGGGGTCGGATCTTTGTCCGGAGAGCTGCACGGCGGCGCGAATACGCGGGTGATGGAAATGCTTTTTGAAATCGGCGCGGTGGACAATGTCGAGGCGTACGTGAACAATCTGCTTGCCACCGGCGGCATTATCATGGGCCTGGGGCACGCCGTGTACCAGACAGATGATCCCAGGGCGCATATCCTGGCACCCATGTCCAAGGCAATGGGCGAACGCACGGGCGATACCAAATGGTATGAAATGTCAACGCTGCTCGAGCAGAAGGGCAAGGAAGCCTTTAAGAAGAAAAAAGGCAGGGATATCTATGCGAATGTGGACTTCTACAGCGCATCTCTTTACTACTACATGGGAATAGCGACAGACCTCTTCACGCCGATATTCGCCATCGCCAGAGTTTCGGGCTGGGCGGCCCATGTTATTGAAGAGCAGTTCGGGGGCGCGGCGCCGAAGCCCGTGCTCTACCGTCCTGATTCC
Organism: Pseudomonadota bacterium; assembly: GCA_043827325.1. Classification (GTDB taxonomy): domain Bacteria; phylum Desulfobacterota; class Desulfobacteria; order Desulfobacterales; family UBA11574; genus JBDRPF01. The sequence goes on along the minus strand of JBDRPF010000071.1, from coordinate 42,622 downwards.
CACTACATCGGAGATTACTGCGGACCGGAAGAGTGCGCTTTTGTTCCCATAGAAAAAAGATGACGGAGGGATAGATGAAGAAGTGGAAATGCACGGTGTGCGGTTATATCCATGAGGGAGACGAGCCGCCTGCAACATGCCCGGTGTGCGGCGCCGATCGAAGCAAATTTATTGAAGTGGAATCCGAAGAGGGTTCGGAGAAAAAACCGGAACCGGCAGGATTTGAAGTGAAAGGAACCGGGAGTGCGGAACCCGGAAAAGAAGCGGCAGATCCAAAACCCGAAGCGCCGGCCGGCACCTCGAAATGGGACGTCCTCTTCAGCCAGATGGTAAAACATCACGTGCATCCGGTTTCGGTGCATATTCCCAACGGCGTGCTCCCGGTTTCCGTCATCTTTGTCGTTTTAGCGGCCGCGTTCAATTTCAGCGGTTTGAGTCTGGCCGCCCATTACAATCTGATTTTTGTTGTTCTATCCATGCCCCTGGTTCTCTTCTCCGGTTATGTCGAGTGGAAGAAGAAATACGGAGGCAACTTCACCACACTATTTCTCACAAAGATGGTTTGCGGTGCCGTGGTTTCACTATCTGCCGTCGTTCTGGCCGTCTGGCTGTATGTCGATCCAAATGTGGCCGCTGCCTATTCATCCCTGAGAGTGCCATTTTTCATTGTAAACTTTATTATGCTCTCGGCGGCAACGACCGCCGGTTTTTTGGGCGGAAAGCTTGTTTTTAAAGACTGAATAAGGAGTAAATGCAATGAACGGAAAGGAAGAAGTCGCGATACAGGAGGCGCAGCGGGAAATTGCCGGATTGTTCAAGGAAATAAAAGAGGACATTCCACTGTTTCTGTTCGCCCAACCGGGGACAAACGACGTTTTCAGCGATGCAGCCAGGCAGGCGATACGCTTTTTCCGCCAGATCAGTGACAAAATCGTGCTGCGCGAATTCAGCCTGGATCACGAAAAGGCGGTAAAATGGAACATCGAATATTCGCCGACCCTTGTTTTCGATCCGGACAACTATAACATCCGCTGGCTGGGTGCTCCGCTGGGGGAAGAGGGGCGTATTTTTCTGGAAGCCCTGATCCTCATCGGCACCCGGAAAAGCAATCTCAACGCGCAGTCTCTCCAGGTGATAAAACGGATCGATCAACCAAGAAATATCAAGGTGTTCGTCAGTGCAAGCTGCCCGTATTGCCCCCAGCAGGCATTGAACACCCTCAAGGCGGCGGTGGAAAAACCGGATCTGATCTCTCTGGAAATCATAGACATCCAGGCGAACCCGGAGCTGGCCAACCAGTATTCCGCGCAGTCCGTCCCGCAAACCTATGCAAACGACGTCCTGGTTGCCAAGGGCGCGCAGCCGGAAGAGCTTTTTATGCTATCCCTTGAAAAACTGGAACAGCAGACGGTTTTTATCCCTGAAAGCGATGAACCGGAAATCGAGTGCGATCTGGTTATCGTTGGGGGAGGGCCTGCCGGATTGAGCGCCGGTATTTACGCGGCACGCAGCGGGCTCAAATCCGTTGTCGTGGAAAAGGGTGTGCTCGGAGGCCAGGTTGCCACCACCCCGATCGTTGAGAATTACCCCGGCCTGAAACAGATCGGCGGAAAGACGCTGGTGGACATTATGGTAACCCATGCCCTCGAATACGTTCAAATTTTTCCCGGAGAAGCGGTGATGGAAATCGACCCCGGCGACCCCATCACCGTTCAGACGAGCCGGCGAAAGTTTCTTGCCCGGGCGTTGTTGATAGCCACCGGCGCCACTCACAGAAACCTCGGGGCCCCTGGAGAGTCGCGCCTGTCCGGTCATGGTGTGAGCTATTGCAGCACCTGTGACGGCCCCCTGTTCAAAGGCCGAAAGGTAATTATTGTCGGCGGCGGAAACAGCGCCGTCACCGAAGCCCTCCACCTGCATCACATCGGCGTGGACGTGACACTCGTCCACCGGAAAGATACGCTCAAGGCCCAGGACGTTCTGGTAAAGAACCTTGTCGATAACAACATCCAGATCTTTTTCAACACGGAAGTCAAAGAAATCAGAGGAAAGCACAGCGTGGAAGAAGTGCTGCTTTACAACAACCGGTCGGAAGAGACCTCGACGCTGGCCGTCCAGGGCGTGTTTATCGCCATCGGATATGACCCGGCCGTGGACCTGGCCCGGAAGGCGGGGATCGAACTGACGGAAGAGGGTTTCATCAAGCACGCGCAGTACAGAACAAATGTTCCGGGAATTTATACGGCCGGTGACGTGTCCGGCGGATACAAACAGATCGTAACCGCGGCCGGGCATGGCGCGGAGGCGGCGATGACCATTTTTGAAGATCTGATAAACCCGTACTGGACAAAAAATCGCTGACGCGATTTTTTGAAGGCGGCTTCGCCGCCGGATAAAATTGTGATGAAAAATAAGGAGGGTTGCAGATGAAAGAACTGAAACTTTCGGAAGTGCTTGACAAGGCCATACAGAGGGAGGAGGAGGCCTACACCTTCTATACGGATATTCTCAGCAAGATCGAGGATAAAAGTGCCAAAGAAACCATAGAATGGGTTGCAAACGAAGAGAAGAAGCACAGGGACTTTCTGGTGAACTATCGAGAGGGCAAGTACGGTTCCAGCGCCTTGAGGATGAGCGACGCTGTTCATTACAAGATTGCCGAACATCAGGAAGAGCCGGAGATCGCGAAAGACATGCGCAGGGAGGATGTCTTTCTGGTGGCGTCTCACCGGGAGCTGAAATCCTATCATTTTTATACGGAGCTGGCCGGGTTGCATTCCGGCGGGGACACAAAGGAGATGCTGATCAGAATCGCAAACGAGGAGCTAAAACACAAAGAGAAGATGGAGTATTTATACGCCAACACCGCCTTTCCGCAGACGGCGGGCGGTTAATTGTGATCTGTACCCACACCGCTGGTGGTGGGCCAGGAAAGGTTCTACCGTTCCGGCGAGAAATACGATGTAAAGCTCCCGGTTTGTTTGGCAAGAATCAAGACCGGGTCTTCGGTTTTCTGATTTACTGCATACAGGAGGTATCATGGGAAACGTCGTTCACACATCGCACATCACCATTACGAGGGAGATGGGCCCCACGCGGAAAGCCGAAATAAAAGGTTTTGCAGAGCCGGTCTTCTATGGCGTCCACGGCGGGATAAAGGATTTTTACAAGATCGATCCTGATAAAGAGCACGCGGCAACGCTGGACCACATCGTCGGAGCCGTCGGCGGCTGAATGATGGGCACACTGGCCGCGGTGCTGGCCGGAAAGAAAATCAAAACCTTCAAGGAACAGTACAAAGCAACCGTCACCGGAGACATCGAAGATGTCGGCGGTGTACTGAAGATCACGCGTATCAACGTGGCGTACAGCCTTAAATTGCCGGAGGAGAAGCGGGCGGATGCCATGGCGGCGATGGAGTCGTATATTACGCTGTGCCCGGCGGCCCAGAGTGTTGTCGGCTGCATCGATATCACCCATGAGCTGACCATGGAAGATTTGCCGTAAATAAATTAACGCACGGGGGAATACCACCGATGACAGAAAATGACATTACGAATTTGCTGGATTTTTTAAACCTTCTCCTGGAATCGGAACGTGCCGGCGTGAAGGTGCTGGGGGAATTGCTCTACCAGACGGAGGATGAGCGTCTCCGGAAATTTTTAAAAAAGTTCCTTCGCGATGAGGGCATGAACTGCCACATTCTAGTCAACCTCATTCACGATCTGGGCGCTGCGCCTTCGGACAAGACCGGGGCGTTTGTGGAAAAGGTCCAGGCGCTGAACACTGTAGACGAGAAGGTCGAACTGCTGATCCGCGGGCAGGCGTGGGTTGCGCGCAAAATACGGGAGTACCGGCATCTCCTCCCGGAAGGATCGCAGGACCTGTTTCTGGAAGCGATCAAGGTGCAGCACGATGAAAATGTGCTTGCCCTGCAAAGCTGCTTGAGCGAATAGATCTCGCAGGCATTGGTTGGCGTCGATCCGCCGTCAAGTCCCATTCCCGGATCGAAACTATAGGTCGGATCGCTATGAATATTGGAATCATCGGAATCGGCGGTGTCGGTGGATACTTTGGCGGCAAAATCGCTCATCACCCGATGCCCTGTAAAAGCCAACCATAAAGGAACCGGTTCCTCTGGGTTTTGTGGTGAAGGACTACCTTCGTCACTTGCGTCATCATCTCAAAGATATACTGGGAAAACATGCCGTCGAAGAAGACACGAACAGACAAAGACAGACTGGACCGGGTCGTTAAAGAGGCCCGGCGAGAGCGTCAGCAACGGGAGCAGGGATACCGGGAACGGGCGCTCAAAATTTTCCCGTGGATCTGCGGGCGGTGCGGGCGCGAATTCACCGGCAAAAAACTTCGTGAGCTTACGGTCCATCACAGGGACCACAACCACGACAACAACCCGCCGGACGGCAGCAACTGGGAGCTGCTGTGTCTCTACTGTCACGACAATGAGCACTCGCGCTATATGGACCAGGAATGGCATGACGCGTCGCTGCCGGCGGGCGAGGAGAAGCCGTCCTCTACCTACAGGCCGTTCGCCGGCCTGGAGGACCTGCTCAAAAACAAAAAATAGGACCGGAAAGGATTGCGAGTTACCCGCTGAAGGATTCGAGCTCGTGAAAAAATCGGTTATGAATAAGGAGATGACAGAATGAAACTGTTTGAAGTCGACCAGAAAACGTGCAATCAGGACGGGATCTGCGCCGCGGTCTGTCCTGCCGGGATTATTGATTTCCAAAAAGGAGAATGCCCGACCCCGAATCCCGTGGCAGAGGCTGTGTGCATCCGCTGCGGCCACTGTGTGGCCGTGTGCCCGACCGGCAGCCTCACCCATCGGGAAATGGCCGTGGCGGAATGTCCGCCCGTACAGAAGGGGCTTTATTTGACCGCTGAACAGTGCGAACATTTTTTGCGAAACCGCCGTTCGATAAGGGTTTACAAAGACAAGCCCGTATCCAGGGACGATCTTGCCAGGCTCATTGACATTGCCAGGTACGCGCCGTCCGGACACAATTCCCAATGTGCCGAGTGGCTGGTTTTGAGCAGTGGTGATGAATTGCGCAAACTTGCCGGAACCGTCGTTGACTGGATGCGCTGGATGATCGACAACATGCCGGAAATCGCCGCACCCATGGGCATGGACCGGGTTGTAAAACGCTGGGCGGGCGGGGAGGATTTTATTCTGCGGGGCGCCCCGGTTGTCATCGTCGCTCATGCTGCAAAAGAGAACAGGGCGGCACCTTCTGCCTGCACCATCGCGTTGACTTACCTTGAACTGGCCGCAACAAGCATGGGCCTGGGATGCTGCTGGGCCGGCTACTTCAATGCCGCGGCCGTTACGTTTCCTCCCATGATGGAAGCATTGTCGCTCCCTCAGGGGCATCAATGCTTCGGGGCCATGATGGTGGGGCATCCCAAATTCAGCTATCACAGGCTACCGTCGCGCCGGCCGCCTGTCGTCACCTGGCGGTGATCATGAACAGAGATCCCTACAGAAGGATCGCACGATGGTACGACAGACTCATCGAGCCGGTGACGATTCCCATCGGTGAAGACGGCAGGAAGATGTTTCCCCCTGTAAACGGGGTACGTGTCCTTGAAGTGGGGTGTGGAACAGGGACACATCTGAAATTTTACCAGAAGGCCGGTTGCAGTATTTTCGGCATCGACCTTTCCCCCGCGATGCTGGCAATTGCCAGGGAAAAACTGGGAGAACGGTCGGCACTTTTACTGGGTGATGCGTCACAAATGCCATATTCAGACGGCGCATTCGATCTGGTTGTCATTATTTTCGCCCTGCATGAAATGTTCGCTTCCGTCCGGACGGCCGTGATCAGTGAAACCAAACGTGTTTTGAAGAAGGACGGCCGGATATTGATTATCGATTATCATCCCGAACCGGTTCCATCACCGGAGGGTCGATTGGTCAAAGGGGTGATGACGTTCATTGAGGCCATGGCGGGCCGAACGCATTTTAAGAATTATCGGGATTTTCTCGCCCGAAAAGGACTGCCCCCGTTGATCGATGCACACGGGCTCTCGGTAATCGACCGAAAATTTCGCGGCAGGGGGAACCTGGGGCTGTTTTTACTGGGTCCGGAATAGTGCAGGAGAGCAGCCCCGGATATTTTTGCGTGATCGAGGGGGGCTAAGAAGAAATGACAACTTTCCTGACCACCGGAATCATATTGGGCCTGTCCGCAGGTTTTGCCCCCGGCCCCCTTCTCACCCTGGTCATAACGGAGACACTCCGGCACGGCCTGAAAGCCGGCGTTAAAGTGGCAATTGCACCTGTCCTCACTGATTTGCCCATTATTCTGTTGACCCTGTTCATATTGTCAAAGTTATCGAATTTTCGTATTCTGTTAGGAATAATTTCATTTCTCGGCGGGTTTTTGATTCTCTATTTAGGGTATGAAAGCATACGGACAAAAGGCGTAACAATAGATGTTCATGATCACACTCCCGGATCGCTGAAAAAGGGGATCATGGTTAATGCGCTGAATCCACATCCGTACCTGTTCTGGCTCGGTGTCGGTGCGCCGACGGTGATGAAAGCCATGGATCATGGTGTTTTGACAGCAGCGGCCTTCACCGGGAGTTTTTACGTGATGCTTGTGGGATCCAAAATATCTCTGGCAATGCTCGTCGGCAGATCCCGCACTTTTCTGACCGCAAAAGCGTACGTTTACACCGTGAAAGCGTTGGGCGCGGCGTTATGCGCCCTTTCCATTTTTCTCTTCAGGGATGGTTTGAAACTGACCGGATTGTTATAAAAACCGTGTCGGCGGCAAAAGGAAATGAGGATATGAAAGAATACCAGAAACGCGGAACGCTTTCACATGACGCATGATGTGTACAAGCAGGACGGAACGCTGGCTGCGACGGTCACGCTGGAAGGCGCATGGCTTGACCTCGGTAAACGAAAGCTGATGGCGCCGCCCCGGGAACTGGCCGACTTGTTGTTTAATTTACCGAAGCGATAAGACTGCCGCCAAACACTTTTTTCAATGCGGGCGTTAATGCCGCCGCATTAAAGTGTTCACGAGTAAAGATAAAGGCGATGTCGCGCTTCCCCAGCTCTTTTGCAACATAACCAAAGGTTGCGGCCGGATCATTGTCACCCATGTCATGTGAATCACCTCTTGGTGCCAGGTGTACCCCGACACGACCGACGCCCCAGACGGAAATAGCCGCATTGGTGACTTCCAACAGCAGACGTGCCCGATTTTCTATACTGCCGCCATAATCGTCCGTGCGTTGATTGGTTGAGCTTTGCAGGAACTGATCCAGCAGATAGCCATTGGCGCCATGAACTTCTACACCGTCAAAACCTGCTTTTTTCGCATTTTCCGCGCCGTTGCGATACCCCTCGATGATGCCGGGGATCTCATCGCGTTCCAGTGCGCGGGGCACTTCGTAGGTTTTCTGCGGACGCACCAGACTGACATGCCCTTTCGCCGCAATTGCACTGGGTGCTACCGGTTGTTCTCCATCGAGATAAAGCGGATCCGAAATACGACCCACATGCCACAGTTGCAGTACCATACGGCCACCAGCCTTGTGCACCGCATCCGTCACCCGTTTCCAACCCTCAACCTGCTCATCTGACCAGATCCCGGGCGTATCTGGATAGCCCACCCCCATAGGTGTGACAGATGTGGCTTCGCTAATAATCAGACCTGCCGTTGCACGCTGGGAGTAATATTCTGTCATTAGAGCATTCGGCACCCGGCCTTCACTGGCGCGGCAACGGGTTAGCGGAGACATAATAATGCGGTTGGGCAGAAATAATTCTCCCAACTTAACCGGATCAAATAACGTTTTCATAATTCACTCCAAAATAAGTTCTATAACCGCCAAGCTCAGCGGCGGCCAAGGCAATCAGGACAGACGGTTAAGCACGAACGCCCCGCCCTGGCTGTCTGCTGAAGCGAAATGTTGGCCGGTTAGTAGATGCAGGCATCCAATATGGAAAGAACGTCTGACAGCAACTCATCATTGCCGTATTCAATTCGTTTAGCGCGGCGAGCACGGAAATCAACAGATTTAACTTGCTCAACCATGATGAAACCTGTCAACTTACTGTCTTCTGGAAGAGGTACGTGAAAGGGAAAAGCACGCTCTGTTTTTGTAACTGGGCACACAATAGCCAAACCTGTGCTTTGGTTGAACAGGTCCTTACTAACAACAAAAGCAGGGCGTCGTCCTTTTTGTTCATGACCAGATTGTGGATCAAATGTGATTGTGATGAGGTCCCCTTGTTTGGGGATATAAGCAGCCATCTACCAAGCCTCCTTGCCAACCGGCTCTCCCCAGTCAATTTCTCCGGTTTGGTAGTTTTCAGGAATACGTGCCACAAGATCCTTCAGACTGTGCCGTCCACGTGTTCTTTTTGCTGGTGTGACGATCATAATTCCGTCTTTTACGCTAATATCCACTTCATCGCCGACACCAAGGTGCGCTTCGGCGAGTAGATTTTTGGCAAGACGAAGCCCCTGGCTATTTCCCCATTTTTGAATTTTCGCAAGCATGTGACCACCTCCTAATGTATATCCGAAGTATAGCCATTTTGAGTGAAGCGGTCAAGGACTAATTTTAGGCCAACGATGGAGATCACCGGTAAGCAAAGCGCCGGCTTTGATTATCCGGTGAATTGACTTGATATGGATAAATTAGGATTGGTGAGCCGCGTATTCATCCAGTAATCTGCGAATCATCTTCTGATTTTGTTTTTTCGACAGGTAAATCTTACGGTCATAATTCCACCGGCGACTCTGCCAAGACAATAATACCGCTTTGCATCCTGTAAATTCAGCCAAAACTGAGCTTCAACACCAAAATAGCGCTGCAATCTCAATGCGGTATCGGCAGTGATGGATCTTTTCCCGTTGACAATCTCACTGATCCTATTGGGAGGAACAGAAATGTACGTCGCAGGCGAAAACCCGCGGAGAACGCCGCTCAGGGGAAAAAGGGCCATTTATGGATGGAAACTATCTAATAGCTGGCACTGTCGAGAATGGCATACCCATTGTAAAGCTTCCCGCTTGATTTTAAATCCTTTGTGTCGAACAATTTCAAACAGGCATCCACCACGTCTTGATCAAAATGGGCGTTTTTATTCGCGGAAATTTCTTCCAGTGCCGCATCTATGCCGAGTGCCGGGCGGTAGGGCCGGTGTGAAGCCATGGCTTCGACAACATCCGCCACGGCCAGAATTCTGGCCTCGATGAGGATGTCTTCACCGGAAAGACCCCGGGGATATCCAGAGCCGTCCATCCTTTCATGGTGTTGAAGCACGATTTGCGCAATCGGCCAGGGGAATTCTATCCCTTTCAGAATATCGTAGCCGGACTGGGGATGTATTTTAATCAGGCTGAATTCGAGTTCGGGTATGCGGCCGGGCTTGGAGAGGATTTCGGCCGGGACGGATATTTTGCCCAGATCGTGAATGACTCCGGCCATAAACACCCCTTCAATCTGGTTCTCCGGAAGCCCCATTTCATTTGCGATGGCTCGTGACAGATCGGCAACCCGCTGTTGATGCCCGGCAGTGTATGGATCACGTGTTTCAACCGTATATGCCATTGCCTGGATCGTTCCTTTCATAACCGTCTGGAGGTTGTCCAGCGTCCGGTCCAATTCTTCGCGACTGCGCTTCTGTTCGGAAATATCCCGAATGATGCCCTGGTACCCGAGAACTTTTCCGTTTTTGGTTCTCCACACAGACGAGGTCACCAGGCAATCCATTACCTTCCCGTTCTTATTGCGGAGTTTGACTTCATAGTCCTTTACGGAACCTTTTTTATCGATTTCCCGAACAAGGTTTAATCGATCCTCCGGATTCACGTAGATATCGTGGATGTCCATTTGTGACATTTCTTCTCTGGTGTAGTCAAAGATCTCCAGGGTAAATTGATTGACATCAAGAAGTTTACCCTTGCTGTCTGAGATATATATGGCGTCTCTGGAGTCTTCAAAAAGCGAGCGATATTTCTCTTCGCTTTCCCGAAGCGAATTTTCGGTCTGGATTCGAGACGTTATTTCCTCTTCCAGTTTTACATTGGCTTCCAGCAGGGAAGAGGTCCGTTTTTCGACCATGGTTTCCAGGCCGATCTGGATTTTGCGAAATTGCCGTTCCACCTGCCATTTTGCGCCCAGAGAAGAAGCAAACTGCCATATTTCTTGAAATTGAAACGGTTTTTGAAGATACAGCAGTTTGTCAAGCGGGGGAACACGGCGGGACAGTTCAATGAGGTCAATGTCGGAATAACCGGTTACCAGGACGATTTGAATATGCGGGTCAACTTTGCGGATGTTCTCCGCTGTCCACAAACCATCAGGACCCGGCGACATCAGCATATCGATAAAGGCGATGGCGAAGGGCCTGTTTTTGTCAATCGATGCCCTGACCGTTTCGACGGCGTCGTCACCCTGTTTGCACAGGATGATATCAAAAGATTCTGATGACAGGTCGGTATCTGTTCCGGATCCCGCGGCTTCGGGCGATGTTCTATTGCCTTTGGGTACGGTAGAAAGGATTTTGCGGTATAAATCCAAAATGAGTTGGTCATCATCAACCCCGAGGATTCGCAATGGATAGATATCATGAAATGTCATCGAGTATGCTCCCGATGTTCAGTAGAATTATTTGAAAGAATACCTTTAACCCATCATTCCATCACTCCAATTGTGAGCGAAGTGAACTGGGCTCTCCACACTGTATCATTAATTCTTTGATTTTTTCAAGAAGAGTCTCATCGGTAAAACTATTCTGAGTAGATCCTGGGAATGCGTGCGGTCAAGGCGGATACGATTTCATAGTTAATCGTGTCGAGGTCGGCGGCGATCTCTTCGACGCTTATGGCTGCATTGTTTTGCCTGCCAAAAATGACCACTTCATCTCCGACATCCACTTGAGGGATATGACCGACATCGATCATTGTTTGATCCATGCATACCCGGCCGATAATCGGCGCGGTTTCCCCGGCGACCAGCATCCGGCCGCGGGAAGAGAGTCTGCGGTTGAACCCGTCCGCGTATCCGACGGGAACGGTGGCAATGGTGGTGGGTTCAGGGGTTTCATGGGTACACCCGTAACTGACCGAAAATCCGGCGGGAACTTTTTTTAAATGAACCACCCTGGCTTTCAACGCCATGGCCGGCCTGAGTGAGATGCGACGTTTATCCACCTCATTCGAGGGATAAAGACCGTACAGCGAGATACCCGCCCGCACCATGTCGAGGTGAGTTTCGGGCATATCGATGATCGCGCCGCTGTTGGCGGCGTGCCGTATCGGAACTTCCAGGCCCGCGTGTCGGAGCTTGTTTAAAAAATCCATGAACAGTTCGATCTGCTTTTCGGCAAAAGACTTTTCAGCGCTGTCGGCGGTGGCAAAATGGGTGTATATTCCTTCCAGTTCGAGACCTTTGAACCGCGCGATGGATTCGGCTTCGCGGACAGCGCCGCCCGGCGCTTCCTTCCCCGGAACCGACGGCCGAAGACTGTCGGTGAGCAGGCCGAGCCTTCCCATTCCGGTATCCACTTTAAGGTGAACCGTGATCTTTTTTCCGTTTGCCCTGGCAACACGCGAAAGCGCCTCGGCGGTTTCGCAGGCATAGACGGTTTGGGTCAGATCGAACTCAAACAGCCGGCGGGCGTCGGCCGGAGGTGTATAGCCGAAAATGAGGACAGGCACTTCGAAACCCGCTTCCCTAAGGGCAATGGCTTCGTTCAGTCTTGCCACACCCAAAAGGTCCGCGCCGCTTTGAAGGGCCCGGCGGGCCACTTCCAGAACGCCATGGCCGTAAGCGTTGGCCTTCACGACCGCCATCAGGCGGGCTTCGGGCCGGGTGACGCGCCTTAATTCACGCACGTTGTGGGCGACAGCCTGCAGGTCGACCTCCGCCCATACAATTGGCGCTTCCAAATGCGAGCCTCCTCTAGTTTTTTGGCCTGAAGAACGTGGTCCTTTGGATCACGCTAAAAACAGCGGCTATGCTTTAAATTAAGGTTCGAGGTTCAAAGGTTCAGAGGTTCAAGGTTCAAGGTTCAAAGGTTCAGAGGTTCAAGGTTCAGAGGTTCAAGGTTCAGAGGTTCAAGGTTCAAAGGTTCAAGGTTCAGAGGTTCAAGGTTCAGGGGTTAACCCTGAACGGGGAACCCGGAACTCAGAACCCTGAAGGTCAGACTTCGCCCCGCCGGAGAGCACTCAACGCCGGATCCTCTGAGCCCGGATTCTTTACTTTTCACAGAAGCGTTTCAATCGGCGTGTAATCCATATCAAAGGCCTCGGCGACACCCTTGTACGTCACCCTGCCTTTAACCACGTTGGCACCGAGCTTTATTTCAGGATTCTTTTTCATGGCTTTTTCCCAGCCGTTGTTCGCGATTTCAACCGCATAGGGCAATGTGGCATTGGTCAGCGCGAGGGTGGAGGTTTTTGCCACAGCACCGGGCATATTGGCCACGCAGTAGTGCACCACGCCATCGATGACGTAAATGGGATCGGAATGGGTTGTCGGCTTTGACGTCTCAAAGCACCCGCCCTGGTCAATGGAGACATCTACCAGCACCGAGCCCTTTTTCATGGTCTTTAACATATCGCGGGTAATCAGCCTGGGGGCCTTTGCACCGGGGATGAGTACGGCCCCGACGACCACATCGGCTCTTGTTATGAGCTCGCGGATATTTGCCGGACTTGAAAATAAAAGAAAACAGTTGCTCGGCATGATGTCGCTCAAATATCGAAGGCGGTCGAGGTTCAGATCAAGCAGATAAACCTTGGCCCCCAGACCGCAGGCCATCTTGGCGGCATTGGTTCCGACGATACCGCCGCCGATGATGACAACCATGCCCGGATCGACCCCGGGGACACCGCCGAGAAGAACACCGTGGCCGCCCTGTGTCATTTCGAGATATTTCGCGCCCTGCTGAATCGCCATGCGTCCCGCCACTTCGCTCATGGGGGTCAGCAGCGGAAGAGACCCATCCTGTTTTTGAATGGTCTCATAGGCGATGTTGACGGAGCGGCTTTGAACAAGGATGTTTGTCAGCGCTTCGGAAGCGGCCAGGTGGAGATACGTAAAAACAATCTGGCCTTCCCGGATGAGCTCATACTCGGATGGCAAGGGTTCTTTGACGTGCATTACCATGTCGGAACGAGCGTAAATTTCGCCGGGCGTATCTATAATTTCCGCGCCGGCAGACGCATAGTTGCCATCATTGAAGCCGCTGCCCACACCGGAATTTTTTTCAACCAGCACCGAATGCCCGTTCTGTTTCATGACCTCCACTCCGGCGGGGGTCATGGAAACGCGATGTTCTTCGGTTTTGATTTCTTTTAAGATGCCTACTATCATTTCGACCTCCCATTGATAAAAGGGGTTATGAAGCCAGTACGCCTATGAATTGCATGACGAGATGATGTCGTTGATGATATGTTCATTTTTATATCTCCCCTGCACAGGATGAAGCTGTGAAGTGACCGGAGCTTCTATTTTGAAAGCAATTTTTCCGCTATTTCATAATGCATGCCGATGTCATTCCGAAAATTCAGCCGGTTGCCTTCCGAATTTTCGCGAGGGATTACCCGTATTTTGCCATTCGCAAAAGCGGCCAGTATTTTCTGACGAAGCCGTTCAGCCACCGCGGCTCTGCGTTCACCGGGTTTGACCGCTGCATTGACATTGCAATAAAGGACACGGGTGCCGTCCGACTTAAAAACCTTTTCTTCATCGGAAAACGTCATGGCGGAAGGGATCACCTGGATCTTTTTTTTCTTTAAGTATCCGAAGTCAATTTCAACGGTTTCACTTTTGGTGCATGACCATGGGTATCCTTTTTGGCCCTGCGGACCGCCGGGTCCGGTAACCAGTGCGATGGTGATGGAGATTTGATCCATCCGAACTTCCGGTTCCACTTTGTCCAGATTTCCCTGGATCGTCGCTTTGATCAGGGCGCCCAGGTTTCTAACCCTGCGAATGATCGGTTGGAATTCCGGTTCGGGCGGGCGAATGTTCATCTCACACATGCGTATGCGTGTGGGGAGCATGTTGTTGTCAAAAGAGAGAAAGCACCCTGGATACAGAAAACAGGGTCGCAGGATATTTTTTGCTTTCAGTGCGCTGATGAAGGGTTCGAAAACATTTTTTGCCGCCATTTCGAAAAGCCCGGGGGTTTCCATGGGATGGGGAGAGATGCTCCCCATGCCGCCGGTAATCGGGTTGTCCTTGCTTGCCGTGCCCGGAAACCGTTCCGGGTAGTCCATGGCGGTGGGAAGAATTTGAAAATTGCCGTTTTTGTCGACAAGCGCGGCAAACGAAATTTCAACCCCGGACATTCTCGATTCAATAAGAAGCGGCCACTCCGACTTTTTTCCAAAAAGATTTTTATAGTTTTTCGCATAGTCCGTCATGAGTGTGTCGTACACTTCTTTTACTTCCCAGGAGTTCAGGATAATTCTGGCTCCCTTGCCGCCGGCACTGTATGGATACTTGAGTACGACGCCGCCGAAACGGTCTAATAATTCGAGACAAATTCTCAAAACCGCATCATAATCCCTTGCATCAGCCTCAAACCATTCGTCCGCGACCGGGATGTCATATTCACGGCAAAGACGTTTACAGGCAATTTTGTCGCCCTCAACGAACGCACCTTCGCGGGTAAAGCCGATAATGGAATCCGGAAAGCCGGCCTTGTCCAATTCATCCACCAGTCCGGCGAGCAGCAAGTCTTCGGGCATGGGCAAAACACAGTCGATGGAACCGTTTTCCAGCGCTTCTGCAATCGCCGCCGCATACCCCTCTTTTGAGTTGTCGGTGGTAGAAATAAAATCCAGCGGCCATTTCATCAGCTTTGCAAACGGCGGCATGGCCGGCATTCCCCGAATGACGACGCCTCGAAACTCCTCCGGGTGTAATTCACTGGTGGCCGTCGAGGTAACCAGCGCGCTTAAAAATGTTCTCCCGTCCGTTCCCGCAAAACCGATTTTATAACTCATGTTCGCCCCTTTTTTTTGCCCTAAAAAACCTGGCCCTCTGGCCAGGATATTTACTGAAAAGAAGCCCCCGACGCTTCAATTGTTTCGGCAAAGGCTTTGCCCGCTTCATATGCTTCAGTCAGGCGCCCGGGATGCTTCAAAATGTCTCCCTCAAAGTCAACCCCCCGGTACAGAAGTGATTTCCAGAGTTCCGTGTCCAGAACGTCAAAGAAATATTGTATGCTCAACAGCGCGCCGTCAAACAGCTTCTTGCCTCCGGAGGCGGCCGCTGATATGAAAAGCCCTTTCCGTTTCGTTTCTCCCTGGCCAAACGGGATCTTGTCTATCCAGTATTTTTTGACCCAGAAGGACTGACACCGATCCATGAGAATTTTGGTGTGAGCACTCACGGTATAGAAAAAGATGGGAGAAGCAACGATCAGTCCGTGGGAGGCCTGGATCTTATCATAGATTTTCTGGAAGTCGTCATTGATAACACACCTCCCTGTTTTCTTGCAGCCGTAGATTTCGAGACAGGGAGACATTTTTAAATCCCGGAGCACGATTTCTTCGACCTGAGCGCCGCTGTCCAAAGCGCCCTGAACGGCGTGTTTCAAGAGGGTGGCAGTGTTCCCCTTGCGTCTCGGGCTGCCATAAAAAGCAATAATCCGGCTCATTATTCCACCCGCTTTTTCGGTTCAACATTTCTGTTTCGGAATCCGGTAACGCACAGTACATGCAAAACGGACGTTGAGTCAATCCAAAAGGTTGAGACACGGGACCCCGAATTTTTTATGAAAAAATAGAGTTCCATAGCCTTTCTCAAAGCAGGGTTCCGTTTCAGTCGCGGGACAATTCCGTTCAGATTTTTGCGTGCACGTCGGGTTATGCGCTTCACTTTTACGGTTTATAATGATAGAATAAGTTTGGTTTTTGAAAACTTGGTCCTCTGGGTCTGGATTCTTTATTTGTTCATCGATTTTCATGAAAAATCCAAAGACATAACCGTACATTTTAACCGAATGGCATATCGGATAAAGAAAGGAGGTAAAGATGCGAATCGTACTGATTGGGCAGGCGGCCTTCGGGGCAAAGGTGTTGGAATCTTTAGCGGACAAAAAAGAGAACGTTGTCGCGGTTTACACCCCGCCGGACAGGCCCGGGGGGCGGTCCGACCCGCTCAAAGATGCCGCTGTTTCCAGAGAGATTCCCGTTTATCAACCCACCACGTATAAAGATGACACCGTTTTTTCCGCATACAAAAATCTTAAACCTGATTTGACGGTTATGGCGTTTGTGACGGACATCATTCCGCCACGGTATTTTGACTTACCTTCTTTGGGAACGATAAATTACCATCCTTCGCTATTGCCACGGCATCGAGGCGCCAGCGCCATTAACTGGGCCGTGATCATGGGGGACGCACGGACCGGACTCAGCATTTTCTGGCCGGACGGGGGCATTGATACCGGACCTGTTCTGCTTCAGAAAGAGATTGCCATCGGGCCGGAGGACACCACCGGCGCCCTCTATTTCAACCACCTTTTCCCCATGGGGGTGGACGCCATCATTGAATCCATCGAACTGGTAAGGGAAGGCAAGGCGCCGAAACTGGTTCAAGATGAGTCGGAGGCAACGTATGAGCCGCCCTGTGACGACAGTGCCGCCGGTATTGATTGGAATAAACCGGCCCGGGAAGTTTACAATCTGGTGAGGGGCTGTGATCCTCAACCCGGTGCATTTGTCATGATGGGAGGAGAAAGAGTTCGTTTTTACGGGCCTAAATTTGTAGAAGAACCGGGAGGCGGGGCACCGGGAACGATCATTCAGATCGATGATCAGGGAATCCATGTCGCGGTTTCCGGAGGAAAGCTCATCGTCAGCAAGGTTAAGCCCGGAAAGGGCGGGAAAGGGCCGGCTGCCGAATTCGCCGCTGAAAAAGGATTGAACGTCGGAGATCGTTTGGGAGAATAAAATCGTTTCACCCGCAAAATTCAGGTTTCGCGATTTTATATCGCGCGGCTGCGCCGCGCCGGAAAAAGGTATTGACAAGCGCGGATCGGATCATATAAACAGCTTGCTATAATACAAAACTGCGTGAAAGCGGAGCATTGGAAATGAAAGGTTCAATGAAGCATTTCAGCTATTGGTGCTGGTGGTGGAACACTGCGAAGGAGGGGCGATCCGACCGGTTGGTATCACTGTGAGCCATTTAGCTTAAGCGATTTTAAGGACCGCGGGCGCCTCGAAACCCGCGGTCCTTTTTTTATTCCAAAGGGACTGCGGAGAAGAGCCGCGTCCCTTTTTTTAATTATTTAAGGAGGTGGAATCATGCTGATTGTAATGGACCATAAAGCAACACCCGAACAAATCGCTGCTGTCGTGGCCGTCATTCAAAATAAAGGGTACACGGCCCGTCCCATCCCGGGGGGCGAAAGGGTTTCCATTGGCATTTTAAACAATGAAGGCCCTGTCGATCCTTACCTGTTTTTGGGATTGCCGGGCGTCAAGGACGCCATACCGGTCACCCGGCCCTACAAACAGGTGAGCCGTGAGTTTAAATCTGAAGACACGGTGATTGAAATTGGCGATGTGAAAATCGGCGACGGGCATTTTGTAATAATGGCCGGGCCATGCGCAATTGAAAGTGAAACCCAGGCGATGACGATTGCCGAACATGTCCGGAAGGCCGGAGCCCATATCTTCAGGGGCGGGGCGTTCAAACCCAGAACCTCGCCGTATTCATTCCAGGGGTTGGGCGAAAAAGGCTTGAAAATTCTGGCACAGGTGAGGGAAGCCACGGGAATGCCGGTTGTTACCGAAGTGATGGATTACGAGAGCTTCGACCTGGTGGAGGAATACACCGATATACTCCAGATCGGGACGCGAAACATGCAGAACTTCAGCCTGCTGCGCCGGGCCGGCCGGGCTCAGAAGCCGGTTCTTCTCAAGCGGGGCATGGCCGCGACCATCGAGGAATGGTTGATGGCGGCGGAATATATCCTGGAAGGGGGGAACTCGCGCGTGATTCTATGCGAAAGAGGCGTTCGAACCTTTGTTCATCACAGCCGGAACACCCTTGACCTTTCCGCCATACCCGTTGTTCGCAAAGAGAGCCACCTGCCTATTATTATCGATCCCAGCCATGCCGCCGGGCGCAGAGATCAGGTGATCCCGCTTAGCCGGGCCGCGGTGGCCGTAGATTCACACGGGCTGATGGTCGAAGTCCATCACGCGCCCGAAGAGGCGCTGAGCGACGGGGGCCAGTCTCTTTACCCGCACCAGTTCGAGAGCCTGTGCCGCCAGGTCAGGTCTATTTATGAAATTCTGGAGCACGAATAAAATTTTGCAGTTTTTTATGGGCAGAGACGTTTGATATCACCTGTCTTTGAACGGCTTGCCGCATTCATTGCAGCGCCCGTCAGGGTCGATGACCCCGATACAGCTTTCGTCGCTGCACAGCGTACGGTGTTCCCAGTCGACGTCCGATGTCGCATCGGCGTCTTCGTCATCCGGGACACCGGTTTCAAGCGCATTATCTTCAACATATTTTTCTCCGGCGCCTGCTTCCGGATCTTCTTCCGGCGGTTCACCGTCATAGGCTTTTCCACACTCATTACAGCGCCCGTCAGCGCCGATGACTCCGATACAGCTTTCGTCACTGCACAATGTGCGACGCTCCCAGTCTAAATCGTCTTGTATTTCGTCTTTTTCCGCTTCCATGTTGCCCCTTATATCACAGTTGCCATAATAGCGTTTTTCTTTAACTGTTGAGACATTGTATCAAAAATTTTTGCCACACGGCAAAATATGCGTTTCCGCCGACAAGATAGGTGTCGTTGTGTCCCGCCCCCGGTATTTCATAAAATTCCTTGGGCGACTGTGCCGTCTCATACAATTTGCGCCCCATAGACACGGGAATGGTCATGTCAAACTGACCGTGAAGAAACAGAATGGGTGAGCGGATCCGGTGAATCAAGGACAGGCTGTCATATTTACGCGCCGTCTTCGGCTGCGGCGGTATGAACGGGGCATACATTCGCATCATGTCATCGGTTGAGGTAAAGGCGGCCTCCAGGATCACCCCGAGGCATTCTGTGTTGGCGGCGAGATCCACTGCAAGGGCGGTTCCCAGGGAACGACCGAACAGGAGAATTGAAGAGGCCGAAAACCCCTTCTCGTCTTTAAGATGGCGCAGTGCGCCATAGGCATCCGAAAAGGTGCCGGCTTTTGAGATTTCGCCTTCGCTCAGCCCGTATTCCCGATAATCAAAGATAAAAATCGGGATCTGCAAAGCGTCATGCAGCCTTTTCAGGTTGTCCAGACGATGGCTGATGTTTCCTGCATTGCCGTGAAACCATAACAGGACGGCCCGTTCATCCGGCCCGGAAACAAACCAGCCGTGTAATCGGGTTCCATCTTCCGCGGAAAAGAAAACATCCTCGTAATCTTTTAATCCGTAATTCTTTGGTGTTGCTTCGAGGAAACGTTCCGGAAAGAAAACAGTACCTTTTTCAGACATCGTGCCTACCCTATTATTTATTCGGGCAACCTGTTTGCCCGGGACACCCACCGGTGTATCGCCTCCGCGGGTTCTTCCCGGCAGCTGTCAACGCCATTATCTTGTCCATGAACACGGACAATTTAAAATCGCATGCTTTTGTATTGACATACTCTGTCCGGTTATGCCAGTAAAATTGATGGGGTGCGACAACCCGGACGCTTCATCTCGAATCCGCAGGAGGTGCAACATGCTGACACACAAGACCCGGATTAAAGTCCGTTTCGGTGATACCGACCCGTACGGCGTGGTTTACTTTGTGGCCTATTTCCGTTATTTCCACATCGGTATCGAAGAGTTCCTCAGCAGTATCGGCATACCCCCGGAGACCTTTTTCCGGAACACGGATGAAAAATTCGGAATGCCCAAAGTCGCCGCGGATTGCCGTTTTTTTGTCCCGGCCCATTACGGCGAATCGCTCGAAATGCACACATCTGTCAGGGAAATCAAGGAAAAGGCCATTGTTTTCCAGTTTCATTTCTACCGCCCCCCGGAGACCCGGCTGTGCGCCGAGGGCAGCGTCACGTTCGTGGCGATCGATCACACCTGGAAGGCCATACCGCTGCCGAAGATGATAGCAGAGAAACTACAGGGGCTTTCTTTAGCAAAATAATTTCGGGAAAAATGATTACAGATTTGGTTTAATTATTTTGCCATCAATGATTTTGCCAAATACGCAGTCGGCAATCTAAAATCTTAGAACGATTCCTGCAAAATTATATCCGTCCCCGAAATCGCCAGAAGCATACCTTTTCGATTGGAAGCCCGGGCCATCCGCTGCCACTTTTCATTGCTGAGGCCGCGGGCTACGGTGGTCAGGAGCAGACCGGCCTCCAGCCTTTTGCTCTCCTTGAGAAACATAAACTGTCGATGGTTGGTGAAGGCGAAGATAATCCTGCCGTTGGACAGCAGGTAATTGTACTCGCCGGGATACATATCAACCATTTGTTCCGTGCCCCGGCACAGGGTTTTAAAAAGATCCGGAACGCCGATTCCCATCTGAAAATTCTCCAGCAGATGGTCCCGCAGACACTCAAACGTCCGCGCCGAATCGCTTACGGCGTCCTCGATGACGATACCGGTGCTTTTATAGGATTCAATGGCCGGTGCCTTTCCATTGTGGGCGAATATCCAGTTGTGACCGGCGAAGCGAAGGGTAAAGGGATGGGCATGGCATTCATCAACAGGGCCGCTGGTTTGAAAACGGACGTGGCAGATGATAATCCGGCTTTTCACGACCCGGGCCAGTCTCTCGAGACTGTCGTGAACCTGCCCTGAAACAAAAACGCGTTTCGCCGACTTCTCCACAAAGGCATGATGTTTCCTGAAATAGCCGATGCCCCAGCCGTCCATGTTTTTCCGGGCCTGATACGCGAAGACAGGCAGGGATCTGGGCAACGAGTAATCTTTCTTTGCAGAGAGGGCAAAAAGGTCACACATTTTTTTGACAGGATTACAAGATTAATCTGGTGATGTTGGCCTTATTTATACATCATCGACATACAGCAAATCCGGCCCGGCAATGACCACGAGCTTTCCTTTGGAATTCTTTTCAGGCTTGATCGAAAGCCAGTTGTTCGGGCTTAGCCCCTGTTTGAGAGAGGTGATGAGCAGGATATCTCCCATTCTCTCGGATTCCTTGAGGATTAGGAATTGCCGAAAATTGCAGAAAGCGAACAGCACCGATTCGTTGGCCAGAAAAAAAATGTAACGCCCCGGATAGTCTGAAAGGAGCTTTTCAATACCCAGGCGCAGGGCCATATACAAGCTGATGTATGGATTTTGTTCCGTCAATGAAATCAGTTGATCTCTCAAATACTCAAAAATTCTGGCTGTAAAGACCTCGATTTCCAGCCGGGGGCCTTTGACGGTCCGGTATGTTTCTATTTCCTTAATAGCGCCGATCTGAACAAAAAGCCAGGTGTGGTCCAGAAAATGGAGCATATGGGGGAGGCTTTCCCCGCCGTGCCGGCCGCCGCTCTTCGGACAGTTGACATGGGATATAATGATCCGGCTGTCGATGACCCGGGCAAGCCTCTGGAAGCTTTCATGAACTTGCTGATTGCTGAACACCTGCTCCGAGGACCTTTCCACCAGGGCCTGGTCCTCGCGAAAAAAGCCGATACCCCAGCCGTTCATGTTTTCCTTGCCCTTTTCCGCGAATATGGGCAGGTACTTTTGGGGCGTATAGTTGTATCCTGCCGATATGGCGAGAACATCACACATGATCGTCTCCACTTTGCGATAAATCACCGGCAAAATAATTTAGGGCAAAATAATTCTCCAATCCGATCGTTCTGCCGGTCATTATTTTGAAAAATCGATTCGGGCTAGTTTGCGACCATCTTGATCTGATTTTCATATCCCAGATCCATGTAAATATCGTATATGGTTTCCATCCACTTGTTTGCTTCGGGGAAGTAGAAGATTTTCGGGGCATTCCCCTGACTCAATTCAACGAGAAACTGCGTGAAAACGATCCACTGCATGGCTTCATCGATGTTGTGCAATATGGCTGAATGATATCGAAATTCAATGGTGGAGCGATACCAGTAGGAGTGGAGGTTCAAACCGTGGTATCGGGTTTTGTCATAGCGGGTATAATTTCTGGATTCCTCTTCACATCGATTTTTAGTCGAATACCAGAGATTTTTGATCTCGCAGCTGCCGGTTTCTGTGTAAGCTTCACAGATATCCAAAAAGGCCTCCACATTGATTTCCATGGGCCGGCAGGTATCCGCTTCCTCTCGATTTCCAGGAATAAGCAAATATAACTGTTTTTCAAACGGATGGACGATCCGGACGAGCTGCTGCAGGTGTGCACAGTTATACTTAGCCGGGTCAACGCCGTGATGGACATGAAGCCCGCAGGATTTGTCGATATCGATTCCCGCGATGTCACTGAGAAACTGGAACATCCGGTAGACCTGCATCAGTCCGTTTATTCCACTCAGGATGGGGCTGGTTAGTTCGGCGCCGCATTTGGTATGACCTTTTCCTCTAACCGATCTATCTTTCTCGAAATGCCAGGATTCCCTGTCATCACCTATAGGTATTTTGTTATCCTTAATCAGATCGAGCATGTGCCGTCCATCTTTGGCTCGAGAGGAAATATTGTAAGGTTTTATGATGCCGTTGTTTGTCGGTATGGCAACATATTGCAACCCGAAAAACTCGATTTCCACACCAAATGTGCGGTCCGTGAAGTACTGCAGCATAGGGTAACGGGCTTTGAGTTTCGATATCAGCCGGTCGGTTTCTGATGTCATATTGATTTCTTCTTTTATTTTTCAATGATCCTTGCGTCTACCACCAGTATCCCATCCGGGTAGGCGATGACCGGGTTCAGATCGATCTCGAGAATCTCGGGATGGTTTTCAGCCATTTGAGCCACCGTTATGAGACAGTCGGCCAGGGCCTGCTCATCCACCGCCGGCCGGCCGCGGTACCCTGAGAGAAGCGTGTACCCCTTGATTTCCCGGATCATATCCAGCGCCTCACCACGACTCAAGGGAAGAAGCCTCAGGCTGACGTCCTGGAAGATTTCGACCATGATGCCCCCGAGCCCGAACAGCATGACCGGGCCAAACTGCGGGTCGCGATTCATGCCGATGATGACCTCCAGCCCCGGCGGCGCCATCTTGCCCACCAGCACATCCCCTGCCCGGGCCTCCGGCAGGGCGCGGCGGACCGCTGCCAGCATTTTTTCGTATGCTTTCTCTACCGCCTCAGGAGAATCCAGATTGAGGCGAACGCCGCCCACGTCGCTTTTATGGAGAATGTCCGGGGAGCTGATTTTGAGCACCACTGGGAAGCCCTGCTCTTTTGCGATTTTGACCGCACCGGCGGCACTCCCTGCCCGACCGAAACCGGCGCAGGGAATCCCCTGCCCGGCAATTCGTGTCATCGCCTGATACGGGGAGACATGGCGCCCCGTTGCCGGGACGGTTATTGTGGGTTTTTGTGCCGCCGCCAGCTTCTTTTTTTCAATGACCCTGGCAAGGGCCTTGATCCCGCGTTCCGGTGTGGGAAAAACGGGAATCCCCTTGAGGTGCATGAGTTCTCTTTCATGGCGTTCGACATCTGCCCCGCCGTAAAAGATTATCAGTTCATTGGCACCGGGGGTTGCCACATTGGAAGCGCCCTCCACCGGGTCTCCGAAAATCACGCCCAGGGTGTCGTAATATTTTCGAGTTACCCCGATCACCTCACCGAACATCTGAGCGGTGGCGTCGCCTGTGAGATCTATGGGGTTGGATTTAATGGCATGTGCGGGAATGAGCGGTGTGACGGCTTCCACGGCCTCGTCCGGCAATGGAGAGACATCCAGACCTTCCTGCTCGGCCTGATCCGTGGCAAGAATGGCGGCGCCGCCCGATGTGGTGATAAACAGAATACGGTTGCCCTTGGGTGCTTTCAGATAGGCCAGGGCCTTGGCATAGTCGTAAAATTCTTCCGCGGTGTAGGCCCTGCAGATGTTGTATTTTGAAAAGAGGGCCTCATAAATGGCATCAGCGCCTGCCAGAGACTTGGTGTGGGATTCGGCCGCCACCTTGCCTTTCGGGGTACGGCCCGACTTGAGAATCACCAGCGGTTTTTTGAGTTGCTTTACCGCTTCGATGAACCGCTCCGGGCGTTTTATGCCCTCGATGTAGGCAGCGATAACCTCGGTGTTTGGATCCTGATTGAAATAGGCGATCAGATCCGCTTCATCCACATCGGCCCGGTTTCCCATACTGACAAAACCGGCGGTTCCCAGCTTGTCTTCGGACAGCCAGTCCATCATGGCCGCGCCCACCGTTCCGCTCTGGGAAAGCAGCGCGATTTTGCCCCGGTAGGTCAACAGCGGCCAGGACGCGCACAGGGGGTGATGGGGATTGTTTACGCCCTGGCAGTTGGGCCCGATGACACGGACACCGTACTTTCGGGCATTTTCAACCACCTGCTGCTGAAGCGCTTCTCCTTCAGGCCCGGACTCGCTGAAACCGCCGGTAATAATCACCACGCCCTTTACGCCGGCTTCACCGCACTCCTGAACCGCCTGCGGGACAAATCGGGCCGGGATGATGATGACGGCGAGATCCGGCGCTTCGGCAATATCTTTGACACTCACATGGCAGGGAATATCCAGGATGGCGGCGGCTTTGGGATTGATGGGGTAGACAGCCCCTTTAAAGCCGCTGTCCAGTATGTTTTTCATGATTTCATGGCCCAGTTTTCCCGGGCTGGTCGAAGCCCCGATAACGGCCACGCTTTTGGGTTTCAAAACGGCGTCCAATTGGCTAATGGAGTCTGGCATTGCCATGACGCACCTCCTTGTATATTTTAGACAGGATAACCGGATAGACAAGATGATTTTTTATCCTGTTATCCTGTCAAAATCTTTTATTTTCCTGATTTTTCAGCTTTTTCCGCCATCTTGCTGTTGAATTTGTCCGCATTGATAATAAATCGCTGATGGGTGGCTTTGCCGATACTGCCTGCCTCATCAAAGCCTTCCACCTCGAAGACCAGTTTTCGGCCATCTATCTCGATCAACTTGGTGCTGAACCGAACCGTCATTCCCAAAGGCGTCGCCGCCGTGTGCGAGAATTGCATTCCGATGCCAACGGTTTGCTCGCCTTCACCCAGGTGAGGGTGGACCATCCCTGCACAAACCTCTTCCATGTGTCCCACCATCACGCTCGTAGCATAGACATTGGGGACGTGAGGGAAGACCTTTTGTGCCGACATATCTTCCGTTGTTTGCCGTTCGATTTCATGGGTCATGCCGGCCTTCAGTGATTCAGTCATGTTTTACCTCCGTGAAGAATAGAATGGTTTGCAATCTCTGAATGAAAATCATGTGGTAAAGAATATCCAACTTTTTTTCGGTAAGTCAATAGGCATTTAATTTGCTTCATACCAGTCTTCAACCTGAATACCTTTTATACGCCCGAACTCCTTTGCGTTGTGGGTT
Organism: Pseudomonadota bacterium; assembly: GCA_043827325.1. Lineage (GTDB taxonomy): Bacteria > Desulfobacterota > Desulfobacteria > Desulfobacterales > UBA11574 > JBDRPF01. The sequence goes on along the minus strand of JBDRPF010000071.1, from coordinate 17,106 downwards.
ACAAGGATGCCTTTGTTCGCCATTGCAACTCCGGCAATCAGTATGTCGTATGGACCGATGGGCATTCCTTTTCGCTCCAGATTAATACGGATGGACGCCGCGCATTTTACCTCGTCATAACCAAAAGGAAGAATGTTAACAACGGCGGTTAAATTTTTCAGTTGAGTCTGTCTTTTCTCGGGCGATGTTGATTTTGCGATCCCCAATTCTAACTCAAAAAGAACAATGGTAGGGATGCCAATATCTTTTGGCGGTACCGTGAGCATATGTTTGGAAACATTTCCCACGCCCTTAAAAAAATAAACCAGGGTATTTGTGTCGAGAATATACATCAGATCGATTCCCTCTCCGCATCATTCGCCATGTCTTCTCTGATTTTTTCGGCCGTCGGCAGATCTTCCCAGGCCCCTGCAAGTTTTTTGACGTTTTCCGGCCAGGCGTTGGCCGTTTTGTCTCGGATTAATTCAGCAATCCATTTGCTTTTGGAAATACCGCTTTTTTTTATCATGTTGAGCATTTTGCTCTCCGTTTCAGGGTCAAGATAAATGGTAACCTGTCCCATATGGCACCTCCCGGTTCGTCGTTAATATCTGTTTTGGGTATAAGTTAACATATATGTGTCCGTTGTCAACGCAAAATGTCAGACTTGTTTAGCCCTGAAAAGCCCGGTCCTTTGGACCCGGATGGCTTTGCTTTGTTTCTTCTGCCAGAACATTTGTTACGGTATTTCAACACCTGCCCCGGCAACTACGCCGTACAGGCTTTCCTGAAGGTGGGGGTGGCCCATCAACTGATCTCCGGTGCCGGAAAGAGTGATCTTTCCCTCCTCTAAAAGATAGGCCTTTGTGGCAACCTTCAGAATCCGACGGACGTGCTGTCCTGCCAGCAGCAGGGTAAATCCGCGGCGGCGTATCTGTTTCAGCGTGTTGCAGAGCCGGTTTACATCCTTTGGTGCCAGGCCGAGAAAAGGGTCGTCCAGCAAAAGGAGACGGGCGCCGCTCATGAGCCCCCGTGCCACGGTCAACATCCGTTTCTGTCCGCCGCTCAAAGTCCCGGACAGCTTTCGACGCTTTTCCGCCAGGACCGGGAAGATTTCGAACACAAAATCGAGCCGGTCTTTTTTCTGCCCCCGTGAAATGTAGGCGCCGATTTCCAGATTTTCCAGCACATTCATGACCGGAAAGACCTTCATGCCTTCCGGAATATAAACAAGCCCTCTGCGAACGACTTCATGCACGGGAAGCTTCTGGATTTGCTCATTTTCATAGGTGACGGCACCCTGAACCGGACGGATCAGGCCCGCAATCGATTTCATCAGTGTGGTTTTCCCGGAACCGTTGAGCCCGACAATCGAGACGATCTGCCCGGAACAAACCGTTAAGTTCACCCGGGAGAGTACCTGAACGTCACCGTAGTAAACGGTCAGGTTGCATACGGACATCAGTGGTTTGATAGTTTCCATATTTTGCATATCATCTATTTTAACGTTCTTAAAAAACTATGGGTTGAGTATAGCATGAATATATCGATATAAAAATGGAGTATTGGAGTGTTGGAGTACTGGAGTGATGGTCATTCGTTGCCATAAATTGAGTTGCTTTCCTTAATCATCAAACAGTCCGTCCATTCCCCTCGTTCTCGTTTTGCTTCAAGGCTTTCAACGAGCTTTAGAAGGCCATTTTCCAGCTTAAAGGCCAACGTATCCAACGTTTGAAATTCGTCTTCTGTAATTTGATTCGCTTCTCGATAGGCATAAAGCCCTGATACGGATTCACCAAGTGAGCCAAGTGCTATATTAAGAAAATACAGATATTCATTGATTGAACGCCTGCAATACCCTTCAGAAATGTTGCGATGGACAGAATCACTCGCTGCTATTGCCTGCGATGCGATTCGCTTTAATTCATAGGGAAATCTGCGGAAAACCTTACATGTTTTTACATAATAATCGATCGCATCATTCCATACTCTCAATTTTTGATACCCTCGATTCTTGTTTTTACGCATATTCCATTACTCCATTACTCCACCACTCCATAATCTTAAGAACTTACGAAAACCTGTCATTTTTTAACAAAACCCAAACCGAATTTTTAGGATATAGGCTTTTTACTCGTGCTCCTCCTCGTGACGCAGGCCAAGATACGCCTGTATCACCTCCGGGTTTTTCATCACCTCACCCGGCCGGCCCTCGGCAATCTTTTCACCGAAATCCAGGGCGATCAGCCGGTCCGACACTTTCAAGCTCAGGTTGAGAAAGTGGTCGATGACCAGCAGCGTCACACCCCTGTCACGGACCCTGAGGACTAGCTTCACCGCCTGCTTCACGGCCACCGGGCTGAACCCGGCCGCCACCTCGTCCAGCAACAGGAGCCGCGGCCGGGTGGCCAGCGCGCGCGCCAAGTCCAGCCGGCGCAGCTCACTGAGCGTGAGATCCCCACCGAGTGTATCGGCTTTGTGGGCGATACCCACCACTTCCAGAAGTTCCCGTGCCGTGTCTTTATCCTCTCCGCGAGGGCGCAGGTAAAACCCTTTGCCAAAAATGCAACCCACGATTACGTTATCCAGGGCCGTCATTTTTGCGAACGGCCGGGAGGATTGAAAGGTCCTGCTGATTCCCAATCGGCAGATCGCATGCGGTTTAAGGCCGGTAATTTCCCTGCCGGCAAATATAATTCTGCCGCTGTCGGGTCTGAACCGGCCGCTGAGCAGATTGAACAGGGTCGTTTTTCCGGCCCCGTTGGGACCCACCAGTCCGACGACCTCACCTTCTTTGACCGTGAAGTCAATTCCATTCAGTGCGCGGATTTCACCGAATGTTTTGGTAATTTTATGCAGTTGCAGAAGTGTCAAGGCGCTTTCCGTATACTCCCCCAAAAGCCCCGGGGCATGTAGATGACAACCAGGACGAGCACCGCGCCATAGAGAAACTCGTGGCCCGCGGGGAGCAGGGGGTGAAATATGAATTGATCCATCGGGTAGAGGATCAGTGCTGCAAGCGCAGGACCCAAGATGGTAAATCGCCCGCCGCAAAGGGCAAAGATCATCGGAGCGGCTGAAAAATGGATACCATAGACCAGCTCGGGTCCGATATAGCGGACCAGGTGCGCATAACAGGCACCGCTGACGCCGGCGAAAAACGCGCTCACCAGCAGCGAGAACAGGCGAAATCTTTCAACCCGGATACCGACGGATTGAGCCGCGACCTCTTCCTCTCTGGCGGCCTGCAGGGCGATTCCCAGATTGGAGCGAAAGATAAATCCCACCAGACACGACAGGAATAAGGCATAGACAAAGACGAGATAGTAAGAGGCGGTAACACTGGAGCCGATATGAAAAGATCGTGAACCCAGGTGCAGCGACGGCAACCCCGGCAATCCGACCAACCCGAGGGAACCCCGTGTCAGCCAGTCCCAGTTGTCGGTGATGACCCTGGGTATCTCCACAAAGGCAAGGGTTGCCAGTGCAAAGTAGGCGCCCCTCAACCGCAGACAGACCATGCTCATGACCAGGCCGAGACCGGTGGAGAGCAAACCACCCAGGGGTATGGTGAGCCAGGGTGAAAGCCCGGCTTCGAGACTGAGCAGGGCTGATGTGTAGGCGCCTGCACCGAAAAAGGCTGCATGCCCGAGAGAGATTGAACCGCTGATCCCCAGGATGTTCCATGCGAGCGCCAGGGTGGCAAGGAGCAGGGCGTGGGTGAACACCTGTAATATGTAGTCGTCGTGCCGAACCAGAAGGGGCAGCAGAAGCAAAACAAAGAAAAGCAGCACAAGACCGCTATCATCGAGTTTTATTCCTCTGGATCTAACTTTTGTGTCTTTTGCAACAGATAAAGTCATTGACTGTATTTTTCACTGCTCTTCTTTTCCGAGGATACCGCGGGGTTTGAGGGCCAGAAGGGAAATCAGCAGGACGGCGCCGACCATTTCCCGCCAGCTGGCACCCAGCAGAATCACCGTTGCCGATTCCGCCAGCCCCAGGATCCATCCTGCCAGAATGACCCCACGGATACGGCCGACACCCGCAAAAATGGTGATCGTGATGGCCAGCAGAGTGACGCCGTGCCCGGTTGATGGATAGAGATAGTGCGTGGCGCCGTAAAGCGGTCCTGCCAGCCCGATAAGCATGGCGCCCAGGCCGAAGGCGAGAGTTCCCATGGCCTTGATATTGATACCGGCAAGTGCGGCTGCTTCCTTGTCCTGGATGGTGGCTCTCAGCGCCTTGCCCAGGTAGGTGCGATTCATGAGCAGGGAGAGCAATCCGATCACAACCAGGGACAGCAGAAGCAATATGAGCTGACTGTAGCTGACGTAAGAATCAAACAGAAAGAGCCCCTTGCCAAGGGTAGGTACCCGAATGAGCCGATAATCACCGGAAAAAAGGAAGAGCATTGCGTTTTGCAAAAGAATTGCAATGCCGAAGCTCAGTACAATGGAATTCAACTCCCGTGGTTCACCGAGTCGCGAAAAAAGGCGTTGGAGGACAAGGCAGACGCCGAGAATAACGATGATGGCGGCCGGGAATGTTACCAGGAAAGGGATGGCCCATGTCTTCCAGAGCCAGTACGCCGTGTAGCCTGCCAGCACCAGGAGTTCACCGTGTGCAAGATTGAAATTACGGGTTACCCCGTAAATCAGGGCGAACCCCAGAGCAATAAGGGTATAGAATGAACCTAGGGAGATTCCGGAAACGAGCGCTGTGGTCCACATCATTTCCTCTGATCCCATCCCGGCACGGGATAGATTGCCGTTGCGGTAGCTCGTTCCGGTGGATAGACTGCTTCGATTTTACCTTTCTGAATTTGAACGACCACGTGACTGTAGTGCATGGGATCCCCCTGCGGGTCAAAGACAAGCTGTTCCATGGGAAGCGCCATGTCAATTTCAGAAAGCATCCGGCGAATATTATCGCCGGTGAGCGGCATGTCGCGGTTCACGACTTCCCCCATGGCCGCGATCAGTGCCCGGGCGGAAGTGTAACCGTGCATGTTTGTCGTATTGGGCTGCCCGTTGAACATCTGGCGGAATCTTTGGACAAATGCCGCTGAAGTTTTTTCCGTACCCGGAAGCGTGAACTCAGGACCCCAGGCGGATGTACTGTACATGTATTCGGCGTTGTCACCCATTGCCTGAATAAAGCTTTCATATGCGATGCCGAAAGGACCGATGTAGGCTTTGGGGCTTACCCTGTTTTCCTTGAGTTGGCGTATCAGAAGCATGTGGTCCGGGGTGAAGCCGCCGGAGACGATAACATCAACGTTCATGCTGGAAAGCTTGCCGATAAGCGGTGTGAAATCGGGCGTGCCGGGACGAAATTTTTCCATGAGTGCCACGGTCGTGCCGCGGGCCTGAAGGCAGGCTTCCAGGTCCCGGGCGAGTTCCGTAGATCCGGGGGTTGATGCGTGAATGATGGCCAGTCGTTCGGGTTGAAACTGTTCGGCAAGGGCATTGCAAAGCGGTTCAACGAATCCCTGAAGCCTTGAGACCCTGAAAAAATAAGGGTTTTCGTTCATTGCCAGTTCCTTTTGAAGGCTCGCACTGGCCACGTAGGGTGTTTTATATTTTCTGGCCACTTCGCTGATGGGTCCCACCAGGGAATCCACGTAACCACCTGTAATTGCAAGCACATCAATTTTTCCGCACAATTCTTCAGCCCTGGAGATGGCCACATCCGGCAGGCTCTGATCATCACGGGAGACAAGCTCCAGCATTTGACCGCCGATCCCGCCGGCTTCGTTTGCTTCGGCCAACGCGACTTTTACACCCTGATGGATCTCAAGACCCTGCTGGGCGAACCTTCCTGAGAGAGGGTTGATCTCGCCGATCTTTATGGTTGAGGCTGCGCCGGCGTCACTTAAAAAGGATGAAATCAACAGACAGACAACGACAGCGATATGTTTAAAAAAGAACAGGAGAACGTTTCGATAATTTTCAGGTTTTATTTTCATGGCTAACCTTCGACATTCGATATTCAGTGTTCGATATTCGAAATTGAACATATTACAAAAACATTATCGTTTTAATAAAAATCAGGGTGTTAAAAATGCGCCTGTCCGCTTATCTCTGAGGCATCAGGAAAGCGTTATTTTGGACCCCACGCTGTTGAGCACAAACTGGGAGGGAAATTCTTTCTGGAATCGCTGAATGGCCTTCCATCCCGTACAGTGCATGGGTACAACGACCTCCGGGTCAATCTTTTTCAATTCCAGGACCGTGTCATCGTGGATCTTCTCAAAAAAAGGACCGGAGAGGTGAAATCCCCCGAGGACCGCATGGACAGCCTCTTCCCCGGCGGCTTTCCGGGCCGACATGACCGTATTGACGATCCCTGCGTGCGCGCAGCCGGAAATGACCACCAACCCCTTGTCTTTGAGGTTTACGACAATCGCCTGGTCTTCCGAGATGGGATCCTGCACGAATTTTCCATCTCTCTCCAGAAGCGCGTTGGGCATCCCTTTTTCAAATGGTGTGGTGCGCTTCACTTCGCCGGTGACCATGATTCTGTCGCCAGCGATGAGCGTCGGTGTTTTACTTTCCACAAGTTCGATGTTTTTTTGTACCAGTTCATCCCTCACCAGGGTTCTGGGCCACAGGCGCTTGGCACCGTCCGGGGCGGCGGTGTACCGGGGATATATAAAAGCGCCCGGATGAAGCACCAGCGGAATCCGGCCGGGTATTTTGTCGAGAATGGGGATCAGGGAACCGGTGTGGTCCATGTGTCCGTGGCTGATGACGATGGCTTCGATGTCCTCGATACGCACTTCCAGTTTTTCCATATTGTGGAGTACGCCGACACCGGTGTATCCGGTGTCAAAGAGGACGGTATTTTTTTGTTCTCCGTTGTAAACGGTGACGAGCAGTGACAGGCCGTGCTCCGCCAGCAGCGTGTCGGCCAGAATTTTTCCGCCTTTGGCCAGCGGCGGCCGTGTGACGATGTCTGTAGGGGGCAAGAGAAGATCGATGTAATTATCGATCAGCGTGGTGATTTCGACACGTTCCGCGGGTTTTAATGCAACCGGCAAATTTACCATCGTTTTTCCTCCTTTTATATAAAATCGCGATGCGATTTTATATGTATTTCAAATGGCCACCCGTGTAAAGGGCAATTGCAAAAATTGTTTTAAATTCTCAGGAAGTTGAGGCGGGCTATACCATACCGGTTTTATGGGATTTAATTTAATAAAAGATCACACCACCCTGATGAAATAATGGGATTATGCGTTCAAGAATATACGGACGAACGCGCCTGTTCGGGGTGGCATAAATGATTTGATAAACAGCAAATTATTTTGCCCGTAATTATTTTGCCAAAAAAAAATCCCCCCACCCCGAAAGAGGTGAGGGGATCGTGCGTTTGAAAATGCGTCTGACAGGTGCGCCTTATTTGGCCGGGCGCAGATGACGGCGCAAGAGCTTGCCGGTGGGTGTGCGCGGCAGCTCGGTTCTGTATTCGATTTCTCTGGGCAGTTTGTAGATGGCAATGTGTTCTTTCAAGAATGTTTTGAGGTTTTCAAAGAACTCGTCGTTGCCTTCAACGCCTTCCTTCAGCACCACAAAGGCCTTGGTAATCTGGCCCTTGTCCGGATCAGGAATGCCGATTATGCCGGCTTCGGCAACACCCGGAAACTTTTCGATGGCTTCTTCCACCTCGGCAGGCCCGATACGGTAGCCGGAGCTCTTGATCATATCGTCTTCGCGGGAAACGAAGAAGATGTTGCCGTCTTCTTTCATGAAAACCGCGTCACCCATCTGGTTCCAGCCGTTGACCACGCCCTTCTTTTGGGATTTGATGAGCTTTTCGTTATCCTCGTAAGGCTTCCAGTACAGGCTTCCCGAGGGTCCCTTAATAACCATGCTGCCGACCTGGTCCGGTTTGCAGTCATTCCAGTCTGCATCCACGACCTTGCACTGTACGCCGGGCAGGGCTCTGCCGATGGAGTTGGGCATCGGTTCGTCGTTCATGGTATTGGAAGTGACCAGGTGCAGCATCTCCGTGCCGCCCAAGCCTTCCCAGATGGGCTTTCCGGTTAGTGCTCTCCAACCCTCGAGCGTTTCAACGCCCAGAGCGTCGCCCCCCGAGGTGTAGAGACGGATCGAACTGGTGTCATAATCCTTGAATTTTGGGAACTTCATCAGGGCGCGGTAGCCGGTGGGCAGACCGGTGAGGATGGTGATTTTATGTTTTTGAATCAGATCCAGCATGTCCGGCGGTGTGAACTTTGGAATCAGGGAAATAGCGGCGCCCCCTTCAAACGGCATCAGGGTGAAGGTGCCGAAACCGGCCGCAAAGGAAACCGGCGCGGCCCCGCCCAGACAATCACCGGGTTTCATATTGTAAACATGCTTGTTGACTAATTTGGTCTCGATAACAATCGGTTTTACAAAGTGCACGCAGCCTTTGGGCATGCCGGTGGTGCCCGAGGTGTATAACATGATGCCGATGTCGGTTCCCTTGAGCATGGTGGCTTCCAGCTTGTCGGAACCGGCCGCGAGCATCTCTTCGTAGACCAGGTTGCCGGCCGTCTTTACTGCGGCGGCTTCTCCGCCGATGACGATGACCTTGGTGCCGTATTTAAAATTCGGTTTGGCCTGCTCAACCGGAGGCATCAACGGGGCATTGACAATAAAAAGTTTCATCTCGGCATTGTTGGCCACAAAGGCGACTTCTTCGCCGGACCATAGCGGAGAAGTGGGTACCGGAATCGCGCCGATTTTTTCAATGGCAAAGATGGCCACCAGGGCCTGAATGGAATTCACCAGACGAATCCCCACTCGGTCCTGGGCTCCAACGCCGACGTTTTTGAGCGCGTTCCCGAACTTATTGACCATTTCCTGCAGCTTGGCATAGGAGATGGTCTGGTCCATAAACTTGATAGCAGCATTGTCACCCCTGCCTTCGCGTACATGGCGGTCGAGCAGAAAGTCAGCCAGATTTAACTCATCCGGCGTATCTGCAAACTCTTCTGGAACTAAATATTCAGGCCACAGATCTTTCGGTGGCAGCATGTTTTCCGGTATTTTACCCATAGTTTAAACCTCCCTTTAGTATAATGAATTTAACACGTGCCTTGAACCCGACGGTCCGTTTCATATCGCATCAAAACAGAGAGAAGGAGTTCAAGGCTGATTAACGCCGGGTTTTTCAATTCCTTTTCTGCCGTTGTTCAGGCAGGCGGCAGAGACAGGTTATTGAAAATTCACCTCCTTTCCACAGAAAATCAATTTATTATTTCTTTCGCTCATTTGTTTTAATTTTTGATAGACTGACAACTTTTTACTAAATCAACCCTTAGAATTAAATTTTTTGAGCGGCGAAGCCGCGTTGGATAAAATTGCAGAGCGATTTTATATAATGAACCAAAAATATTTTGTATAGGATATCACAGAACAAATTGCAAGGGGAAAAATAGTGTCACGCGCGAAGCATCCCGACGGGGATAAAGCACGAAAGAATTATTTTGCCCTGAATTATTTTGCAAGATAAAATGTCCTCGGATCGCCAATCCAAACACCCCTATATATTGTATATTGTTTCTATTCCAAACACCCTATGTGGACATTTCGTTTCCCCCGGTTCTTTCACATCCCAGTATTTTTCTAACCTCCCAAGATTAAATGAAATACGATTTGGTTTTTTTGAAAATCAAACCAATTTTCTCTTGACACAATTCTTCACTAAAGGCTATACAGTTAATGAATTCATTTATCACATTAAACAATATTCATTTTTTCCCTTGACAATATTTCAACTGTAAGTTTATAGTCACTGAATTTGATTCATTTTTTGATTTACTTAATCGCAAGAATTTTTTACTGTTTAAAGGAGGTGATATCGGAGAGTTACATTTAAATCCTCCGAACGAATCGGAAAGAACAAAACCAATCGAGCGGTAAAACATAGTTAATTCGATTGACAGATCGGCTGCCGGCGGCATTTCATGTTATCATTCTGCAACGGGTTGTGTGTCAAGGATTTGCGCTGGTGCATATATATAAAAATTGTGTTGCCGGGTATGGCCGAATTCTAATGAAAAAGGGGGTGATAAAAAGTCAGTAAGGAGGAAGAATGCCGTTCCTCTGATGCTGAGAATGATTCCGGATAAATTCTTAAGTGGAATTTAAACTATTTTGGAGGTAAAATATGGCAGAAAAACGAGATATTGAAATAAAAAGCCGGCTCGACACCATTGGTCTTATGGACATGGATGTCAGACCCTACCCGGTCACACCGCCGCCGTCCTACGAGCAGGTAAAACCGGTGTACGAAAAACGGAAGGCGCTGGAGTTCTGTGAGTGGGCTGAGAAAAACTTCAAATTCGCAGATAGATACGGCAAAGATGAGTCTCTGTCACACCTCAGGGTCCTGGATATCGGGCTCTGGCGGTTGGGGCACAAGTTTGCCACTTCTATGTTCGGCGAAAGCGGGGCAGAGTGTGTTTCCATTGAACCGCCTGGCGGCGATCCCTTGAGGAAGCTGACGCCGTTCGGCCGTGAAGAGTATTTGCTGGAAAATAAGACAACCGGTGAAAAGTGCGGGATGGAGTTTGTCGCCGAGACGGTGAACACGCACTGCGTCACCCTGGATGTGGAAACCGCGGACGGCCAGGAAGTTTTCAAGAAAATGGCGGCCAACGTGGATGTGTTGATCGACGGGATGCCCCCCGGCTACATGGACAACCTGGGCATCGGCTACCGTCAGCTCAAGGAAGCCAACCCAAAGATGATCTACATCTGGGTCGGCGTAATGGGCCAGTGGGGCCCCTGGAAGGACAAGCAGTCCAAGTTCGGCCAGTGGGAATTAGCGCCCTTTGGCAGCTGTGCCAATGCATGGGTGCACAACACCGGTTTGGCCCAGGACCTGCTGCCCCGCGGTAAGGGCGGCGATCCGACCCGTTCGGGTATCTGGCTGGAAGACTATGTGGCCGGCGCACAGGCATTCCTCAATGCCATGGCGGCCCTTTACTGGAGAGACGAATTGGGCAACACCGGTCAGATGGTCGAGTGCACCGGTGCCGAAACATTGATGGACATCATCGACTTTGATATTACCTGGTACGGGTTCAACGCCAGCATCAAAGGCCGATCCGGCGGCTGGGACCCCAACCTGAACCAGTATGCCTGGAACCCCTGCAAGGACGGGTACATGATGATCGGCGGGCAGACCGACAAGCTCTGGTACAACATCGGCTTTTGCTTAGAGCGCGATTACCACCAGTTCGGCCGGCTGATCCACGAAGATCCCTTCCTCAAGGAGGTCGGGGCCCGGAACGCTTTGCACGCCCTGATCAAAACCTATACCGTGACCACCCGCTGGCTCAGAGACCAGTGCAGGGTCGAGGCTGAATTGAAACTGCTCGAGTACCAGCTTGCGGCCGGACCGCTGCTGTACATCGACGAGGTCGCGGAGTTCCCCCACTTCAAATACCGCCCCTGGCAGTACGTCCAGGAGACCGACTACGGCCCGCTGCTGATTGCTTCCAGCCCGGCCTCCTATCAGGTCTATGCACCGTCCAGGTGTAAATGGATGGGCAGGGATCTCGGATTTGACAACTATGAAATATACATGAAATGGTGTGGAATGAATCAGACCACGGTCAATGAACTAAAACAGAAGGGGGTGATATAATGGCAAAAGACCCAAGAGTAACACGCATAGAAGACCTGCCAGGCCCCAAGAGCAAGGGAGAAATGGAAGAGTTCAAAATGCCCTACGAGGAGTACTGCAAGCAAGCTTTTGACGTGGGCAATGAACACGCCAAACCCGCGGCGCTCAAAGGCATCAAGTGGCTGAGCTGCACCATGTACATCTTCACGCCGCACTCCGTGGCCAACCTTGCCGAGCATGGTGCTCAGGTGGTCAAGATCGAGATGCCCAGGATGGGGGATGCCATGCGGCACACCTCTCCGTTTAACGAGTGCTATCTGTATCCGCTGCACGACACGCGCCCCATGACCGGAACCGGCCTGGGTTTCACCAACGCCAACCCCAACAAGTACTTTTTGACCATGGACTACCACATTCCCGAAATGGTGGATGTCTTTTACGGGCTGGTGAAAAAGTTTGACGGGCTCACCGAGCTGTACCGGCCGGGAACCCTGGACAAGTGGAAAATGAGCTACCGGTACCTGTCTGAAATCAACCCCCGGTTCATCTATGTCTGGGGCGGCGGTTTCGGATACGGTCCCAAGATTTTCGGCGGCTCCTACGACATTTTGGGCCAGGCCCACGCCGGACTCGCCTCGATCACCGGTATGCACGAGTACATGGGCGGGCACGCCACCAAGCAGACCAACTGGGTCATTGACTGGCAATCCGGCAACCTGATTACCTGCGCAATCCTGGCGGGCATCCACCATCGCAGAAAGACCGGGCTGGGCACCATGATCGAGTTCTCCCAGGTACAGGTCCCGACCAGAATGCTCGGACATACCCTGCCTATGTACGGCAAGTTCGGTATCGTCCGCCAGCGCTGGGGCAACTGGGACACCCAGCTGTCCGTGCACGGCATCATCCTGTGCGGCAAGTCCGATTTTCCGGATGCCGACAATCCGCAGGACAAGTTCTGCGCGCGCTATGTCATGGTCAGTGCCTTCCAGGATGCGGACTTCAAAGAGCTTTGCAACATTACCGGCATGAAGAATCTTTATGAGAAATATAAATCTCATAATGCACGCTGCGAAGGCGAAGCCCAGGTGGAAATCTACACCGCGCTGGAAAAATGGGCCGAAGACAAGTCCCGGTCCCAGGTTGCCAAGACCCTGCAAGCTGCCGGCATTCTGGCCGAACCGGTTCGCAACGACCGCGAGACTTACGAAAGCCCGCACTTCAGGGAAAGAGGCACGGTAAGGTGGCTGGATGATCCTCTGTTCGGCGATATGCTGGTCCACTGCGGCTACAGCTGCGGACATATGGAAAAAACTCCGCGCAGGATCAACTGGCACTGGCGTCCGGTGGGTGCGGACAATAAAAAAGTCTACCAAGACTGGCTCGGTGTACCGCTTAGCAAGATTCAGGAGTGGTATGACAAGGCCTGGATATAACAAAGGAGGTGGTATAGTGTGTGATATAATTTGGTGCAAAAAACAAGTAGGTGGAAAAGATTGTGACACCATCAACTACCTCGACCCATACTATTTCTGGAACTGGGAAGGCACGATCTCTTGTGCCGGGTGCGGCAATGTGACCTACATCTACATGATTAACGGGTTTATGTACAAGGGCCCTGAAGACCGGCCCGGCGAGAAGGCCGACATCATGCCGCTGTACGCGGATATGCCGTACGATGGCTATGCCAACTACCGGCCTGCTACCGAGGGCCGAACCCGGCCGTACGAGTGCATGCCCAGGTCCTGGTTGACGGGTACCGCCGACATGTGCAAGTTCAGCATTCGGGGACGACCGATGCGGGGATGGCGCCCGCAGCCGCCGTCGGCCGGTTTGGCCGGCAGCTTTGGTTTTAACTGGGATATTCAGAAACTGTCGCCCGAAGTCTGGGAAGAGTATCAGCAGAAACTCGCCAAAGGCGAAGTCAAGGACTGGTAACTTAGAAAGGAGTGACTTATGGCAGAATTAACACCTGAAGAATTTCTGGAAAACATAATGATTCCGGAAAAATCGAGTGATCATATATGCTGGGGCTGCACAGGCTTGAAGCCGGTTCTCAAGGGCTCCAAGTTTCCGCCCGCAGACATTATCGGTTGGTGCAAAAAGATCCACTGGCCCCATTACTGGTGTGTAGCAGACTTCAACGTGGTCAAAAAATGCTATGCCTTTGAAGACAAGAAGAAGAAGTAGCATGGAAGAAAATGTAATCAAGGAACTCGATACCCTCAAGGGGATGCTGAACAACTGGAAAAGGGGTTTTCTAAGCTGGGCATCCCCGGACGGGGATAACGAATATGTGCTTTTGGAATTTACTGAAGAAATCCAGCAGCAGCTTTATCCCTATGTTACAAGATTGCTTGAGGCCAAACATCTCAGCCAATCCGAGGCCGGCGAGTTCATGAATTATTGCTATAGCCAGGTTGAAGATCTTCGCGACCAGTTAGATAAAGTGGAAACCAACGAAAGTAAAAAGGAGGTTTGATATGCCTGAAAAATGTCGTGTGGGTATCTGCGGCTTTGATCCCATGCTCGTCAAAGGATATACCGCTTTGAACATGAGAGCCATTTGGTGGCACATATCCGATGAGTTGTACGAGGAGTTTGCCATGAAGCCGAAAATGAAGGTCAAAGGCAAGCTGCTCAAGCTTTATAGCGGCAAAACCGGCAAGGAATTCGCAGCTCCCAATGAAGCCTTTGAGTGGGAGTGTGCCAAAGAGACCGGCCTTGTCGTTTTGATTCCGGCTGATGTCGTCAAAAAACACAAGCTCACGGGATTTATGTTTGCCGATCTGCTTATCGAGAAGATAGACGGAAAAGACGTCTATCCCGGCAAAGAAAAGATCAGCAAGAAGTGGTGGCCGGATGATAAGATGAAACTGGCTTATACGCTGGACTATATCGGGTAGCCATCATAAACCCATAACAAAACACCCTCTCCCCTGCTTGCAGGGGAGAGGCATAGTTTAAACCAGAATCCCCCTTTTCGAATTATTCGGAGAGGGGGATTTTTTTGCAAATAGACTTGTTATTTTGGCCTTTATGTACTATTAACTCACTCGCAGACGAACCGTAACCAACAATTGTTTGCCACAAAGGCACCAAGACACAAGGCTAAGTTTTTATATGTTTTTCTTCGTGTCTTGGTGCCTTTGTGGCAGCATGAAAAGATTTTTGTCATAAAACACAATATGTTAAGATCTAATTTGCCAATATTTCAACAATCGCAAAGGAAACAAAATGACCGAAGAGACCAAAAAACAAGAACAACAGAACCCGGACGAAGAATACAAGCCCCTGATGGAGGATGAAGTGTATCCCCAAGAAGAGCCGGATCATCCAGGGTGGCTCTCCATTGCCGAGATTATGAAGATTGAAGACCCTGTCTTTGAAAAGAGCAAGTTTCTGATCGGATATCACCATTCCAGCAACGTCTATGTCCTTGCCGGTGATTACCTGACCGTCGTGGATCCGGGGAATGATTACACCATTTTTAATGAACTTGTAAAATTAGGGTTCAGTATTCTGGACATCAAAAAGATCGTTCTCACCCATGGACACCGTGACCACTGCATGGGTGTCTTCGAATTTTTGAGATATCCTCCGATCATGGAAAAAAAAGATGTGGAAATTATCGTTCACGCCGGCGGCCCTGCAGAGTTTAAAAAAATGCTCACAGGGACCGGATTCCGCCTGACCGAAATTGAAGGGGGGGAAACGCTCGAGTTGAGCGGTTTTGAATGGGAGGTGATCCACACGCCCGGGCACACCATCGACAGCATCTGCCTGTATCACCAAGCGACCAAAACGGCTATTACCGGCGACACCGTATTGCCCAACGCCTTGTCAGACACTGATAAAGCCGGCGGCGGAAGGCTGGACCATTATCTGTACGGGCTCAGGCAGCTCATGAAAAAAGAGATTGAAAATATTCTCCCCGGCCATGACGTGCCGGTGGCGCGTACCGGAAATCACACCGTTGCGCAAACCTACGAATCCGTGATAATGAAAGTCATTGATGTCAAGCCGGAAGACAAAATCTCCTGGATGGAGGGGGCCTTGAAGCTGGCTGAACAAGGGCTTTTGGGAGAGGTCGTGTTTTGTTGTGACAAAGAGCTGGCTCTCAGACCGGGAAATGTGTCGGCCATGCAGTTTAAGGCCCTTGCCCTGAACGATATGAGCCGCTGTGAAGAGGCGATTGAAATTTTAGATCAAATACTGGCAGAGCAAGGCGACAATGCGCATGCCCTGGCGGCCAAGGGCCATGCCCTGCTGGGTCTGCAAAAATACGAAGAAAGCCTGCCGTACTTTGATGATGCCCTGGTCTTAAATTCGGATATCAAGGAAGCCCACGTATTCAAGGGCATGGCCCTGACCTTTTTGGGCAGACACGAAGAGGCCATGGAAATCGAAGCTTTCAAGACAGCATTTGCCGAAAGATTCAAGGATGAAATTGATAAACGTCAACAAGAAAAAGAACAGGGTGAGAAGGATCAAAGCACTTAACCCGAATTCATATGCAACTTGCCGGCATTGGCAGTAATGTAAGATTCGAAAAGCGAAGGGGAGAAGAGCTAAATGAAGGATGAGTTTTTGACACTGTTTGAGGCTTCAAAAGCTCTGGTAACTTATATTGATAAAGAGTCTGTTTTTGACAAAGCCGCTGCCGGAGGGTGCAGTGGAACGGACTACTATCTATCGGACAAATTTTATGATTTAATTGTCGATACGAGAAAGGTAATCAGCGAGGTTGAAAACGGACCGGAAGACTCTGATACGGACGGGAAAACAAGCTTAAGATTGTTTGAGGCAGTCAAAGCCCTGGCAACCCACGTTGAAAAAGAGCGTGCTTTTGATAAAGTCAATGACATGGGACCTGTTGGTATCGAAACCTATCAATCGGACGCGTTTATCGAAATAATTCAAAAGGCTAATAAAGCCGTAGAGGAAGCTGAAAACGGAGTGTAAATGGCCATAGAAGAAATCAGTTACGAAGAATATATGCAGCAGATTGACAAACTTGAGAAGCGCTATTTGTCCGATGAGAAAGGTTTTCCTCCGGGCGCCAAGGAAAAAGGGTTGGAGATTTGCGCAAAATTCCGGCACGAGGTAGCAGAGATAGGCCCAGAGAACTGTGAATATTTTATTGATACAATTTATGGGCTGCCGATGCACAAACCGATAAAGCGAGATACCTAAAAACATACCGTAAAATATTGGTAAAACGGTTTAACCCCGTGAAGAACCATTGGAGTGCTGGAGTAGTGGAGTATTGGGCAAAAAAATTTTCCAACACTCCATTAATCCAATACTCCAGTTCAAACCAACGAACTTTTGTATAATAGTAAATAATGAAAAAGTTTGAACTCTACTGAATCGTTATGAAAAAAGAAGATATTCAATATGTTGACTGTGCCCACTGTGGTGTGCGGGTGCGTAAAGATGAAGCCGTTGACTACAAACACACACTTCTTTATGGTGAGCACTACCATTGCCGGGACT